>NZ_JBICLK010000100.1:0-98150 GCF_043105275.1 Pseudomonas sp. TYF_14
TTTCAGGCCTTAATGGTGCTCGCGGGTAGCGCGGAACTTGATGTCCGGCCAGCGCTCTTCCATCAGCGCCAGGTTGACCCGGGTCGGCGCCAGGTAGGTCAGGTGACCGCCGCCGTCGATGGCCAAGTTTTCCATGGCCTTGGTCTGGAATTCCTCGAGCTTCTTCTTGTCATCGCAACTGATCCAGCGCGCCGACCAGACGGTGATAGGCTCGTAGGCACACTCCACCTTGTACTCTTCCTTCAAGCGGCTGGCGACCACGTCAAACTGCAGCACACCGACCGCACCCAGGATGATGTCGTTGCTGCGCTCAGGGAAGAACACCTGAGTAGCACCTTCTTCGGCCAGCTGCTGCAGGCCTTGACGCAGTTGCTTGGATTTCAGCGGGTCTTTCAGGCGTACGCGGCGGAACAGCTCCGGCGCGAAGTGCGGGATACCGGTGAAGCCCAGCGCTTCGCCTTCGGTGAAGGTGTCGCCGATCTGGATGGTGCCGTGGTTGTGCAGGCCGATGATGTCACCGGCAAAGGCTTCTTCCAGCTGCTCACGCTCGGAGGAGAAGAACGTCAGCGCATCGCCGATACGCAGGTCTTTGTTCAGGCGCACGTGGCGCATTTTCATGCCTTTCTCGTACTTGCCCGAGCAGATGCGCATGAAGGCGATACGGTCACGGTGTTTCGGGTCCATGTTCGCCTGGATCTTGAACACGAAGCCTGTGAACTTCACTTCCACAGGCTCCACGGTGCGCTCGTGGGCCACACGGCCAAGCGGACGCGGCGCCCAGTCGACCACGGCGTCGAGCACGTGGTCGACACCGAAGTTGCCCAGTGCAGTACCGAAGAACACAGGGGTCAGCTGACCGTTGATGAACTCTTCCTGGTTGAACTCGTGGCAAGCGCCCTGCACCAGCTCCAGTTGCTCGACGAACGAATCGTACTGGTCGCCCAGGTGCGCGCGGGCTTCGTCCGAGTCCAGCTTCTGGATGATCTTGGCTTCGGTGCGCTCGTGGCCGTGGCCCGGGGTGTACACCACGATGTAGTCACCGGTCAGGTGGTACACGCCCTTGAAGTCGCGGTAGCAACCGATCGGCCAGGTGATTGGCGCGGCCTTGATCTTCAAAACGGCTTCGATCTCGTCGAGCAGTTCGATCGGGTCGCGGATGTCTCGGTCGAGTTTGTTGATGAAGCTGACGATGGGCGTGTCGCGCAGGCGGCACACGTCCATCAGGGCGATGGTACGCGGCTCTACACCTTTACCGCCGTCGAGCACCATCAGCGCCGAGTCCACCGCGGTCAGGGTGCGGTAGGTGTCTTCCGAGAAGTCTTCGTGGCCGGGGGTGTCGAGCAGGTTGATCATGTGCTCGCGGTACGGGAACTGCATCACCGAGGTGGTGATGGAGATGCCGCGCTGCTTCTCCATTTCCATCCAGTCGGAGGTGGCGTGGCGGTCGGACTTGCGCGACTTCACGGTACCGGCGACGGCAATGGCCTTGCCCATCAGCAGCAGCTTCTCGGTGATGGTGGTCTTACCGGCGTCGGGGTGGGAAATGATTGCGAAAGTGCGGCGCTTCGCGACTTCGGCGGCCTGGTTGGTCATGGGAAATCGCCTGACTGGGGGATTTGAAAGGGGCAGTATCATACCTGAAGTTGGGCCTGGACCAAAATCTGCCGAATGAATGGCGCCTGTGCCGGCCCCTTCGCGGGTAAACCCGCGCCTACAGGTACGACACAGGGTTCGGATGCGGTGCAGTCTTCGTAGGAGCGAGTTTACCCGCGAAGAGGCCGGCACAAACAAAACAAACCCAACAGGCAATCGCTTTATCACGACAAATAACCAAAACGCAGTTATTTCAACGCCTGCAGCACATCAAGTCGCTGTTTTTCTCGCCCAAAAACCCGCAACCCAGCGATTAACACTGGCCAAATGCCGCCTCAGATGGGAACCTTTACGCCCACGGAGACGTCCACTCCCCTGCAACCCGCTTCGGTTGGGGACTGGTTTCATCAGCATTTTCGGGCCCGACGGGGTTCGGCTCATGGCCTGATCGCAGCCCTCGGTTTGCATCACGCTGCTACTCGCGAACACACCACCCGCCGCCAGGACTGGCCGGCAACCAAGAAGTGTGCTCGCCGACTACACAAGGAGTCCACCTGTGGCTAAACGCTACGGAAAGGGGCTGTTGGGATGGGCCGCCGTGCTCGTCATCCTGGCCCTGCTGGTCCACTGGATCGGCATCGACACGATCGCGCGTTATCGCGACGATCTTGGGTTCTACCTGCAAGCGCACCTGGTATTGGTGCTGGCTTCGATGGCGGCGGCGCTGGCCGTGGGCATCCCCGCCGGCATTGCGTTAAGTCGACCGCACCGGGTCGACAAAGCCGAGCGCTTCATGCAGTTCTTCAACGTTGGCAACACCATCCCCCCTCTGGCCGTTCTGGCCATCGCCCTGAGTATCCTGGGCATCGGCGCCGGGCCTGCGATCTTCGCACTGTTCCTCGCGTCCCTCCTGCCCATCGTGCGCAACACCTACGAAGGCCTGAAAAACGTCCCCGCATCGCTCAAGGAAGCCGCTACCGGCATTGGCATGACCCCGCGCCAGCAACTCTGGCAAGTGGAACTGCCCAACGCCGTGCCGATCATCGTCGGCGGCGTACGTGTGGCCCTGGCGCTGAACGTGGGCACCGCACCGCTGGCGTTCCTGATCGGTGCCAACAGCCTGGGCAGCCTGATCTTCCCCGGCATCGCCCTGAACAACCAGCCGCAGCTGCTGCTGGGGGCCGCCTGCACCGCGCTACTGGCACTGGTACTGGACGCGGCGGTGAGTTTCTCCAGCAGGCGCTGGCTGGAACGTGGCCTGGCCCAATAAGGATAGGAAACGCATGAAGAAGAGAATCGCCTTGCTGCTGGGCGCGGCCCTGCTGTTCGCAGGATTTGCCCAGGCAGCGGAAAAACCGCTGATCCGCATCGGCGCGCGGGTGTTCACCGAACAGACCGTGCTCGCCGAAATCACCGCGCAGTACCTGCGCGCCAATGGCTTCGATGTGCGTGTCATCGGCGGGCTTGGCAGCAGCCTCGCACGTCAGGCCCAGGAAACCGGCCAGCTCGACCTGATGTGGGAATACACCGGGGTGTCGCTGGTGTCCTACAACCACATCGATGAGCGTATGCCCAGCGCCGAGGCCACTTACGCCAAGGTCAAGGAGCTGGATGCCAAAAAAGACCTGATCTGGCTGACCCCGTCGAAATTCAGCAACACCTATGCCCTCGGCTTGCCGAAGCAGGTCGCCGAGGCCTACCCGCAGATCAACTCGATCAGCGACCTCAACCAGGTGCTGCGCGACGAGCGCAAGCGTAATCACCTGGTGGCTCTGGACACCGAGTTCGCCAACCGCCCCGACGGCCTGGTCGGGCTCAAGGAAATGTACGACCTGCAGGTCGGCCGCGCCAACATCCGCCAGATGGACGCGGGCCTGGTCTACACGGCCATGCACAACAACCAGGTGTTCGCAGGCCTGGTCTACACCACCGACGGTCGCCTGAGCGCGTTCAACCTCAAGCTGCTCGAAGACGACAAGCACTACTTCCCCGACTACACCGCCGCCCCGGTGGTGCGCAAGGCCGTGCTCGACGCCAACCCGCAACTGGTCGCCCTGCTCAAGCCACTGGCCGAGCAGCTCGATGACGAGACCATGCGCCAGCTCAATGCCAAGGTTGACGTAGACCACCAGAACCCGACCGCAGTGGCCGCCGCATTCCTGCGAGAGCATCCCCTCAAGGAGGTACAGCCATGAGCCTGCTCGACACGTTCGCCCACCTCGACTGGGCCCAGGTGCTGCAACTGACCTGGCAGCACATCATGCTGGTCGGCATCGCCGTCGGCCTGGCGATCCTCGTTGGCGTGCCGCTGGGCATCCTGATGACCCGCTTCCCGGCAGTGGCCGGCCCGCTGCAGGCCAGCGCCACAGTGCTGCTGACCATCCCATCGATTGCGTTGTTCGGCCTTCTGCTGCCGTTCTACTCCAAGTTCGGCCAAGGGCTGGGCCCCTTGCCGGCGATCACTGCCGTGTTTCTTTATTCGCTGCTGCCCATCCTGCGCAACACCTACCTGGCCCTGACCAATGTCGAGCCCGGTATCCGTGAAGCCGCGCGTGGCATTGGCATGACCTTCGGCCAGCGCCTGCGCATGGTCGAGCTGCCCATCGCCGTACCGGTAATCCTCGCCGGCGTGCGCACCGCCGTGGTGATGAACATCGGCGTCATGACCATTGCCGCCACCATCGGCGCCGGCGGCCTCGGCGTGCTGATTCTTACTTCCATCAGCCGCAGCGACATGTCGATGCTGCTGGTCGGCGCCGTACTGGTCAGCCTGCTGGCGATCATCGCCGACCTGCTGCTGCAAACCCTGCAACGTGCCCTGACTCCAGAAGGACTGCGCTCATGATCGAACTGAAGAACCTCAGCAAAACCTTCAACGTCAACGGCAAGGACGTCAAAGCCGTCGACTCGGTAAGCCTCACCGTCAATGAAGGGGAAATCTGCGTGTTCCTCGGCCCGTCGGGCTGCGGCAAGAGCACCACGCTGAAAATGATCAACCGCCTGATCACGCCCACCTCGGGCCAGGTGTTCATCAATGGCGAAGACACCACCGGGCTGGACGAAGTTACCCTGCGCCGGCACATCGGCTATGTGATTCAGCAGATCGGTCTGTTCCCCAACATGACCATCGAGGAGAACATTACCGTGGTCCCGCGCCTGCTTGGCTGGGACAAACAGAAATGCCACGAGCGGGCTCGCGAGCTGATGCACATGATCAAGCTCGAACCCAAGCAGTACCTGCAACGCTACCCACGCGAGCTGTCTGGCGGCCAGCAACAGCGTATCGGCGTGATTCGCGCCCTGGCAGCAGATGCACCCGTGCTGTTGATGGACGAGCCGTTCGGCGCGGTCGACCCGATCAACCGCGAGATGATCCAGAACGAGTTCTTCGAAATGCAGCGGGCGCTGAACAAGACGGTAATCATGGTCAGCCACGACATCGACGAAGCGATCAAACTGGGCGACAAGATTGCCATTTTCCGTGCCGGCAAGCTGTTGCAGCTGGATCACCCGGATACCCTGTTGGCGCACCCGGCGGATGATTTCGTCAGCAACTTTGTGGGCCAGGACAGCACCCTCAAACGCCTGTTGCTGGTGCGTGCCGAGGATGCAGCGGACAACGCGCCGTCGGTGAGCCCGGAAACACCGGTGGGCGACGCGCTGGAGCTGCTCGATGAGCACGACCGCCGCTACGTGGTGGTGACCGATGCGCAGAACAAGGCGCTGGGCTATGTGCGCCGGCGCGACATGCACCGCCAGCAAGGGACGTGTGGCGATTTCCTGCGGCCGTTCAATGCCACCGCGTCGCACGATGAGCATTTGCGCATCCTGTTGTCGCGCATGTACGAGTTCAACCGCGCGTGGTTGCCGGTGCTGGATGCCGAGCAGGTGTTCCTGGGCGAGGTGACGCAGGAGTCGATTGCCGCGTACCTGAGCTCGGGGAGATCGCGGGGGGCGAAGAGCAGTATCGTTTCGCCGGCCGAGGTGGTGGTTTCGTAATCGTCGGGGGCGCTTTGCGCCCCTTCGCGGGTAAACCCGCTCCTACAAGAGCGAGCGAAGGGCCGCAAAGCGGCCCCGACAATCTCGGATCAAAACCCAACACTGGCCTGCACGTAGAAGGTCCGCGGCTCACCCACGTAAAGGCCGGCATTGTTGTCACTGGAGCGGGTGAAGTACTGCTTGTCGAACAGGTTCTTCACCCCCGCCGCCAGCTTCAGGTTGGACATGTCCGGCCCGAACTCATAACCGCCACGGGCATGCCAGGTCACGTAGCCTGGAATATCGCCATACTGCCCGTCAGCACTCGGCTCGGTGATGTAGTCGCCATTGAAACTGCCATCGGCATTGATCCCGGTTCCCGGCGCACGCTGCTTCGATTGGGCATAGGCGTCCAGGTTCCAGGTCCAGCGGTTAACTGCGTAACGCACCCCGGCAGTGGCCACCTGGCGTGAATAGAACGGCAGGTCTCGGCCCTTGAACCCTGGGATATCCCCTTCATAGGTCGCGCGGGTATAGGTGTAGCCACCGCTCACCGACAGCCCGTCCAGGCGCGGGTCCAGCCCGGCCAGGTCATAACGCACCGAAGCCTCGATACCCTGGTGCTTGGTCGCACCGAGGTTGGTCCAGCCCACGTCGTTGCTGATGTACTGCAGCTCATCATCGAAGTCGATGTAGAACGCCGTCAGCTCACCGGCAAAGCCGCCATTGTCATAACGGGTACCGATTTCGTAGGTCTTGGCTTTTTCCGGCTCCAGGCCATTGGCCGTACTGTTGCCAGAACCGCCCTGGCCCAGCTGGAAGTACTGCAGGCTACCGAACGACGTCTCGTAGTTGGCGAATACCTTCCAGGCATCGGAAACGTGGTACATCACGCTCAGCGCCGGCAAAGGCTCGTTGCTGGTGATGCTGCGCTTTTTCTCGGCTACCGGGCGGTTGTTGGCGTCCAGCACCGGGCGGTCGCGCCAGTCGGTATTGATGTGCTCGAAGCGCACGCCAGGGGTGATGGTCCAGTTGCCCACGTCGATCTTGTCGTCGATGTAGTAGGCGCTGGCCTCGGTGCCACCGCTGCGGTCCTGGAACACGTGGCCGTCGGAAGTCGGGGTCACCGTCGGCACGTTGTCGATCAGCGCCAGGCGAGTCGACTGTTCGCGCATCGCTTCCTTCAGGTAACGGTAACCGACACTGACTTCCTGGGTGGTTGGGCCGGCAAAGAAGATGCGCGACACACGGGGTTCAATGGCGAAGGTGTGGTAGTTGCGCGGGTACGACGACAACGTCTTCATGTCCCGCGAGGCTATTGTGCTGCCGCGGAAGCTGTCGGTGTAGTAGGTCAGCACTTCGAACTGGGTGGCATCGTCGAGCTGCCGCTGCCATTTGAACGACACATCCTTGCGCCGGCCCGCGAAGTAGTCGTAATCGCGCAGCGACTGGTACGGGTTGCTGTCGTATTGGGCCTGGGTCAAGCCACCCGGCATGTCGGCACGGCCATCGTAATAATGGAAGTTGAGCCAGAACTCATCGACATCGGTTGGCGCCCAATGCGTCTTGAGGATAACGTCGTCGATGTCGTTGCCGTTGTTGCTTTCACGGTAACCGTTGCCATTTACCCCGGTGTACAACAGCGCCACGCCCATGCCATTGTCGGCCGTGCCACCGACGAAGGCTGACTCGGTGTGTTTCCAGCCACCGTGCTGAGAGGTCTCCAGGGTGGTGGACAGCTCTGCCGAGGCCTTTTCCGGAATCGCCCGGGTTACAAAGTTGATCACGCCGCCCACGTTCTGCGGGCCATAGCGCACCGAGCCGGCACCGCGCACGACGTCGATGCTGTCGAGGTTGCCAGAAGAAATCGGTGCCATCGACAGCTGTGGCTGGCCATACGGCGCGAAGGCGGCCGGGATGCCATCGATCAGTACCGTGGAGCGCGGCGACAGGCGCGAAGTGAGGCCGCGTACGCCCACGTTCAGCGACAGGTCGCTGCCACCGGTCCCGTTGGAGTCCTGCACTTGCACGCCGGGGATGCCGCGCAGCACGTCGCGCACGTTCATTGCGCCCTTGTCCACCATTGCCTCGCGGCGTACCACAGTGCGTGCCCCAGGGTGGTTCTGTACCACGCTCTGCTGGGCATCACCCAGCCAGTCACCGACCACCTTGATGTCGGTGGGTGCCAGCTCCAGGCTGCCGCTGCCCAGGTCAAGGGTAGTCGGCAGAGGCTTCACCACAACGGTGTCCCCGGTCATCTCGAAGGTGAGCCCGCTGCCTTGCAACAGCTGTTGCAGCGCCTGCACCGGCGCGAGGTTGCCCGATACCGCCGGGGCCTGTTTGCCGGCGACCAGCTCGGGACTGAAAAACAGCTGCAGGCTGGTCTGCTGGCCGAGCTGGTTCAGCGCCGAATCCAACGGCTGGGCCTGGATCTGGAGGGTATTGCCGGCCTCTGCGGCCTGGCTGTCAACGGCCACGGTGCTGACCGCCAGGGCCAGCGCCAGGGCGCGAAAGCGTGGGAAGGGTTTGTTGTTGTTCACGTCGTCGAAACATCCTGGAATGCGGAATAAACGCCAACCGCGTGCAAATGGAAATGCTTGGCAGTTGCAGCTGGCGAGGAAGACGAACGAGTGAAAAAAAACCTGAATCTATTTGGCGATTATTTCGCTGGAGCCGTCTTCATGGGCTTTGATGGCCACCGGGAGGATGCTCGGCAAGGCCCGCAGCAGAGCGTCTGTATCGTTGGTACTGAAGGTGCCGGACAGGCGCAGCCGCGCGACTTTCCCAGGGGCGACCCGCAATGGCTGGCGACGGTAGCGCGAGGTTTCGGCCACTACTTCGGCGAGGGTTGCGTTGTCGAACACCAGCTTGCCCTGTCGCCATGCGGTAATGGCGCCGGTGTTGACCGCATAGGGTGCGGCGACCAGGCCCTGTGCATCTATATGCGACCCCTGCCCGGCCGTCAGTTGCGCCGGCGAGTCGCCCTTGCCCTGCACCCGCACCGACCCCTGTTCCACCGCCACACGGGTGCTGGCTGGGTCCAGGCGGACGTCAAAGCGGGTACCTGTGACGATCACACTGCCCTGGGCAGTGTCGACCACAAACGGCCGGTTACTGTCATGGGCGACGCTGAACATCACTTCACCAGCGTTCAGGCGCACGTGCCGCTGGCCGGCGCTGAACTCGACCTGCAACTGCGTGTTGCCATTGAGCTCCAGATGCGAGCCATCCGGCAGTTCGACCTGACGGCGCTCATTGAAGGCCGTCTGCAGGCTGCCCTGATGGTTCAGTTGCAGGTGGTGCCAGCCGCTCCAGCCCAGGCCCAGCGCCACTACCGCGACACTGGCGGCCAACGCCTGGCGCATGAAACGCCGTCGTGGCAGTTGCTGCACCGGGTCTGGCCGGCACAGCGCCTCCAGGTGCTGGCGTGGAATGAAGTCGGCGGCCTGCCACACGCGGCAGAGATGCTCATATTCTTCCCGGTGGTGCTCGTCGCTCGCCAGCCAGGCATGCAACTGCTTGTGCAGCCCGGCATCCCGAGGTGCGTCCTGCACGCGGGCGAACCATGCGGCCGCCTGCTCGCGGACGGCATCGGTACCGTGCTGTTTCATCGAAAAGGCCTCCTGACTCTTCATGCCGACACATCCAGGTGCTCACGCAGGTGCCGAAGCGTGCGGATCATATACTTTTCGACCATGTTCTTGCTCAACCCCATGCGCTCGGCAATCTCGGCCTGGGTCAGGCCTTCGAGCTTCTGCCAGATGAACACCTGCCGGCAGTTGAGAGGCAGCTCGGCCAGGGCCCGCTCAACGCTGTCGGCCAGCTCCAGGGCATGCACGTAGGCTTCCGGGTCGCCACTGCCGGTTGCGCCTTCTTCGAAGGCTTCCCGCTCCAGGGCCTGGCGCCGGTCTTCGCGACGGAAGCCATCCACAGCGATATTGCGCGCAGCCTGATGCAGGTAGGCGCGTGGCTGCTCAACCTGCTCGCGCGGGGTTTCCAGTACCCGGACAAAGGCATCGTGGGTGAGGTCCTCGGCCTGCTGACGACTGCGCAGCTTGCGCGTCCAGGTGCCGATCAGCTCATGGTAGTGGTCGAGGAAGCCTTTGTGTCCGGACACGGTCGGGGGTCATCAGGGAGGCAGATAAGGGTGCGAATAGTAATGTTTCTCATCAAAAGCAGCAAATCCGCCAGTCGGTAACAAAAAATTTATGGGCGATTTCCTGTACGGGGGTACCAGGAAAATGTGGCCATAAATATGAACACCTCCGGCCCTTTCGCGGGCAAGCCCGCTCCCACAATGAACGGGTATCCCCTGTAGAAGCGGGCTTGCCCGCGAAGGGCCCAACACGCTCCATTCCACAATTTTTTACGCTTGAAAGATCGCAGGGAACATCAGCCGGTCACACGAGTCGGTTATTCAAATGGCTGGTCGTCGATCCACGTCGATCACGCCCGGATTGCCTGTTGATTCTGCATTCTTCACGCCCTAAAGTGCGCGCCGAACGTCCATGCTGGAAACGATCCATCCGGCTCAAGTACTGAGTAGGCGAACCAAAGTGGGGATACGGAGGACGTTCAGTTTGCAGCCACTTAATCTTTCAGTTTGCCCATGGAGTCCCTGAGCATGTCGATCCAGGTCGAAGACTATTTCGCGCGTGAAACCTTCCAGAAAATGAAGGCGTTCGCTGACAAGCAGGAAACCCCGTTCGTACTCATCGACACCCAGATGATCAGCCAGGCGTACGACGACCTGCGCGCCGGTTTCGAATTCGCCAAGGTCTACTACGCGGTCAAGGCCAACCCGGCCGTTGAAATCATCGACCTGCTCAAAGAGAAAGGTTCGAGCTTCGACATCGCCTCGATCTACGAGCTGGACAAAGTGATGGGCCGCGGTGTCAGCGCCGACCGCATCAGCTACGGCAACACCATCAAGAAGTCCAAGGACATCCGCTACTTCTATGAGAAGGGCGTGCGCCTGTACGCCACCGACTCGGAAGCCGACCTGCGCAACATCGCCAAGGCCGCACCGGGCTCGAAAGTGTATGTGCGTATTCTGACTGAAGGCTCCACCACTGCCGACTGGCCACTGTCCCGCAAGTTCGGCTGCCAGACCGACATGGCCATGGACCTGCTGATCCTCGCCCGCGACCTGGGCCTGGTGCCATACGGCATCTCCTTCCACGTGGGCTCGCAGCAACGCGACATCAGCGTGTGGGACGCCGCCATCGCCAAGGTCAAGGTAATCTTCGAACGTCTGAAAGAAGAAGACGGCATCGAACTGAAGCTGATCAACATGGGTGGTGGCTTCCCGGCCAACTACATCACCCGTACCAACAGCCTGGAAACCTACGCCGAAGAAATCATCCGCTTCCTCAAGGAAGACTTCGGTGACGAACTGCCGGAGATCATCCTCGAGCCCGGCCGTTCGCTGATCGCCAACGCCGGCATCCTGGTCAGCGAAGTGGTGCTGGTCGCACGCAAGTCGCGTACCGCCGTCGAGCGCTGGATCTACACCGACGTGGGCAAGTTCTCCGGCCTGATCGAAACCATGGACGAAGCCATCAAGTTCCCGATCTGGACCGAGAAGAAAGGCGAAGCCGAGGAAGTGGTCATCGCCGGCCCGACCTGCGACAGCGCCGACATCATGTACGAGAACTACAAGTACGGGCTGCCGCTGAACCTGGCCATCGGTGACCGCCTGTACTGGCTGTCGACCGGCGCCTACACCACCAGCTACAGCGCAGTGGAATTCAACGGTTTCCCACCGCTGAAGGCTTACTACCTGTAATGCACGACGGGGCCGAAAGGCCCCGTTTTCATGTGTGCTCTCCTGTACCGGCCTCTTCGCGCCGATCGATTTCCTCGGCATACCGCGCCGCAAAGGCCATCAACACCGGCCCCGCGTCCTGCAGGGTTACCAACGCAGCACGCAGGAAATTCATGTTCCCCGCAACCCGGGCCTGCTCCAGCCACTGCCCTGCCTCGGCCAACTGCCCACGCTCGACCAGCACCAGCGCCAGGCTGAACATCCCACGAAAATCCCCCGCCTCGGCCGAACGCCGATACCAGCGCACCGCCCGCGCCGGGCTGGGCGCCGTGGCAATGCCCTGCTCCAGGTAACGCCCATACAGGTTCATCGACTTGGCATGCCCCAGCTGCGCAGCCTTCTCGTAGCACATCAGTGCCTGCACCTGATTGGCCGGCACCCCACGCCCGGTCGCCAGAAGGTTGCCCAGGTTATATAGGCCCCAGTCCAAACCAGAATCGGCCGCACGGGCGTAGTGAACGGCCGCCTGCACCAAATTCACCTCGCCACCCCAGCCATGCTCCAGGCAACGCCCGAGCATGTTGTGCGCCATGGCACTGCCACCTTGTGCAGCGATACCGAACCAACGCCGGGCAACCGTGGCATCCTGCTGGATGCCACGCCCATCCAGCAGGATCTGCCCCAGCAGCAACTGCGCCTCGACCACGCCCTGCCCCGCTGCCGCCAGAATCGCCTGGGCGGCCTTGCCGGGGGTTTCCTCGAGCATGGCCTGCAAGCCGGCCACATCCACCACTTCCTCACGTCGCAGCAGGTAGGACACGGCTCAGACCTCAGCCCAGCGGCGCAGCAAATTATGGTAGGTGCCCGTCAGCTGCAAAAGCGAAGGATGGTCCGGCACATCGGCAGTCAGTTGCTGGATTGCGTTGTCCATCTCGAACAGCAGCGCCCGCTGGCTGTCATCGCGCACCAGGCTCTGGGTCCAGAAGAATGCGGCATAACGTTGGCCACGGGTCACCGGGTTGACCTTGTGCAGGCTTGTGCCGGGGTACAGCACCATGTCACCGGCGGCCAGCTTGATCTGCTGCACGCCATAGGTGTCCTGGATCACCAGCTCACCGCCGTCGTAGCTTTCCGGGTCGCTGAGGAACAGCGTGGAAGACAGGTCGGTACGCACCCGCTCCGGGCTGCCCTTGGGCTGGCGCAGGGCATTGTCGATGTGGAAACCAAAGTTGCCGCCATCGCGGTAGCAGTTGATCAGCGGCGGGAACACCTTGTGCGGCAAGGCTGCCGACATGAAGCGCGGGGTCTTCCACAGGCGGTCGATCAGCGCAGTGCCGATTTCCTTGGCCAGTGCATGGCCTTCCGGCAGCTGCAGGTTGTGCTTGGCCTTGGCCGACTGATAACCCGCCGTAACCTTGCCATCGGCCCAGTCGGCCCGCTCCAGCGCCTCGCGGATACGGGCCAGTTCATCAGCGTCGAACAGGCCTGGAATGTGAAGCAGCATGGCAACAGCACCGTTAGGAAATGTAAAGGCGCAATGATATTGATTCCCTTTTACGCTACACAAGCCCCATTCGCCGCTTAAGACGTTTCAGCGGCATGAAACCGTAAAGACAAATTGTAAAGATTGTAAATTCTTCACGAATGGTAACGACTCTCAATTGTTAGTCAAAATTGCTTACATTAAGATCCACCGCCTCAATACCTTGGGGAAGGTTCTTTGCAATGCGCCAGTACGTACCATCTGCTGTGAGTTCGCCACGCCTGATCGTGTCTGCCATCGGTGTCGCCCTGAGTGCCTCGTCGGTATATGCCGCCGATCCGGCCGCCAACAGCGCCATCACTCTCGATGCCACCAGCGTCAACGGCAAGGCTGAACAAGCCAGCACCGATTACAAGGTGGAGAAGGCCGCCTCGCAGAAGTACACCGCGCCGCTGGTAGACACCCCGCGCTCGGTAACCGTTATCCCGCAGCAAGTGATCAAGGACACCAACGCCCTGACCCTGCAGGATGCCCTGCGCACCGTGCCCGGCATTACTTTCGGCGCTGGCGAAGGCGGCAACCCGCAAGGTGACCGCCCGTTCATCCGCGGCTTCGACGCCCAGGGCGATACTTACCTGGACGGCGTGCGTGACACTGGCGCCCAAACCCGCGAAATCTTCGCCATCGAATCTGTTGAAGTGGCCAAGGGGCCGAACTCGGCCATCGGTGGCCGCGGCGCGGCCGGCGGTACCATCAACCTGGTAAGCAAGCGCGCGCATCTGGGCAACTCGCTGGACGGTGCCTGGACCTGGGGCAGCGACCAGACCCAGCGCTACACCTTCGATGGCAACTACCAGTTCAGCGATACCATTGCCGGCCGCCTGAACCTGATGACCCACGAAAGCAACGTCGCCGGCCGCGACAAGGTCAACTACGACCGCTGGGGTATCGCCCCGTCGCTGGCCTTTGGCCTGGGCACGCCGACCCGCGTCAACCTTGACTACTACCACCTGGAAAGCGACGACCTGCCGGATTCGGGCATCCCTTACACCATCCCGACCAACGGCAGCGCCGGGCGCACCTCGGCACACCCGAGCAAGCCGAATGATGGCGGCGACAGTGACAACTTCTACGGCCTGACCGGCCGCGACTTCCGCAAGACCCGAGTGGATATCGCAACCTTCGCCGTCGAGCACGACCTGACCGACTCGCTGACCATCAAGAACACCCTGCGTCACGGCAACAGCATGCAGGACTACATCCTGACCCAGCCCGACGACAGCAAGGGCAACGTCAACAACGGCAGTGTCTGGCGCCGCGCCAACACCCGTGTCGGCAACACCGCCACTACCACCAACCAGACCGATCTGTTCGGCGAGTTTTACGTTGGCGGCATGAAAAACAGCTTCTCGACCGGTATCGAACTGAGCCGTGAAGAGAGCGAGCGCTCAAGCTACACCGTCGACACCGACACCGTGCCAGGCGGGTCTGCCAACAGCAACTGCACCCCAGGCATGATCGGCGCCACCAGTGGCTATAACTGCACTTCGCTGAGCAACCCGAACCCGGATGATCCGTGGAACGGTGCCATCTCGCGCAACTATGCCGGCACCACCACCAACAGCAAGACCCGTGCAATCTACGTGTTCGACACCCTGGAGCTTACCCCGGAGTGGCTGGTCAACATGGGCCTGCGCTACGACCACTTTGACACCGACTACAAGACCTACAACGCCGCTGGCACCACCACCGCCAAAGGCAAAGATGTCAGCGAGTTCGTCACCGGCCAACTGGGCCTGGTGTGGAAGCCGGCCGAAAACGGCAGCATCTACGTCTCCTATGCCACCTCCGCAACGCCACCAGGCGCCATGCTCGGCGAAGGTACCGAAGGCAACCCGCTGGGTGGCACCCCGGACCGTAACGGCAACCTGCTGGCCAGCGACATGGAGCCGGAAGAAACCACCAACTACGAAATCGGCACCAAATGGGACCTGCTCGACCAGCGCCTGTCGCTGACCGCTGCGCTGTTCCGCACCGAGAAGGAAAACGCCCGCGTCCAGGTGGACACCACTACCTACGAGAACGTCGGCGAAACCCGCGTGCAGGGTATCGAGCTGTCCGCCAGCGGCAAGCTCACCGACAAGTGGCAGGTGTTTGCCGGCTACACCTACATGCAGGCTCGCCAGATCGACGGCGGCCCGCTGGGCAAGGCCAACGACGGCAATCAGCTGCCGAACACGCCGAACAACAGCGCCAGCCTGTGGACCACCTACTCGATCACGCCAAAGCTGACCGTGGGCGGTGGTGCGTTCTACGTGGATGACGTGTACGGCAGCGTGGCCAACACCACCATGGTCGACAGCTACGTACGCTACGACGCCATGGCCGCCTACAAGCTGACCAAGAACGTCGACCTGCAACTGAACGTGCAGAACCTGACCAACGAGGTGTACTACGACAAGGCCTTCTCCACCCACTTCGCCAACCAGGCGGCCGGGCGGACTGCACTGTTGACCACCAGCGTGCATTTCTGATGTCGGGATTGGGTTGATCCGCTAGAAGGGCTGCTCCTGTGGCGGCCTCTTCGCGGGCTTGCCCGCTCCCACAAGTCCACCACAACCTTCAAACCCTGTGGTGTACCTGTGGGAGCGGGCAAGCCCGCGAAGAGGCCGGTACAAGCTTCCACCAAAAGAAGCCCACCCCCGCCCCGTTCATTGAGCGGGGCTTTTGCGTATCAAGGCATAATGCACGCCGCGCTGGTCGCGGTAGCAACTCAAGGTGAGAAACGTGGTGAAGAAGACGCTGTTCCAATTGCACTGGTTCTTTGGCATCACCGCTGGCCTGGTGCTGGCCTTGATGGGCATTACCGGGGCGCTGTACTCGTTCCAGGAAGAGCTGCTGCGCGCATTCAATGCCGATGTACTCAAGGTGGAAGTACGCGCCGAAGGCGTGCTGCCGCCGGCCGAGCTGGTTAAGCGGGTCGAAGCCCAGCAACAGGACAAGGTGTCGATGCTGTGGGTCGATGTCCGCGAAGGCAACGCTGCACGGGTCTTCTTCATGCCCGCACCGGGCGAACGCCGTGGCGAGCTGCGCTATGCCGACCCGTACACAGGCGAACTCAAAGGTGAAGCGGCCGGGCAAGGCTTCTTCAACCTCATGCTCAAGCTGCACCGTTTCCTCGCCATGGGCGATACTGGCCGGCAAATCACCGGGGCCTGCACCCTGATGCTGGTGTTCTTCTGCCTGTCCGGCCTGTACCTGCGCTGGCCGCGCAAAGCGCTGGACTGGCGCACCTGGCTGACCTTCGACTGGGCCAAGAAAGGCCGCGCCTTCAACTGGGACCTGCACGCCGTTGCCGGCACCTGGTGCCTGCTGTTCTATCTTCTGTTCGCCCTGACCGGGCTGTTCTGGTCCTATGAGTGGTACCGCGAAGGCCTGAACAAGCTGCTGGCCGACGCGCCGGCTGCGGGCCAGCAGCAAAAACGGGGTGAAGGCCGTGGCCGGCACGGGCCGCAAAAAGTCGACAGGAATGCGCCGCCGCTGGTGGTGGACTACGACGCCATCTGGGCCAACCTCAAGGACGCCGCGGGCCCAGGCCTGTCCACCTACAACCTGCGCCTGCCGCCCGCTGGTGGTCAGCCGGCCAACCTGTTCTACCTGCTCGACAACGCTGCGCACCCGCGTGCCTTCAATAACCTGGTGCTGGACCCGGCCACTGGCCAGGTTAAAAAGCACGACCGCTACACCGACAAGTCCTTCAAGGCGCAGCTACTGCAGAGTGTTTACGCCTTGCACGTCGGCGAATACTTCGGCTTGCCGGGGCGCATCATCGTCACCATCGCCAGTCTCACCATGCCGTTGTTCTTCGTCACCGGCTGGCTGCTGTACCTCGACCGCCGCCGCAAGAAACGTCAAGTGCGCGCAGCCCGTGGCAACGTCGCCAACAGCGGTAATGGCGACGGCTGGCTGATCGGCTTTGCCAGCCAGAGTGGCTTTGCCGAACAGTTGGCCTGGCAGAGCGCCGAGCAGCTGCAGGCAGCTGGCCTGCCCGTTCAGGTGCGCGCCCTTGCCGAGCTGGGTGAAAACGACCTGCGCCAGGCCCATCGCGCGCTCTTCGTGGTGAGTACCTTCGGCGACGGCGAAGCGCCCGACAGCGCTCGCGCCTTCGAGCGCAAGGTACTCGGCCAGCCTTGGGCACTCAACAACCTCAACTATGCCCTGCTCGCCCTCGGTGATCGTCAGTACCCGCACTTCTGCGGTTTCGCTCGTCGCCTTCAGGCATGGCTGGGAGAGCGCGGTGCCAGCAGTGCATTCAGCCCGGTGGAAGTGGACAACGCCGACCAGGCCGCCCTGCAGCAATGGCAGCAGGAGCTGGCGCAACTGACCGGTGTCCAGCCAGTGGCCGCCTGGCAGCCGCCAACCTTTGCCAACTGGTCACTGGTGCGCCGCGAACTGCTCAACCCCGGCAGCCAAGGCCAACCGGTGTACCTGCTTGGCCTGCAGGCTGCAGAACCTGCGAGCTGGGAAGCCGGCGATCTGGTAGAAATACTGCCGCTGAATGGGCAGCCACGGATCGACGCGTTCCTCAAGGGCATGGCACTGGACGCCAGCAGCCAGGTGCAGGTGAATGGCCTGAGCGAAACCCTTGCCCAGGCACTCGCTGGCCGCCAACTGCCGACGCGCCGCGACCACCTGATCGGCTTGCAGCCACAAGCGCTGGTCGATGCACTGGCGCCAATCGGCAGCCGCGAATACTCCATCGCCTCGATCGCCAGCGATGGTGTGCTGGAGCTGATCGTGCGCCAGGAACGCCACCCCGACGGCAGCCTTGGCTTGGGCTCTGGCTGGCTGACTGAATACCTGCCAATGAATGGCACCCTGAGCCTGCGCCTGCGGCGTAACAGTGGCTTCCATCTGCCTGAGGCTGCTGCGCCGATGATCCTGATCGGCAACGGCACTGGCCTGGCGGGCCTTCGCAGCCTGTTGCGCGCCCGGGTCAATGCCGGTGAGCAGCGCAACTGGCTGCTGTTCGGTGAGCGTAATCGGGCGCATGACTTGCTGTGTGGCGATGAGCTGCAAGCTTGGCTGGACAACGGCGACCTGGCACGGTTGGACCTGGCGTTCTCGCGCGATCAGGCCGGGAAGGTGTATGTGCAGGACGTGATGCTGGAGCAGGCCGAGGACTTCAAGCGCTGGGTGGCCGACGGGGCTTGCGTGTATGTCTGCGGCAGCCTCCAAGGCATGGCAGCGGGGGTGGATGCGGCTCTCAACGGCATGCTGGGTGAAGCTGCTGTACAGCAGTTGATCGAGGATGGGCGATATCGGCGAGATGTGTATTGATCGGTGTGTAGGAGCGGGTTTACCCGCGAATACGGTGGCGGCGGCAACGGTGAACGGCCGGTGGAAATTGGCTGGCAGGGCCGGCCCTTTCGCGGGCAAGCCCGCGAAGAAGCCGGGCCTGCTGTCAGTGCAGCTCGAAGGTATCGGCATCCAGATTGGCCGGGAACTTGGCCCGGTACGCCGCCAGTTCCGCCGCGCTCAGTACTGCAGTGAACACCCCGTCCGCCTCCCCGGCACTGAGCAGGCTCTCGCCCTGGAAATCCAGCACCTGGCTGTCACCAGAGTAAGCAAAGCCTTTACCGTCCGTGCCCACCCGGTTCACCGCCGCCACATAGCACAGGTTCTCGATCCCCCGCGCCGGTAGCAGGCGGTTCCAGTGCTGGCGACGCGCGGCCGGCCAGTTGGCGGTGTACAGCAGCAGGTCAGTGTCCTGGGCGTCACGGCTCCAAACCGGGAAGCGCAGGTCGTAGCAGATCAGCGGGCGAATCCGCCAGCCCTTGAGCTCGAACTGCACCTGCCGCTCGCCTGGGGTGTAATGTTTGTGCTCACCGGCCATGCGGAACAGGTGGCGCTTGTCGTAGTGCAGAATCTCGCCGTCCGGCCGCGCCCACAACAGGCGGTTGCGGTGGCTGCCATCGGCGGCCTGGATGATCACACTGCCGGTAATCACCGCATTGTGCTTCCTGGCCTGTGCCTTCAGCCATTTGTAGGTCGGACCGTTCTCCGGTTCGCACAGGCTTTCCGATTGCATCGAAAAACCGGTGGTAAACATTTCCGGCAGGATCACCAGGTCGACCTCGCCCACCTGCTCCAGCAGCACCTCGAAGTGCGCGTAGTTGGCCTCGCGGTCGTGCCAGGCCAAGGTGGTTTGCACCAGGGCGACTTTCAGGTTCGGCAGTGTACTCAGATCGCGCATAGTCGTTCCGCTGCCTGACGCAGCGTCTCCTCTCGTTTGGCAAAGCACAGGCGTACCAGGCGTTGCTCGGGGATGGGTTGCTGGTAGAACACCGATACCGGGATGGTCGCAACGCCGTGCTCACGCGTCAGCCACAGCGACATGTCGACATCGTTCAGGTCCGGGCGGATTTGCGAATAGTCCACCAGCTGGAAATAAGTGCCCGTCGTGCGGGTAAAGTTGAAACGCGAGCCGTCCAGCAAACCGCAGAACAGGTCGCGCTTGGCCTGGTAAAAGGCCGGCAACTCATCAATATGCTCGGGGTGCCCGGCCATGAAGTCGGCCAAGGCACACTGCAGCGGCGTCACGCCACAGAAGTTGACGTACTGGTGCACTTTGCGCAGCTCGGCGCTCAAGGCAGGCGGCGCGATCACGTAACCGGTCTTCCAGCCGGTAACGTGGTACGTCTTGCCGAAGGAACTGACCACGAAGGCACGTGAGTACAACTGCTCATGGGCCAGCACACTGGCGTGGCGTACGCCGTCGTAGACCAGGTGCTCGTACACTTCATCGCTGACCAGGTAGATATCGCGGTCGGCAATAAGTGCGGCCAACTGGTCGAGGTCTTCGCGGGTGATCAGCGCGCCGCTGGGGTTGTGTGGCGAGTTGAGGATGACCATGCGCGTGCGCGGGCTCAAGGCATCGCTGAATTTCTGCCAGTCGATACGGAAGTCGCCGTCGCTCAACTGCACGTGTACACAGCGGCCCCCGGCCAGCTCCACGGACGGCTCGTAACTGTCGTAGCAGGGGTCGAAGACGATCACTTCATCACCGGCATGCACCACCGCCTGGATGGCACAGAAAATAGCCTCGGTGGCGCCGGGGGTGATAGTCACTTCCTGATCGGCATCCACCCTGGCCCCATACAGCCGCTCGACCTTGGCCGCCACCTGCTGGCGCAGGGCCGGCAGGCCGGTCATGGGCGAATACTGGTTATGCCCGGCAGCCACGTGCCGGCCCACTGCATCGAGCAGGGCCTGCGGGCCATTGAAGTCAGGAAAGCCCTGGGACAGGTTGAGTGCGCCAGTCTGCACGGCGAGCTGGGACATGGTGGTGAAGATGGTCGTGCCGACATTCGGCAGTTTGCTGCGGATCATGGAGCCCTCTTTCCTGGGGTATATCCGGCACGGGGTGGAGTCCGAGCATAGCGGATCGAGCGGTCAGGAAAAAGGTTGAAACAATAGGGGGATTGCTCTGGATCAAAGGGCGTCTGTGGGGGCGGTCTTGCCCGCCCCCACATGGCGCTGCTTAGCGTTTGTCGCGACGCTTCTTCTCGGCCTTCTTGTGGTGCGACATCAGGCGGCGTTTCTTGTTGACCTGGCGATCGGTAAGGGTGTTCTTCTTACCCTCGTACGGGTTCTCGCCGCCCTTGTACTCGATACGAATCGGCGTACCGACCAGTTTGAGCACCCGGCGATAGGTGTTTTCCAGGTAACGCGAGTACGACTTGGGAATGCTGTCGGTCTGGTTGCCGTGGATCACGATCAGTGGCGGGTTGGCACCACCGAGGTGGGCATAGCGCAGCTTGATGCGGCGACCGTTGACCATCGGCGGCTGGTGCTCGCTCACGGCATCCTCGAGGATCTGCGTCAGGCGGCTGGTCGGCCAGCGGGTGACCGCGGACTGGAACGCTGCCTGTACCGACTTGTACAAGTTGCCCACGCCCGTACCATGCAGCGCGGAAATGAAGTGGATGTCGGCAAAGTCGACGAAGAACAGCCGGCGCTCCAGCTCGGTCTTCACGTAGGCGCGCTCACCCGGCTCCATGCCATCCCACTTGTTCAGGGCAATGACGATGGCGCGACCGGCTTCAAGGGCGAAGCCCAGCAGGTTCAGGTCATGGTCGACCACACCTTCGCGTGCATCCATGACGAAAATGACGACGTTGGCATCCTTGATCGCCTGCAGCGTCTTCACCACCGAGAACTTCTCGACTTCCTCGTGGATCTTGCCACGCTTGCGCACACCGGCGGTGTCGATGAAGGTGTACTTCTCGCCATCGCGCTCGAACGGGATGTAGATACTGTCACGGGTGGTGCCCGGCTCATCGTAGACCACCACACGCTCTTCGCCGAGCATGCGGTTGACCAGCGTCGACTTGCCAACGTTCGGGCGGCCGATGATGGCGATCTTGATGCCATCCTTCTCGCTTGGGCCAGGAATGCGCACGGCTTCCTCACCTTCAGCGACGTCCTGCTCGAGGGCTTCTTCTTCGGCATCACGCGGCAGGTGACCGAGCACGGCCTCCATCAAGGCGTTGATACCACGGCCCTGGGAGCCAGCCACCGGAATGGCGTTACCCATGCCCATTGGCGAGAATTCGGCGCGGGCAACGTCGGGGTCGATGTTGTCGATCTTGTTGGCAACCAGGATCGCCGCCTTGTTCCGCTTGCGCAGGTGCTCGGCGATCATCTGGTCTGCCGCAGTCATACCCGCACGGGCATCAACCAGGAACAGCACATAGTCGGCTTCTTCAATGGCCATGAGCGACTGCTCGGCCATTTTTTCGTCCATGCCCACTTCGTCACCGGTGATACCACCGGTGTCGATCAGGATGAAGGAACGACCCTGCCAGCTGGCATCACCATACTGGCGGTCACGGGTCAGGCCCGACAGGTCACCGACGATGGCATCGCGGGTCTTGGTCAGGCGGTTGAACATGGTGGATTTGCCGACGTTCGGGCGGCCCACCAGGGCAATTACGGGAACCATCGGCTCTCCACTCTCGAATTCTTGAAAATGCAAAGGCCGCTGCAAGGCAGCGGCCGGAGTTTGGGCGGCGTGTCCTACGCCGCGGCTTGAAGCCCGCCAAGGCTTCAAGCATAGCTTCAGCGGATGGTCAGTGCCTCGAGCTTGCCGCTGTTGCCGAAGACATAGATGGTGTCGCCGACCACAAGTGGGCGGGCGCGCAGGCCATCGCTGTCGATACGCTCACGGCCTACGAAGCGGCCATCCACCTGGCTCAGCAGGTGCAGGTAACCTTCAAAGTCACCCACAGCCACGTAGCTGCTGAACACTTCAGGGGCGGTCAACTGGCGGCGAGCCATGCTGTCGTTGCTCCACAGGGCACTGGAAGAGCGCTCATCCACACTTTCCACGGTACCCGAGGCTTCGCTGACGTAGACGTTACCGAAGCCCTGGGCGACACCCACATAGCTGGAAGCATCGCGCTGCCACAGCTCGCGGCCGCTTTCCAGGTCCAGGCCCGCTACACGGCCCTGGTAGGTGCTGACGTACAGGGTACCACCAGACAGCAACAAGCCGCCGTCGATATCAACCACACGGTCCAGCTCGGAACGGCCCTTCGGGATGGCCACGCGGCTCTCCCACACCGGCACACCGTTGTTGATGTCCACCGCCACTACCTTGCCGGTAGACAGGCCGGCAACCGCCAGGCGGTTGGTGGCGATCGGCGCACCGGTGCCACGCAGCGTCAGCACGGCCGGCGAGTTTTCGTAGATCCAACGGCGGTCGCCAGTGGCGGCATCCAGGCCGATCAGGCGATCGTCCTGGGTCTGCACCACCACCACGTCACCGTTGTTGGCAGGTGGGGCCAGCACTTCGCTGGTCACGCGCGAGCGCCAACGCTCCTCACCGGTGCTGGAGTCCAGGGCAATGACTTCACCCTTGAGGGTACCGAGCATGACCAGGCCATAGCCTACGCCAACTGCACCGGAAACCTGCAGCTCCAGGTCCTTCTTCCACACCACGTCACCGGTGATGCGGTCGAGGGCGAAGACTTCGCCGTTGACGTCGGAAGCGTAGATACGGTCGTTCTCGATGGCCGGTACCAAGGTGTTGTAGGTTTCACCCTGGCCGTCACCGATCGAACGGCTCCACTGCTTCTTCAGCACCACTTCCTCGGTGAACTTGGTCAGCTCGGCCGGGGGCAGTTCCTTCTTGCTGTTGCTGCTGCAACCTGCGGCCAGTACGGCCAGGGTCAGCACTGCTGCATGTTTCCAACCGATCACTTACGCGTCCCCTTTAGCCAGGTCATCCAGCTTCAATTGCAGGCCACCGACCGCCGCGTCATCGGACAGCGCAGCCTTGGCTTTTTCGTAAGCGCTGTGTGCGTCGTCGGCGCGACCCAGCTGCACCAGCAGGTCACCCTTCAACTCTTCACGGCTGGCCAGGAAGGCTTTGTCGGCGTCGCCGTCGAGCAGCTTGAGGGCATCCTCGGCCTTGTTCTGGGCTGCCAGTACGCGCGCCAGACGCTGACGCGAAATCTCGCCCAAGGTAACGTCGGCCGGTTTGTCCAGCACGCTTTTCAGCTCGGCTGCGGCGTCATCGAGCTTGCCGCTGTCGACCGCGACCTTGGCCACGAACAGGCTGCCGTACTGGGCGTAAGCGGTGCCGCCAAACTCGCTCTTGAGCTTGCCGGCCAGTTCCGCGACCTTGGTGGCGTCCGGCTGGCCGGTCGGTGTCAGGCTGGTTTCAATCAGCGCCTGATACAACTGCGAGGCACCTTGCGACTGGTTGGTCTGGTACTTGTGCCAGGTATTCCAGCCCAACACCACCACGCCAGCCAGCAATGCACCGGTCAGCAGCGGCTTGCCGTTGCGGTTCCACCAGTCCTTGACGCCTGCCAGGTCATCATCATCGGTACTCGACACCCCAATACTCCTTTTCGCCTATTCGCTTGTTGAACCGCGTTACGCTTGCGCGATCGCGGTTTCCAGGTGCTCTGCAAGAGCATCCCAGGCAATGTTCTGTTGTTCACCCTGGCCACGCAGGGGCTTCAAGCCGATTTCTTGCTTGGCCAGCTCGTCGTCGCCGAGGATCAGGGCGAACAGTGCACCGCTCTTGTCGGCTTTCTTGAACTGGCTCTTGAAGCTGCCACCACCGGCGTTGACTGCCAGGCGCAGGCCCGGCAAGCGGTCGCGCAAGCCTTCGGACAGGCGCAGGCCGGCCAGCTCCGCCTGTTCGCCAAAGGCGCACAGGTAAACGTCGATCTGGCGGCTGATGGACTCCGGCACCTTGCCCAGGGTTTCCAACAGCAGGATCAGGCGCTCGATGCCCATGGCGAAACCAACGCCAGTGGTCGGCTTGCCACCCATCTGTTCGACCAGGCCGTCGTAACGGCCACCCGCGCACACCGTGCCCTGGGCACCGAGCTTGTCGGTTACCCACTCGAACACGGTCTTGCTGTAGTAGTCCAGGCCGCGTACCAGCTTGGTGTTGATCACGAACGGAATACCGGCAGCGTCCAGGCGGGCCTTGAGGCCCTCGAAGTGCACGCGCGATTCTTCGTCCAGGTAGTCTTCCAGCTTCGGCGCTCCGACCAGCACCGCCTGGGTGTTCTGGTCCTTGCTGTCGAGGATGCGCAGCGGGTTGCTCTTCAGGCGGCGCTGGCTGTCTTCGTCCAGTTGCTCCAGGCGCGCCGAGAGGAACTCGACCAGCGCGTCACGGTAGCGTGCGCGGGCTTCACTGGTGCCCAGGCTGTTGAGCTCCAGCTTGACCGCGTCCTGGATGCCCAGCAGGCCCCACAGGCGCCAGGTCAGCATGATCAGCTCGGCATCGATGTCCGGGCCGTCCAGGTTGAACACTTCCACGCCAATCTGGTGGAACTGGCGGTAGCGGCCCTTCTGTGGACGCTCGTGGCGGAACATCTGGCCGATGTACCACAGCTTCTGCACCTGACCGTTGCCGGTGATGCCGTGCTCAAGCACCGCTCGCACGCAAGCCGCAGTGCCTTCAGGGCGCAGGGTCAGCGAATCGCCGTTGCGGTCCTCGAAGGTGTACATCTCTTTTTCGACGATGTCGGTCACTTCACCGATCGAGCGTTTGAACAGCTCGGTGAACTCGACGATCGGCGTGCGGATCTGGCTGTACCCATAGGTGTCCAGCAGCCCGGCCACTGTGCCTTCGAAGTAGCGCCACAGCGGCGACTGTTCTGGCAGGATGTCGTTCATGCCACGGATGGCTTGCAGCGATTTGCTCACGAAAAGTCCTTACGAATTCTGTGTGTCAGCCACGAGCGATCAACGCCGCGTCGGCCTCGGCCTTTTCGGCCGCTTTCTGGCGGATGAGTTTTTCAAGCTCATCGACCAGGTTGTCATTGGTCAGCTTCTGCGCCGGCTTGCCGTCGATGTAGATCAGGTTCGGCGTACCGCCGGTCAGGCCTACATGGGCTTCCTTGGCTTCACCCGGGCCGTTGACCACGCAACCGATCACCGCCACATCCAGCGGTACCAGCAGGTCTTCCAGACGCCCTTCCAGCTCGTTCATGGTCTTGACCACATCGAAATTCTGCCGCGAGCAGCTCGGGCAGGCGATGAAGTTGATGCCACGCGAGCGCAGATGCAGCGACTTGAGGATGTCGTAGCCGACTTTCACTTCTTCGACCGGGTCGGCCGCCAGCGAGATGCGGATCGTATCGCCAATACCTTCGGCCAGCAGCATACCGAGGCCGACGGCGGACTTCACGGTGCCCGAACGCAGGCCACCGGCTTCAGTGATGCCCAGGTGCAGCGGTTGCACGATCTGCTTGGCCAGCAGACGGTAGGCTTCGACAGCCATGAACACGTCCGAGGCCTTGACGCTGACCTTGAAGTCCTGGAAATCCAGGCGGTCGAGATGCTCGACGTGGCGCAGGGCCGACTCGACCAGTGCGGCCGGGGTCGGTTCGCCGTACTTCTTCTGCAGGTCTTTTTCCAGCGAACCGGCGTTGACCCCGATACGAATCGGAATGCCGCGGTCGCGGGCGGCATCCACCACGGCGCGCACGCGGTCTTCACGGCCGATGTTGCCCGGGTTGATCCGCAGGCAATCAACGCCCAGTTCGGCAACACGCAGGGCGATCTTGTAGTCGAAATGGATGTCGGCGACCAGCGGCACGCTGACCCGTTGCTTGATCTTGCCAAACGCTTCGGCCGCGTCCATGTCCGGCACCGAGACCCGCACGATGTCCACGCCGGCGTCGACCAGACGCTGGATTTGCGCCACGGTAGCAGCGACATCGTTGGTGTCGGTGTTGGTCATGCTCTGCACCGCGATGGGCGCATCAGCACCCACCGGCACATTGCCAACCCAGATTTTGCGGGATTCGCGACGTTTGATCGGAGATTCGCCGTGCATGACTTACTGTCCCAACTTCAGGCGAGCAGTCTCGCCACTGGTGAACGGGGCAACATCGACGGCCTGGCCGTTGTAGCTGACCTGGGCGCCCCGGGCAAAGCCCAGGCGTACCGCGAATGGCGGCTTGCCGGTCAGCTCGAGGTTGTCCCCCTTGCGCTTGATGGCGCTGAACAGCACCTTGCCGTTGCCGTCGCTGACCTGGGTCCAGCAATCGGCGGTGAACTGGATGGCGACCTTGGCGCTGCCTGCTGGCACCGCGGCAGGCTCGACGGCCGCCACGGCCGGTGCAGGTGCAGGTGCTGGTGCCGGCGCAGCAGTGGCCTGTACCGGAGGAGTAACCGGTGCAGGCGAAGCAGCAGGTGCGGGTTGCACAGGCGCTGTGGCAATGGTTGCCTCAGAGCTTACCGGCGCCTGTTCAGCGGCAGCAGGCTGCTCGGCAGCGCCCTGCTCCAGCGCCAGCGGCGCGCTTTCAGGTTGCTGTCCAGCGGAAACGGCCTGGTCTTCAGGCTCATCGAGCGGGTGAATCTGTGTGGTGCCGTCGGCGCTTTCGACCTCGACGTGCTCCAGGGCAATCTTCGCCAGCTCCTTGCCCCGCAGGCTGCCCTGGTCCTGCCACCAGAAAAAGCCACCACCGACCACAGCCACCAGCAACAGCAGGCTGACGCCGCGCAGGATATTGTGCGACAACCGCACAGGCTCTTCGATACGGCCCAGCGAATGCACGTCGCTGCCTTTGGCGTGGGTACCGGTGTAGCGGTCGAAGGCATCTACCAGGGCGGCCTGGTCGAGGTCCATCAGCTTGGCGTAGGCGCGAATGTAGCCACGAGCGAAAGTATGCCCGGGCAGCTTGTCGAAGGCGCCGGTTTCCACGTGGTTCAACGAACTGACAGTGAGGTTGAGCTTACGGGCCACCTCGGCTTGAGACCAGCCCCGTTTCTCACGGGCCAGGCGCAAAAGCTCACCGGGGTTCTGGCCAGGCGCTACTGCTACTTCGGGATGCGCGGCGTTCATCGTTGCTCCGACAGGTATTGCTGATATTCCGGCGTACCGGGATAAAGTCGTTGTAATTGCTGGCCCAATTCGGCCAGTGTGCCCTGCTCGTCGAACACCCTGGCAAGGCGGCTGCCCAGCAGCAGGCTACGGGCGTCGTGGTCGCTCAACTGGCTGAAACGATCGTAGTAGTCCCGGGCCGGCACATAATGCCTGTTTTCGTAGGACAACTCAGCCATTTCCAGCAACGCTTTTGGTTGCCGCTGGTTGAGTTGTAACGCTTTCAACAGATACGCGTGCGCCTGATCGCGGCGTTCGAGCTTCAGGGCGGTCAGGCCCAGATTCTCGTACACGCGTGAGCGCTCAGGATACAGGGTATCGGCACTGGCCAGGCGAAACATCTGCTTGGCCTCGGCAAATCGCCCCTGAGCATAAAGGAAACTGCCGTAATTGTTGCGAATTCGCGTGTCGCCGCGGCTTATCAGCAAGGCCTTGCGAAAATGTGCTTCGGCCAACGCCGGCTCGCCTTGGGCTTGAAACACTACCGCCAGGGCGGCGTGCGCGTCGACATCCTGGTCATCCAGCGCCAGGGCCTTTCCCAACGGCGCCTTGGCCTGTTCGGTCAAACCTTGTTGCAAATAACCCAAGCCAAGCTGCACATAAGCCCGCCCTGCCTCCACCCTGCCCTGGCGGCTGGCCAAGGGGTCGCTCGCGCCGCCCGACACGCAGCCGGCCAGCAGCGAAAGCGCAAGGATCGACAGCGCGGCACGCAGGCTCATGGGCAAGGTACCTGTCAGTGGCTGGCGGCGCTGTCTGGCAGTTCGACGTCCGCAGAAAGCTGGCGAACTGCGATGTAGCGCTCACTGCGGCGAGTACGGTCATTGACCTGGCCGACCAGCTGGCCACAGGCAGCGTCGATGTCGTCGCCGCGCGTGGTACGGGTGGTGACGTTGAAGCCACCGTGGTGCAGCAGGTCCTGGAAGCGACGAATGGCGTTGTTGCTCGGTCGCTCGTAGCCCGAATGCGGGAACGGGTTGAACGGGATCAGGTTGATCTTGCAGGGTACATCGCGCAACAGTTCGATCATCTGCGCAGCATGCTCGGGCTGGTCGTTGACGTCCTTGAGCAGGGTGTACTCGACGGTGAGCACGCGCTTGCCACCCAGGGTGGACATGTAGCCCATGCACGATTCCAGCAGCACTTTCAGCGGGTACTTCTTGTTGATCGGTACCAGCTTGTTGCGCAGTTCGTCGTTCGGCGCATGCAGCGACAGGGCCAGCGACACGTCGATGTGCTTGGCCAGCTCGTCGATCATCGGCACCACGCCCGAGGTGGACAAGGTGACACGGCGCTTGGAAATGCCATAGCCAAGGTCATCCATCATGATTTTCATGGCGGCAATGACGTTGTCGAAGTTCAGCAAGGGCTCGCCCATGCCCATCATGACCACGTTGGTAATCGCGCGGTCGACTTTGGCAGGAACGGTCCCGAAGGATTTGTTGGCAAGCCACACCTGGCCGATCACTTCGGCGGCAGTGAGGTTGCTGTTGAAGCCTTGCTTGCCGGTGGAGCAGAAGCTGCAGTCCAAGGCACAGCCGGCTTGCGACGATACGCACAGGGTGCCGCGGTCGTCGGTTGGAATATAGACGGTCTCGACGCAGCTGCCGGAGGCAACGCGGATCACCCATTTACGGGTGCCGTCGGCGGAAATGTCTTCACTGACCACTTCCGGTGGGCGAATTTCGGCAACGGCCTCGAGCTTTTCGCGCAAGACCTTGCCTACGTTGGTCATGGCCGCAAAGTCGGACACGCCAAAATGGTGAATCCATTTCATCACCTGGCCGGCACGGAAGCGCTTCTCCCCAATAGAGTCGAAGAATTGTTCCATTTCCGGCTGGGTCAGACCCAACAGGTTGATTTTGCCAGTAGATGTCGTCATGGATTCACCCTCACCCGTAAGCTTTCGCTTAGCGAGTGGTTACCTCGGTAGCAGCGAAGAAGTAAGCGATTTCGCGAGCAGCAGCAGCTTCGGAGTCCGAACCGTGAACGGCGTTGGCGTCGATCGACTCGGCGAAGTCAGCGCGGATGGTGCCGGCAGCAGCTTCTTTAGGGTTGGTAGCACCCATCAGCTCACGGTTCTTGGCAATGGCGTTCTCGCCTTCCAGAACCTGGACAACGACCGGACCGGAAGTCATGAAGGCAACCAGGTCACCGAAGAAGCCGCGCTCGCTGTGCTCAGCGTAGAAGCCTTCGGCTTCGGCTTTGGACAGTTGCTTCATTTTCGAGGCAACGATTTTCAGGCCGGCTTCTTCGAAGCGAGTGGTGATCTTGCCGATGACGTTTTTGGCAACAGCGTCAGGCTTGATGATGGAGAAAGTACGTTGAACAGCCATGGAAAACTCCAGAATATGAGTGTTACGAAAAATTAAACCCGCGAATTATACGCGGGTTCCGGGGGATTGCCTAACCTGCAAGTGACGCTTAGTCGGCTTCGTCGATCCAGGCGGCCTGGATTGCCTCGAGCACTTTCTCACCGCCGCGTGACGGATCGTCGCTGAACTCTGGCAATGCCAGCACCCAGCGGTGCAGGTCCACGAAATTCACATAACGAGGATCGACCTCAGGCTTGCTTTCTGCAAGCTGGATTGCGATCTCAAGTACATCAACCCATTTCAGACTCATGTACAGGCCCTCAGTGCGGTGCTTCGGCAGCATGGTTGAGCGAATACTTGGGGATCTCGATGGTCAGGTCTTCGTCAGCGACGAAAACCTGGCAACCCAGGCGCGATTGCGCTTCCAGGCCCCAGGCTTTGTCCAGCATGTCCTCTTCCAGCTCGTCAGCCTCTTCGAGCGAATCGAAGCCCTTGCGCACGATGCAGTGGCAAGTGGTACAGGCCTTGACGCCGCCGCAGGCGCTTTCCATCTCGATGTGATGGTCGTGGGCCAGCTCCAGGATGTTGGTCCCGGGCTTGACCTCCACGGTCAGCCCCTCGGGGCAGAACTTCTCATGCGGCAGGAATGTCACCAGCGGCATCGATTACTCCTCGATCTCATTCAGGTTGCGCCCGGCCAGTGCGGCTTTGACCGTCGAATCAAGGCGACGGGCGGCAAATGCATCGGTCACCTGCGACAGACGCTTGGTCTGTTGCTCGATGGCTGCGCCATCGGTGCCGGCCAGCAAATCACGTAGTTCTTGCATCTGGAATTCGATGGCGTCGCGCTCGTCACTGCTGAGCAGGCGATCGCCGTCGGCGTCCAGGGCGCCCTGTACCGCCTCGAGCAGCCGCTCGCCATCTACCTGATGCTCTCGCAGCTGGCGGGCATGCTTGTCGGAACCGGCGTGTTCGAAGGAGTCCTTGAGCATGCGGGCGATTTCGCCGTCGGTCAGGCCGTAGGACGGCTTGACCTGAATGCTGGCTTCCACGCCCGAACCCAGCTCGCGGGCAGCGACGCTGAGCAGGCCATCGGCATCCACCTGGAAGGTGACGCGGATTTTTGCAGCACCGGCAACCATGGCCGGGATGCCGCGCAGCTCGAAGCGGGCCAGCGAACGGCAGTCACTGATCAGCTCGCGCTCGCCCTGCAGTACGTGGATCATCATGGCCGACTGGCCATCTTTGTACGTGGTGAACTCCTGAGCGCGGGCCACCGGAATGGTGGTGTTACGCGGGATCACCTTCTCCATCAGCCCGCCCATGGTCTCAAGACCAAGCGACAGCGGGATGACATCGAGCAGCAGCAGCTCGCCACCTTCGCGGCGGTTGCCGGCCAGGGTGTCGGCCTGGATGGCGGCACCAATCGCCACCACCTGGTCTGGGTCGATCGAGGTCAGCGGGGTGCGCCCGAACAGCGCGCCCACGGCCTCACGCACACGCGGCACGCGGGTCGAACCACCGACCATGACCACGGCGCTGACTTCTTCCAGTTCAACGCCACTGTCGCGCACGGCGCGGCGGCAGGCCTTCAGGCTGCGGGCAACCAGTGGCTCGATCATGGCTTCGAAGGCATTACGGGTCAGCTCGCCGTGCCAGGCACCGTGGCTGACACTGACCACGTCAGCGTCGGTCAGGGCTTCCTTGGCGGCGCAGGCGGTTTGCAGCAGCGCGCGCTGGGTAGCCGGGTCCAGATCGGACGACAGGCCAGCCTGCTCGATGATCCAGCCGGCAATAGCATGGTCGAAGTCGTCACCACCCAAGGCGGTATCACCGCCGGTGGCCAGCACTTCGAATACGCCAGCGGTCAGGCGCAGGATGGAAATATCGAAAGTACCGCCGCCCAGATCATAGATGGCCACCACGCCTTCGGCGTTCTGGTCCAGGCCGTAGGCTACGGCGGCCGCAGTCGGTTCGTTGAGCAGGCGCAGCACGTTCAGGCCGGCCAGACGCGCTGCGTCTTTGGTAGCCTGACGTTGGGCGTCATCGAAATAGGCAGGCACGGTGATCACCGCGCCTACCAGCTCGCCACCCAAGGTGGCTTCGGCCCGTTCGCGCAACACCTTCAGGATGTCGGCAGACACTTCCACAGGGCTTTTCGGCCCCTGCACGGTGTCGATGAACGGCATGTGCGATTCACCACCCACAAAGCGGTATGGCAGTTGCTCGCCCAGCTGCTTGACGTCGGCCAGGCCGCGCCCCATCAGGCGCTTGACCGACAGCACGGTGTTCAACGGGTCGCTGGAGGCAGCATCACGCGCGGCCTGCCCCACTTCGTTGCGCCCTTCGAGGTAGCGCACCGCGGACGGCAGAATGACGTTACCCTGCGCGTCGGGCAGGGGCTCGCTACGGCCGCTGCGCAGTGCAGCGACCATTGAGTTGGTGGTACCCAGGTCGATTCCAACCGCCAGGCGGCGCTGGTGCGGCTGAGGGCTTTGACCGGGTTCGGCAATCTGCAGTAGGGCCATGCTTATCTGAATACCTTAGGTGCCATCACGGGCAGCACCGGGGTTAATCGTCGAGGCGCTCTTCCAGTTGGCGCACTTCTTGGGCGAGCTTGTCGAGGAACTGCATGCGGCGCATCAGGCGTTCAGCCTTGTCGCGCTCGCCCGGGGCATCCCAGCAGCCGGCAAAGTCCTCATTCAGCGTGTCCTGGGCGGCCTTCAGGCGCTTCTTGAACACGCCGACACCGTCAAGGTCGGCTTCATCCTGCAGTTCTTCGAGCTCTTCACGCCACTGCATCTGCTGCAGCAGGAAGTCAGGGTCGTGGACCGTGACCTCCTGGGGCACTTCGTGGCCGCTGATGGCCAGCAGGTAGCGCGCGCGACGCGGCGCACTGCGCAGCGTCTGGTAAGCGTCGTTGAGGGCCGCGGATTTTTCCAGCGCAATACGCTGCTCACGCTCGGAGGCGTCGGCAAAGCGATCAGGATGGACTTCGCGGGCCAGCTCGCGATAGCGAGTGGCCAGCTTGTCGAGATCCAGACGGAAGCTTGGCTGGAGGTCAAACAATGCGTAATGACAAGGAGTACCCACAGCCAGCCTCAAACGTTGAAGCTTTCGCCGCAGCCACACTCACCGCGCACGTTGGGGTTGTTGAACTTGAAGCCTTCGTTCAACCCTTCCTTGACGAAATCCAGTTCGGTGCCATCGAGGTAGACCAGGCTCTTGGGATCGATGATCACCTTGACGCCATGGTTTTCGAACACCTGGTCTTCGTCCGCCAGTTCGTCGACGAATTCCAGCACGTAGGCCAGACCCGAGCAACCGGTGGTGCGCACGCCCAGGCGAATGCCCTCACCTTTGCCGCGCCCGTCGAGGGAGCGGCGAATGTGGTTGGCGGCGGCTTCTGTCATGCTGATAGCCATCAGAACTCCTTACCTTGCAACAGGCGACTTAGATCAAGCCTTTCTTCTGCTTGTAGTCGCGTACGGCTGCCTTGATGGCATCTTCGGCGAGTACCGAGCAGTGAATCTTGACCGGCGGCAACGCCAGCTCTTCGGCCAGTTGGGTATTCTTGATGGTTTCGGCCTCGTCCAGGGTCTTGCCCTTCATCCACTCGGTGGCGAGGGAGCTGGACGCGATGGCCGAACCGCAGCCGTAGGTCTTGAACTTGGCGTCTTCGATAACGCCCTGCTCGTTGACCTTGATCTGCAGACGCATCACGTCACCGCAGGCCGGGGCGCCGACCATGCCGGTGCCGACATCCGGGTCCTCGGCATTCATCTTGCCGACGTTGCGCGGGTTTTCGTAGTGGTCGATGACCTTTTCACTGTATGCCATGGTGCAATTCCTTCCTCATCAGGGAGCCGCTCTTGCCGGCGACTGCTTAGTGGGCGGCCCACTCGATCTTGGAGATGTCAACGCCGTCTTTGTACATATCCCACAGCGGCGACAGCTCACGCAGTTTATTGACGGCCTCGCAGACTTTCTGCGCGGCGTAGTCGACTTCTTCTTCGGTGGTGAAACGGCCGAAGGAGAAGCGGATCGAGCTGTGCGCCAGCTCGTCGTTGCGGCCCAGAGCACGCAGTACGTAGGACGGCTCGAGCGACGCGGAGGTACAGGCCGAACCGGACGATACGGCGATGTCTTTCAGCGACATCAGCAGCGATTCGCCTTCGACGTAGTTGAAGCTCAGGTTCAGGTTGTGCGGTACACGCGCAGTCTGGCTGCCATTGACGTACAGCTCTTCAAGGTTTGAGACCTGCTTGAAGAAGCGGTCGCTCAGGGCCTTGATGCGTGCGTTTTCTGCAACCATTTCCTGCTTGGCAATGGCGAAGGCTTCGCCCATGCCGACGATCTGGTGAGTCGGCAGGGTGCCCGAACGCATGCCGCGCTCATGACCGCCGCCGTGAATGATGGCTTCAAGACGTACACGCGGCTTGCGGCTGACGTACAGCGCGCCGATGCCTTTCGGGCCATAGACCTTGTGCGCCGAGAACGACATCAGGTCGACTTTCAGCTTTTGCAGGTCGATTTCGACCTTGCCGGCCGACTGGGCCGCGTCGACATGGAACAGTACACCGCGCGAACGGGTCAGTTCACCGATGGCGGCGATGTCGTTGATCGAGCCGACTTCGTTGTTCACATGCATCAGCGAGACCAGGATGGTGTCGTCGCGCAGCACCGCTTCTACCATGGCCGGGGTGACGATGCCGTCTTCGCCTGGCTCCAGGTAAGTGACTTCAAAACCTTCGCGTTCCAGCTGGCGAGCGGTATCCAGGACCGCCTTGTGCTCGATCTTGGAGGTAATGATGTGCTTGCCCTTGGTCTGATAGAAGTGCGCGACACCTTTGAGCGCGAGGTTGTCGGACTCGGTGGCACCGCTGGTCCAGACGATTTCGCGCGGATCGGCGTTGATCAGCTCGGCAACCTGACGACGACCGTTCTCCACCGCTTCCTCGGCCTTCCAGCCAAAGACGTGGGAGCGCGAGGCCGGGTTACCGAAGTTCCCGTCGACCAGCAGGCAGTCGGCCATCTTCTGGGCCACGCGTGGGTCGACCGGAGTGGTCGCAGAATAATCAAGGTAGATCGGCAACTTCATTTGTCTCTCCTATCAGGCGGTGGCGTCGCTCGTCGTCCCAGGGGGTCAATCGACGGCAGACGTCTCAATCTTGTCCAGCTGGGCGGTTCGTCCTGCGACACGGCGCAGGTCCTGGCGCTGGGCGACTTCCTGCACATCACGGCGCTTGACGAGGTCGGCCAGGCTTATGCCGCTGAGGAATTCATGGATCTGCTGGCTGAGGTCGCACCACAGGTGGTGGGTCAGGCAGGTATCACCGGCATGGCAGTCACCGAGCCCCTGGCAGCGGGTGGCGTCGACCGATTCGTTGACCGCGTCGATAACCTGGGCCACCTGGATGGTTTCCATGCCCCGCGACAGCTGGTAGCCACCGCCTGGACCGCGCACACTGGAAACCAGGCTGCTGCGGCGCAGCTTGGCGAACAGCTGCTCCAGATAAGAGAGGGAAATGCCCTGGCGCTCGGAAATATCGGCCAAAGACACCGGCCCATGCTTCGCGTGCAACGCCAGGTCGAGCATGGCGGTCACGGCGTATCGGCCTTTGGTAGTCAGTCGCATGGCTATTGGGTACCACGGGAGTTTCAGGATGTGTGCGAGTATGCGATTCCCGAGCATTTAAGTCAACTATTAGACCTACTGCTTTAGTCGGGATTGCATCAGGGAGGCGGGCGCGATTGTAGCAGACGAGGGGCGTGAGCACACGCCCCGCATGCCACCATGACTTCAGTGCGGCGCGATCAATGCGGCTGAGTGTCGCGCTGGGCCACTTGGGCAGCCTCGCTGAAGTCGTCCTCCGGCAAGGCCGGCAGTTCCTTGGCACAATAGTCACTGCCCATCTTGGTCAGCGCGCCACACATACCCTCCAACCGTTCGTCGACGGCCTGCAGGTGATCGAGCATCTGGCCGATGGCCCGCGCCACCGGGTCGGGCATGTCGCCACTGACACCATAGGCGTCGAAGCCGATCTTCTCGGCCATTGCCTTACGCTTGGCTTCGACTTCGGTGTCCTCGCTCTTGACGATGATCCGCCCCGGAATGCCTACCGCCGTAGCCCCGGCCGGCACCGCCTTGGTGACCACCGCATTGGAACCGATCTTGGCCCCGGCGCCGACGGTGAAAGGCCCCAGCACCTTGGCACCCGCCCCTACCACCACGCCGTTTTCCAAGGTGGGGTGGCGCTTGCCCTTGTTCCAGCTGGTGCCACCGAGCGTCACCCCCTGGTACAGGGTGACGTCATCGCCGATCTCGGCGGTTTCGCCAATGACGATACCCATACCGTGGTCGATGAAAAAGCGCCGGCCAATGGTGGCGCCAGGGTGGATTTCGATACCGGTCAGCCAGCGACCGAAGTTCGACACCAGCCGGGCCAGCCATTTGAAATCACGCCTCCACAGCGCATTGCCCAGGCGGTGCAGCCAGATGGCATGCATGCCGGGGTAGCAGGTGAGCACCTCGAAGGCATTGCGTGCAGCCGGGTCACGGTGGAATACGCTTTGAATATCTTCACGCAGGCGTTCGAACATCTGTCAGTCCTTCCGTTTATGCGGCTCGCCCCGGACCACCTTCTGGGTCTCGGTGAGGATGCCGCGCAAAATGCTCATTTCCGAACGCTCGACCGCCACCCGCCCATACAGCCGGCGCAGGCGCGGCATCAGGTGCTTGGGCTTTTCGGGGTCGAGGAAGCCGATGCCCACCAGGGTTTTCTCCAGGTGGTCGTAGAACTGCTCCATTTCATCCATGGTCGCCAGCTCAGCGGCGTCAACCTTCTCGACTTTGCCCGGTGCTTCACCGGCAGCCAGCCAGGCCATGCGCACCTCGTAGGAGAGCACCTGCACGGCAGCCGCCAGGTTCAGCGAGCTGAAGTCGGGGTTGGAGGGAATGTGCACGTGGAAATGACATCGCTGCAGTTCTTCGTTGGTCAGGCCGGCGTGCTCGCGCCCGAACACCAGGGCGATTTCCTCGCCGCCATTGGCATGCTCCACCGCCTTGGCACCGCATTCACGCGGGCCGATCAACGGCCAGGGAATGCTGCGCTCGCGGGCGCTGGTGCCCATCACCAGGTTACAGCCGACCAGCGCCTGTTCGAGACTGTCGACCACCTGGGCGTTATCCAGCACATCGTCGGCGCCCGAAGCACGGGCACTGGCATCCACGGCGGGGAATTCTTTCGGCTGCACCAGCACCAGACGCGACAAGCCCATGTTTTTCATGGCACGTGCAGCGCCGCCGATGTTGCCGGGGTGGCTGGTATTGACCAGAACAACACGAATATTTTGCAGCAAGGTGTTGTGCTCACAGATGCAGGAATCAGGGCCTTCGATCTTACAGAACCGACAGACGTAACGCCATGAAAGCAAATGTGACACTTCTGCCGCCAAAGTTTTCTGCTAGAATGATCGGCTTTCTTCTTTAACATCTCCAGGTGACCCGCCCATGCAGCCTATGCTGAATATCGCCCTGCGCGCCGCTCGCAGCGCCAGTGAACTGATTTTCCGCTCCATCGAACGCCTGGATAGCATCAAGGTCGATGAGAAAGAGGCCAAGGACTACGTTTCCGAAGTCGATCGCGCCGCCGAGCAGAGCATCGTCAACGCACTGCGCAAGGCCTACCCGAACCACTCCATCCAGGGCGAGGAAACCGGCCTGCACGCGGGTAGCGGCGAAGAAGGCAAAGATTACCTGTGGATCATCGATCCGCTGGACGGCACCACCAACTTCCTGCGCGGTATCCCGCACTTCGCCGTCAGCATCGCCTGCAAATACCGCGGCCGCCTTGAGCACGCCGTGATCGTCGACCCGGTTCGCCAGGAAGAATTCACCGCCAGCCGTGGCCGTGGCGCCCAACTCAATGGCCGCCGCCTGCGCGTCAGCTCGCGCACAAGCCTGGAAGGCGCCCTGCTGGGCACCGGCTTCCCGTTCCGTGACGGCCAGATGGCGGACATGGACAACTACCTGGGCATGTTCCGCGCCTTGACCGGCCAGACCGCCGGCATCCGCCGCGCCGGCTCCGCCAGCCTGGACCTGGCCTACGTGGCTGCTGGCCGCTTCGACGCCTTCTGGGAGTCGGGCCTATCCGAATGGGACATGGCAGCGGGCGTACTGCTGATCCAGGAAGCCGGTGGCTTGGTGAGCGACTTCAACGGTGGCCACGACTTCCTCGACAAAGGCCACATCGTTGCAGGCAACATCAAGTGCTTCAAGGCGGTACTGACTGCCATCCAGCCGCACCTGCCAGAAAGCATGAAGCGCTAAGCGCAGATTGCCGGCAAACAAAAAGCACCTCTTGAGGTGCTTTTTTGTGCCTGGTGGTTTTGCGTGGCCTGTACCGACCTCTTCGCGGGTAAACCCGCTCCTACATGGATCGCATTGCCCCTGTAGGATCGGGTTTACCCGCGAAGAGGCCGGCACAGACACCGCAAATCACTGACCCGCTTCGCTCAGAATCAGCTTGCCATTCTTGTCCAGCGGAATGGTCGATCCCGGCTCGCGATCCATCTTCACCTTGCCTACCTGATCACCGATGGAATAGGTCACGTTGTAGCCCACCACCTTCTCACTGATGTCGTTGACCGTGTTGCAGCGGGTTTGCGTGGTTGTGTAGGTATCACGCTCCTGCATGCCTTCCTGCACCTTGTTACCCGCATAACCACCACCGACCGCACCGGCCACCGTGGCAATCTTCTTGCCGGTACCGCCACCAATCTGGTTACCCAACAGACCACCTGCCAACGCACCGACCACGGTACCGGCAATCTGGTGTTGATCCTTGACCGGCGCCTGGCGCGTCACAGTCACGTCCTTGCAAACTTCACGCGGGGTTTTCACCTGCTGCTTGATCGGCTGCACGTCAGTCACCTGGGCGACTTCGGGGCCTTTGTTCACCAAGCTGTAGGTCGCCACAGCACCTCCGGCAGTTACACCGACAGCACCCAGCACCGCACCCACCAGCATTGATTTATTCACGTGAACCTCCTGATCGTACCAGCGGGTGTGAACCCGCGCTTCTCCCAGCCTTGGAGCAAAAAAAAAGGCGCGAGTTCAACACTCGCGCCTTTTCATCGCCAAACGGCGCAGGAAAAACCTACGGACGTTCGTCCACACCTTCGGCCTTGACCGGCGGAATGAGATCCTCGCTGCTCAGGTTCAGCCAGATCAGTACCACGTTGGCGATATAGATCGACGAGTAGGTACCAGCCATGACACCAATGAACAGGGCCAACGAGAAACCGAACAGGTTGTCACCCCCGAAGAACAGCAGCGCGGCAATGGCCAGCAAGGTCGAAACCGAAGTGGCGACGGTACGCAGCAGGGTCTGGGTGGTGGAAACGTTGATGTTCTCGATCAACGAGGCCTTGCGCATGACGCGGAAGTTTTCACGTACCCGGTCGAACACAACGATGGTGTCGTTCAGCGAGTAACCGATGATCGCCAGCACCGCCGCCAGCACCGTCAGGTCGAAGGTGATCTGGAAGAACGACAGGATACCCAGCGTTACCACCACGTCGTGGATCAGCGAAACGATCGCCCCCACGGCGAACTTCCACTGGAAACGGAACGCCAGGTAGATGAGGATGCCGCCCAAGGCCAGCAACATGCCTATGCCACCCTGGTCACGCAGCTCTTCACCCACCTGAGGACCGACGAACTCGACACGCTTGACCTTCGCCGGGTTGTCACCTCCAGCCTTCTGCAGGGCTTCAGCTACCTTGTTACCCAGCATGGGATCGTCGCCAGGCATGCGCACAAGCAGGTCAGTGGTAGCACCGAAGCTCTGCACCACGGCCTCGTTGAAGCCGGATTCGACCAACTCGGCACGCACAGCCTTGACGTCGGCCGGGCGCTCGTAGGTCAGCTCGATCAGCGTACCCCCGGTGAAGTCCAGCCCGAAGTTCAGGCCCTTTTGCCACCAGCTGAACAGCGCCAACACGGTGAGGAGCACGGTGACGGCGAACGCGACATTGCGCACGCCCATGAAATTGATGGTTTTCATCGCAGCTCCCTCAAACCCACAGCTTCTTGATGTCACGCCCGCCACAGGTCAGGTTGACCAATGCACGGGTCACCATGACGGCGGTGAACATCGAGGTGAAAATCCCGAGGGACATGGTGACCGCAAAGCCTTTGACCGGGCCGGTACCCATGGCAAACAGGATGCCGCCGACCAACAGGGTGGTCAGGTTGGCGTCGACGATTGCCGAGTAGGCGCGATTGAAGCCTTCGTGGATGGCGCGCTGCACCGACATGCCAGCCGCGATCTCTTCGCGAATACGCGAGAAGATCAGCACGTTGGCGTCCACCGCCATACCCATGGTCAACACGATGCCGGCAATACCCGGCAGGGTCAGGGTCGCCCCCAGCAGCGACATCAACGCCAGCAGCAGCACCATGTTGCCCGCCAGGGCGATGGTGGCCAGCACACCGAAGGCGCGGTAGATGGCGATGATGAACAGCGAGACGAACAGCATGCCCCACAGCGACGCATCGATACCCTTGGTGATGTTGTCAGCACCCAGGCTTGGGCCAATGGTACGTTCTTCAGCGAAGTACATCGGCGCGGCCAGGCCACCGGCACGCAGCAGCAGGGCCAGCTCGGACGATTCGCCCTGGCCATTCAAGCCGGTGATGCGGAACTGGCTACCAAGCGGCGACTGGATGGTCGCCAGGCTGATGATTTTTTTCTCTTCGACGAAGCTTTGCACGGCAACGTCCTTCTCGACGCCGCCGACGGTTTGCTTGACGTAGCGGGTAACCGGCTTCTGCTCGATGAAGATCACCGCCATGCTACGGCCGACGTTGCTACGGGTAGCACGGCTCATCAGCTCGCCACCGTGGCCATCCAGGCGAATGTTCACCTGCGGGCGGCCATGCTCGTCGAAGCTGGCCTGGGCGTCGGTAACCTGGTCACCCGTGATGATCAGGCCCCGCTCGACTGCGGCGGAGCGGCCGCCCTCACGGAACTCGAACACCTCGGTAGTGGCCTTGGATGCACCCGGTTCGGCACCGAAGCGGAACTCCAGGTTGGCCGTTTTACCGAGGATACGCTTGGCTTCGGCAGTGTCCTGCACGCCAGGCAGCTCGACCACGATACGGTTGGCGCCCTGGCGCTGTACCAGAGGCTCTGCCACACCCAGCTCGTTCACGCGGTTGCGTACGGTGGTGAGGTTCTGCTTGATCGAGTATTCGCGGATCTCGGCGACTTTCGCCTGGGTCAGCGCCAGACGCAGCACCGCAAGCTCGTTGCGCTCGGTGGTGGTCAGGTCGAAATCATTGAAATTCTTGCGGATCAGGGCACGTGCCTGTTCGCGGGTGGCATCGTCAGCGAAGCCCAGCATGATGCCGCCATCCTGCTGAGGCAGGCTGCGGTAGCGGACGCGCTCTTTGCGCAGCAAGGTCTTGACCTCGCCTTCGTAGACTTTCATGCGGGCAGTCATGGCCTTGTCCATGTCCACTTCCAGCAGGAAGTGCACACCACCAGACAGGTCCAGGCCCAGTTTCATCGGGCTTGCGCCCAGGTTGCGCAGCCATTGCGGGGTAGTCTGGGCCAGGTTCAGGGCCACGACGTAATCATCGCCCAGTGCCTTGCGCACGACATCCTTGGCTGGCAGCTGGTCTTCCTGATTGGTCAGGCGGATCAGCCCGCTGCCCTTTTCACCCAGGCTTGCGCCCTTGACAGCGATCTTGGCATCGACCAGCGCCTTACTGACGCGATCGAGGTCGGCCTGATTCACCTGCAGCGCCGAGCTGGCACCGCTGATCTGTACCGCCGGGTCATCCGGGTAGAGGTTGGGAGCGGAATAAATGAAACCGACCACCAGTACCAGCACGATCAGTGCATATTTCCACAGAGGATATTTGTTCAGCATCACGCCGCCCGTTCAAGACGCGGGGCGCTTTGCGCGCCCCGACTGGAAAATAAAACCGGTAACTCAGATAGCCTTGAGCGTACCTTTTGGCAGGGTCGCAGCAATGGCACCCTTCTGGAACTTCAGTTCGACGGTGTCGGACACTTCCAGCACCACGAAGTCATCGGAAACCTTGACGATCTTGCCGGCGATGCCGCCGTTGGTGACAACTTCGTCACCTTTCTGCAGGTTGCTCAGCAGGTTCTTCTGCTCTTTCGCGCGCTTGGCCTGCGGGCGCCAGATCATCAGGTAGAAGATGACCAGGAAACCGACCAGGAAAATCCACTCGAAGCCGGTACCGGCTGGGCCAGCGGCAGGTGCTGCAGCGTCCGCGTATGCGGCGGGGATGAAGAAGCTCATTGGGCACTCCTAATGTAATTTTCTAATAATGGATGCGGACAGTCAGTCCAAGGGCGGTACAGGAAGCCCGCGCTTGGCGTAGAAGGCGTCGACAAAGGCGGCCAATTTACCCTGTTGAATAGCCTCGCGTAAACCGGCCATCAAGCGCTGATAATGGCGCAAGTTGTGGATGGTATTCAGCATGCTGCTCAGCATTTCGCCGCATTTGTCCAGATGATGGAGATAGGCGCGCGAGAAGTTGGTGCAGGTATAGCAGTCACAGGTCGGATCCAGCGGCGATTCATCGTGACGATGGAACGCATTGCGGATCTTGATCACCCCTGTATCAACGAACAGATGACCGTTGCGCGCGTTACGCGTCGGCATCACGCAGTCGAACATGTCGACGCCGCGGCGCACACCCTCAACGAGATCTTCCGGTTTGCCTACCCCCATAAGGTAACGAGGTTTGTCAGCAGGCATCTGGTCCGGCAGGTAATCCAGCACCTTGATCATTTCGTGCTTGGGCTCGCCCACCGACAGGCCGCCAATGGCCAGGCCGTCGAAACCGATGTTTTCCAGGCCTTCCAGCGAGCGCATGCGCAGGTCCTGGTACATGCCACCCTGAACAATGCCGAACAGCGCTGCGGTGTTGTCGGCATGGGCGTTCTTCGAGCGCTGGGCCCAGCGCAGCGACAACTCCATGGAAGTGCGTGCCACATCGTGCTCGGCCGGGTACGGGGTGCACTCGTCGAAGATCATTACCACGTCCGAGCCCAGGTCACGCTGAACCTGCATCGACTCTTCCGGGCCCATGAACACCTTGGAACCATCGACCGGCGAAGCGAAGGTCACGCCCTCTTCCTTGATCTTGCGCATGGCGCCCAGGCTGAATACCTGGAAACCACCGGAGTCGGTGAGGATCGGGCCTTTCCACTGCATGAAATCGTGCAGGCCGTTGTGCTTCTTGATCACCTCGGTGCCCGGACGCAGCCACAGGTGGAAGGTGTTGCCGAGGATCATCTCGGCGCCGATGGCCTCGATGTCGCGTGGCAGCATGCCCTTGACCGTGCCATAGGTCCCCACCGGCATGAATGCCGGAGTTTCCACGGTGCCGCGTGGGAAGGTGATGCGACCCCGACGGGCCTTGCCGTCGGTGGCCAGCAGTTCGAAGGACATTCGACAGGTGCGACTCATGCTTGATCCTCGGGCCCGCGTGGCGCCGGATTGCGGGTGATGAACATGGCATCACCGTAACTGAAGAAGCGGTACCCGTGCTCGACCGCCGCTGCGTAGGCAGCCATGGTCTCGGGGTAGCCGGCGAAAGCCGAGACCAGCATCAGCAGCGTGGACTCCGGCAGATGGAAGTTGGTGACCAGGGCGTCGACCACATGGAACGGCCGGCCCGGGTAGATGAAGATGTCGGTGTCGCCACTGAAGGCCTTGAGCACGCCATCACGCGCGGCGCTTTCCAGCGAACGCACACTGGTGGTGCCAACCGCGATCACCCGACCACCACGGGCCCGGCAGGCCTCGATGGCATCGACCACATCCTGGCCCACTTCGAGCCACTCTTTATGCATGTGGTGGTCTTCGATCTTGTCGACCCGCACCGGCTGGAAGGTGCCGGCGCCCACATGCAGGGTGACGAAGGCGCGCTCGACGCCCTTGGCGGCGATCTTTTCCAGCAGCGCCTCGTCGAAGTGCAGGCCTGCGGTAGGCGCGGCAACCGCGCCGGCGCGCTGGGCGTACACAGTCTGGTAGCGCTCACGGTCGGCGCCCTCGTCCGGGCGGTCGATATAGGGCGGCAGCGGCATGTGGCCGACACGGTCGAGCAACGGCAGCACCTCTTCGGTGAAGCGAAGTTCGAACAGCGTGTCATGGCGCGCGACCATTTCGGCCTCGCCACCGCCATCGATGAGGATGACCGCGCCTACCTTGGGCGCCTTGCTGGCGCGCACATGGGCCAGCACCCGGTGGCTGTCGAGCACGCGTTCGACCAGTACCTCCAGCTTGCCGCCGGAGGCTTTCTGGCCGAACAACCGCGCCGGGATCACTCGGGTGTTGTTGAACACCATCAAGTCGCCGGGGCGCAGATAGTCGAGCAAGTCGGGGAATTGCCGGTGCGCCAGCGCGCCGGTAGGCCCATCGAGCACCAGCAGACGGCTGCCATGGCGCTCGGCCAACGGGTGGCGGGCGATCAGGGAATCAGGGAGTTCGAAGGAAAAATCGGCGACGCGCATGATGATGTTCGGTTCGGCAGGGCCGGGAAGTTTAGCCCAATGTGTGAAAATTGACCATGAAAGCCGATTGACCGACCAGCGGCACCTCTTTATACTGCGCGCCACGCCCTGATGGCGGAATTGGTAGACGCGGCGGATTCAAAATCCGTTTTCGAAAGGAGTGGGAGTTCGAGTCTCCCTCGGGGCACCAAATCCGGAAAAAACCGACCTTACGGTCGGTTTTTTTGTGCCTGCGATTCACGCACGTCGTTGACGCCGCCCCCCTGACTCCCGCGCCTCCCCCCATACCTGCATTCTATTGGCCGCCCCTTGCGCTAGCACTTAAGCTGTCATTCGTCAGATATATTCCGAAAGTATTGTTAGCGTAATGGCACTTCGCCATAGTGGCGCTCCCCTTTCTCCACGCAATGTGTGTCCCATGAAAACAATCGCGCCCTGCATGGCGGCAATGATGCTGCTCAGTGGGTGCAATGGAGTGCCAACGTCGTACGTTTCAGATCCCGTCTACAGTCAGGCTTTCGTGGTCACTTCTGGTGCCCCTCTGCCGATGTTGCTGATGGCCAGCGCCATCCAGTGGAACGAGGATTACGCTGTAACCGCCAAACACACCCCCTTCCTGCGCAACGTGGTCCACGAGGGCCTCGGTGACGTAGTGTTCTTCAAGCACAAAGCCAGCAGCGTGCCGCACTGGCGCCAGTACGTGCCTGGGGAAGCCGTGACGGCGGTGGGCTTCAACAGTTTCATGATGCCGATGCAGGGCAAGGGCCATGCCCTGTCGTCGCTGGTACGGCTTGAAGGTACGCCTGGCAGTGTTTTCTACTCGGTGCATGACGGCCCGATCACCAAAGGCATGTCGGGTGGGCCTGTGTTTGCCGATGACGGCAAGGTGGTGGGCATCAACGTGGCCATCATTCCTACCGACGAGATCAATGCGGGCAAGCGCCCGGACCTGGTCGGCAAGGACCGTATCAGCGTGTTCATGTCGTTCAGCGAAATCGACAAGGAATGGCGACGCTATCAGTACCTGCTGGCGCACAAGGCCAAGCCCAAGGCACCGGCTGCGGTCAAAGGCTACGTGGCGGTGGCCGCCAAACCGTGAATCGGGGCGCGGTGTTGGATGGAAAGCGGCCTATGATGTGAGGCTGATGGCCTCTTCGCGGGTAAACCCGCTACAGGGCCTGCACAGGATTTGAGCCTTGTGCAGTACCTGTGGGGGCGGGTTCACCCGCGAAGAGGCCCTGCCAGCCAACGCGAGAAGGACCTGCCATGCACCTGACCCACCGCCCCATCCGGCCAGAAGACATCCCCGTTATCTGCAGCTTCCCGCAGAGCCCGGACGAACTGTTCTACATGTTCCCCAAAGCCACCTACCCCCTCACCCCCAACCAGCTGAGCGACGCCATAGCCCAACGCAGCGGCTCCACGATAGTGGAAGGTGACGGCGCTGTCCTGGCCTTCGCCAATTTCTACAAAGCCGAAAATGGCGGCCTATGTGCCCTGGGCAACGTAGTGGTGGCCCCCGGCGCCCGCGGCCTTGGTGTAGCGCGTTATCTGGTAACGGCCATGATCGACCTCGCCCGCCAGCAGTACAGCGCCCGGGAGGTCTGGGTGTCATGCTTCAATCACAACACCGCCGGCCTGCTGCTTTATCCACAACTGGGTTTCATGCCGTTCGGCATCGAGGAGCGGCAGGCGTGGGATGGCACGCGGGTAGCGTTGGTGCAGATGAAGCAAATACTGACTTAACCGAACTGGATCAGCGGGTCATTGCATGTGGCTGAACGAGAAGGTCCACCCCCAGAGCACGAATGACCCTCAATACAGTGTCAAAACGAGGCTTCGCGCCAGGGCTCAGCGCCTTGTACAGGCTTTCTCTACCCAGCCCACTCTCCGTAGCAATATGTGTCATGCCCCGTGCACGAGCGATATGGCCAAGTGCTCGAATGATTTCCTCGGTATCGCCATCTGATAGCACTTGGCTAAGGTATTCACTGATTGCCTCATCGCTGCTCAACAAGGCTGCCATATCAAACGGGATCAATTTTTCGCTCATTTCATCTCCTTCAGCAGCTTTCTGGCTTTGGATGTCGGCGGCTTGGGTGGCAGTAGCCAAGCGGCAAAGCTTTCCGTCTGTTCAACGAGAAACATCAAGTGGTCACCCAATCGTATCCTTATGGATACACCCATTCAAGGATTGAAGCGAACCACTCTGTCGTTTTCGAGCTGAATCAGGAATACAGGCACACCTGATAGGCCGGTCGGATTTTTCCCTTCGTTTCAGCTACAAAATCCCTTGCAACATTCAACCCTCGAACCTTCGACGAGCCTCGACGTCCCATCCTGCATCCCCCGCGTTTCGAGGTACCCTCGCGTGAAAGACGTCATCGCCCGCAAGTACCGCCTGGTGGTGAAGACCATCGGCTATATCGGCTGGTCGCTGTTCTGGCTGCTGATCTGGGATGTGCTGGTCACCATCGATTTCATGCTGTTCTTGAACAGCAAGTTCACCCTGCCACTGATCCCGCTGACCCTGCTGGGCTCAGCGCTGGTGGTGCTGGTGAGTTTTCGCAACAGCAGCGCCTACAGCCGCTGGTGGGAGGCTCGCACCCTGTGGGGCGCGCTGGTGAACAGTTCGCGCAGCTTCGCCCGGCAGACGCTGACGCTGATCGATGACCCGGATGACGGCCTGAACCCGGTCAAGGCCACCCTGCTGCGCCGGCATATCGCCTATGTGAACTGCCTGGCGGCGCACTTGAAAGGCGAAAGCTGCCCGGAGGAGCTGATGGCCTTCATCCCCCCGGCGGAGTTCGAACGGCGCAACCGCTCGAACAATTTCGCCAATGACATTCTCGGCGGCTCGGCAGCCTTGCTGGCGCGGGAATACCAGGCCGGGCGGCTGGACAGCATTCGTCTGGCGCGGCTGGAGTCGACGCTGGTAGACCTGTCTAACGCCCAGGGCGGCATGGAGCGGATTGCCAATACGCCATTGCCCTACCCCTATGTGTATTTCCCACGGCTGTTCATCACCCTGTTCTGCCTGATCGTGCCGGTGGGGCTTGTGGAGTCGTTGGGCTGGTTCACGCCGCTGGCGTCGACGGTGGTAGGGTTCATGTTGCTGGCCATCGAGCGGATCGGCACGGACTTGCAGAGCCCGTTCAGGTTCAGCGAGCATCAGATCCAGATGGATACCATATGCGAGACGATCGAGCGCAACCTGGAGTCGATGCAGCGGGAGGCGCAGTGTGCCGAGGCTGTAGACGCCTGAGAGATGTCGGGGCTGCTTTGCAGCCCGGGCTTTCCGTCAGGCCCGCACGTAGCGCTGACGCAACACATCACTCGACACATCCACCAGCAACACCAACACCAGCATACCGATGATCACCGTGCTGGCCTGGGCCTCCTGGAACAGGCTCAAGGTGGTGTACAGCATCTGCCCCAACCCGCCCGCCCCGACGAAGCCGAGCACGCTGGCCATGCGGATGTTGTTCTCCCAGCGGTACAAGCTGTAGGCCAGCAACTGCGGCCACAGGTTGGGCAGGGTACCAAAGCAGAACGCCGCCACCTGGCTGCCCCCCTGCAAACGGATCGCCGCCGCCGGCTCGGGCGGGGCGTTCTCAAGCGCCTCGGCAAACAAACGCCCCAGCACGCCAGCGGTGTGCAACGCCAAAGCCAGGGTACCGGCATTCGGCCCCAGCCCAGCCGCCAGCACAGTCAGCGCTGCCCACACCAGTTCAGGAATGGCACGCAAGGCATTGAGCAGCAAACGCGCGGCCCCTTGCAACGGCCAACCGAAGCGCCCCGCCGCCGGCAGTGCCAGCAACATCCCCAATACCATTGCCAACAAGGTGCCCATGCCAGACATGGCCAGGGTTTCCAGCGCCCCGCGCCACACCGCCTTGAGGTGCCCCGCAGACAGATCCGGCTGCAGGAAGCGCCCGGCGTACTCGCCCATCTGCCCCAGCCCGCCATTGCCGACCAGTGCGTGCAGGTCCAGCTGCAGATACGCGAACGAGGCCACCGCCGCTGCCACGATGGCGCCCAGCAACACCCAGTTGATCACCCGGTTCATGCCAGCCTCCAGCGCAGCAGGCGGCTGAGCAGGTCGGCCAGGATCACCAGCAACAAGAACGTCAACAGCATGCTCGCCACTTGCGCACCCGCAAACATGCGCATCGACAGGTCGATCTGCTGACCCAGCCCGCCAGCACCGACAAAGCCCATCACCACCGAAGCCCGCACCGCGCACTCCCAGCGGTACACGGTGTACGACACCACTTCGGAGGCAGCATTGGGCAGGATGCCGTAGAAAAACGCCGCCAGCCGGCCACTGCCCGCCTGCAACAAGGCATGCGCCGGGCGCTGGTCGACCGACTCGAAGATTTCGGCATAAACCTTGCCGAGCATGCCACTGTAGGTGATGGCGATAGCCAGTACGCCCGCCGTCGGCCCCAGCCCCACAGCGCGCACGAACAGCAACGCCCAGACGATTTCCGGCACGCTACGCAGGAAAATCAGTAGCCCACGCACCGGCAGGCGCAACAGTCGCGACCAGAGCCCGGCCCGCCCGCCGCGTGAAGCAGCACGCAAGGACAAGGCACGGCTGGCCAGCAAGCCAGCCGGGATCGCCAACAACAACGCCAGCGCCATGCCGGCAGTCGCCACGGCCAGGGTCTGCAAGGTAGCTTCATACAGCAGTGCAAGAAAATCGGCATCATGTGCCGGCGGCCAGAAGGCGCTGGTGAAGCTGGCAATCTGCTGACGGTTATCCGCCTGCAACAGCACCCCGGGGTTCAGTTCGCTTGTCTGGATAGCCGGCCACAGTACTGCTACCGCCAACAGGGCCAGCAGCAACCGTGGCAGCAGCGCGGGGTCGCGGGCGTCGGCCTTCAGCATCGCGGAATCTGCACGGTCAGGGTCGGCCCCTGGGTTGGCGGCGGAGCCAGTTGTTCGTTGGCGTATAGCGCGTCCAGCAGTTGCTCGGTGACCGCTTCGGCCGGGCAGTCAAACACAACCTGCCCTTCCCGAATGCCAATCACCCGCGGAAAATGCGCCAGCGCCAACTCTACGGCGTGCAGGCTCGCCACCAACGTCACGCCAGTGGCCTGCGCATGGCGATTGAGCAAGGCCAGGCTATGGTCGGCCAACACCGGGTCCATGGCCGACACCGGTTCGTCGGTCAGCAGCACCTGCGGACGCTGGTACAACGCCCGAGCAATGCCCACCCGCTGCAACTGGCCACCGGACAACTGCCCACACTGCACGAACAGCTTGTCGGCCAGGCCCAGTTCGGCCAACACCTGGCGCGCCCCCGGCACATCGCTGGGATACAGCAGGTTGAGCAAGCCGCGCAGCGTCCCCCACTGCCCCAGGCGACCCGCCAGTACGGCAGTCACCACCCGCTGACGCGGTGGCAAAGGCGGCGACTGATGCACCAGGCCAACCCGCGCACGCAGTCGCTGGCGTGCCCTTGCCGACAGTGCCCAAGGCTGCTCGCCAAGCAACTCCAGGCGCCCACTGCTGGGCTGGATGGCCGTGGCCATCAGGTGCAGCAAGCTGGACTTGCCCGCCCCCGACGGCCCGATGATGGCGACACGCTCGCCCTGCGCGATACGCAGGCTCACCGCATCAAGCGCGCGTACCTGGCCATGGCGCAGGCTGGCACCGTACAGATGAATTGCCGCATTCGAAGCTGTCACTTGAGCAGGCCGGCCTCGCGTGCAGCTTGTTCGGTGCCCTTGTAGTTCTCAGGCTTGGTCTCGATGAAGCGGCTGGCGGCCTGCAGGTCAAGGATCGCCTTATGCTCCGGGTTGCTCGGGTCGAGGTCCAGGAAGGCTTTCTTGATTTTCTGTTTCAACGCCGGGTCCATGTTGCCGCGCACGGTCCAGTTGTAGTCGAAGTAGGTTGGGGTTGTGGCGAACACCTTCACCTTGGTGGTGTCGACCTTGCCGGCATCCACCAGCTTTTGCCACACGCTGGCGTTGAGCACGCCACCATCGACCTTGCCAGCCTGCACCCAGGCCACGGTGGCATCATGGGCGCCAGAATAGGCCACGCGGCTGAAGTACTCTTCAGGCTTGATATTGTCCTGCTTGAGCATGAAGTAACGCGGCATCAGGCTGCCCGAAGTAGACGAAATGGAACCGAAGGCAAACGACTTGCCCTTCAGATCGCTCAGGCTCTTCACGTCGGGGTTGGCGGTGATGAACTTGGAGGTGAACTGTGCGTCCTGCTCACGCTGTACCAGTGGCGTGGCGGTCGGGTCCTTCAGGTGCACCTGAACGAACGTGAAGCCCCCCAGCCAGGCCAGATCGAGGCGGTCTGCGGCCAGCGACTCGACCACCGCCGGGTAGTCCGCCACGGGTACGAACTTCACCTCCATGCCCAGTTGCTTGGCCAGGTACTCACCCAAAGGCTTGAACTTGCGCTGCAGTTCGGTCGGCGCTTCGTCGGGGATGGCGCTGACCCGCAGGGTTTCTGCGGCCTGAACGACAGCGGCACAGCAAGACAGCACGAGGCCGGCGGCGAGCGCCAGGGGGCGGTTGAGCATGGGTGTTCTCCGGTTCAATAGCGGGGAAGTGCCGACACATTTGCCGACACCGGGAATTATAAGAGGCAAGGGCCTAAAGGCCAGCTTTGCTACAATCGCGCAACAATTTGACCTGCAGAGGTGCGTATGAGCGAGCCGATTCGCCTGACCCAGTACAGCCATGGCGCCGGCTGTGGTTGCAAGATCTCCCCCAAGGTGCTGGACGTGATCCTTGCCGAAAGCGGCACCCAGGCCCTGGACCCGAAACTGTGGGTCGGCAACGCATCGCGCGACGATGCAGCAGTGTACGCGCTGGACGACGAGCGCGGCGTGGTCTCGACCACCGACTTCTTCATGCCGATCGTCGATGACCCTTACGACTTCGGCCGCATTGCCGCCACCAACGCCATCAGCGACATCTATGCCATGGGCGGCGACCCGCTGATGGCCATCGCCATCCTCGGTTGGCCGGTCAACGTGCTGCCGCCGGAAGTCGCCCGCGAAGTCATCCGCGGCGGCCGTGCGGTGTGCGCCGAAGCGGGTATCCCGCTGGCCGGCGGCCACTCGATCGACGCGCCCGAGCCGATCTTTGGCCTGGCCGTCACCGGCGTGGTCAATAAACGCCACCTCAAACGCAACGACACTGCCAGCGCGGGCTGCCAGCTGTACCTGACCAAGCCCCTGGGCATCGGCATCCTCACCACCGCCGAAAAGAAGGCCAAGCTGCGCGTGCAAGACCAAGGCCTGGCCCGTGACTGGATGTGCACCCTCAACACGCCCGGCAGCCGCTTCGGCAAGCTGGACGGGGTCAAGGCCATGACCGACGTCACCGGCTTCGGCCTGCTCGGCCACCTGGTCGAGCTGGCCGAAGGCAGCGGCCTCACCGCTCACCTGAACTACGCCGCCGTGCCACGCCTGCCTAGCGTCGACCACTACCTGGCCGAAGGCTGCATCCCCGGTGGAACCCTGCGCAACTACGACAGCTACGGGCACAAGATCGGCGCCCTCAGCGACGACCAGAAGCACCTGCTGTGCGATCCGCAGACCAGCGGTGGCTTGCTGGTTGCTGTTGCCCCGGAGGGTGAAACCGAGTTCCTCGCCGTGGCTGCCGAACTGGGCCTGAAACTGTCTCCGATCGGCAAGCTGGTCGAGCGACAGAGCCATGCGGTCGAGGTGATCTGATGCGCCCCGACTGCACCGACTTCCGTCAGCTGTTCCTCGACGACGTGCCGATGATGGACATGCGCGCCCCCGTCGAATTCGCCAAAGGCGCCTTCCCTGGCGTGGTAAACCTGCCGCTGATGAACGACCAGGAGCGGCAGAAGGTCGGCACCTGCTACAAACAGCAGGGCCAGGCTGCCGCCATCGCCCTGGGCCACCAACTGGTCAGTGGCGCCACCAAGCAAGCCCGTCTGGAGGCCTGGGCAGCGTTTGCCAAGGCGCACCCTGACGGTTACCTGTACTGCTTCCGTGGCGGCCTGCGATCGCAGATCGTGCAGGGCTGGCTGCGCGATGAGGCGGGTATTCAGTACCCGCGTGTCAAAGGCGGCTACAAGGCCATGCGTACCTTCCTGCTGGAGACTACCCAGCAAGCGGTGGAGCAATGCGATTTCGTACTGGTCGGTGGACTGACCGGTACCGGCAAGACCGATGTGCTGCACCAGCTGGACAACGTGCTGGACCTTGAAGGCCACGCCAACCATCGCGGCTCCAGTTTCGGCAAGCGCGCCACGGCGCAACCGGCGCAGATCGACTTTGAAAACCAGCTGGCAATCGACGTGCTGAAAAAGCGCGCCCGCGGTATCGGGCAGTTCGTTCTGGAAGATGAAGGCCGCATTGTCGGCAGCTGCACGGTGCCGCTGGAGTTGTACCAAGGCATGCAGCATTACCCGCTGGTGTGGCTTGAAGACAGCTTCACCAACCGCGTGGAGCGCATCCTGCGCGACTACGTGGTCAACCTGAGCGCCGAGTTCAAGGCCGTGCATGGCGAAGAAGACGGTCCCCGGCTGTTTGCCGAGCGCATGCTGCAGAGCATGGCCAATATCTACAAGCGTTTGGGTGGAGAGCGCCATCAGCGCTTGTCCGAGATGCTGCGCGAAGCCTTGCAAGAGCAGCAGCGCAGCGGCGCAGTAGACCTGCACCGGGGCTGGATCGAAGGTTTGCTGAACGAGTACTACGACCCGATGTATGCCTACCAGCGCGCAGCCAAGGCCGAGCGCATCGAGTTTGCCGGGGATGCCGTGGAAGTACGCGAGTACCTCAAGGCCCGGGCGCTGCGCCAACCGCGCAAATAGAACCAGTACCCTGTAGGAGCGGGTTCACCCGCGAAGAAGGCCACGCGGAGCATGACACCGGCAAAGCCGGTGTTCGCGGCTGAACCCGCGCCTGCAAATGTGGGCCAATCATGCCTGAACAGGCGCTACTGCCCAGGGCTAAGCACCCGCTCCAGTTCCGCAGCGCGGTCGCGGGTCATGTCCATGATGCAGCTGCCACCTTCCAGCTGCGCCAGGGTCCCGCCACTGGCCTGTACATGGAACTGGCAATTGCCATCACGGTAGGCCAGCCACTTGCGCTGCACCTCCCGCAGGCTCTTCTGGTGCCCGGCATCCAGCTTGCCCATCAGCTGCTTGTACACCCGGTTCAAGCGCTGGTCCTGCACTTGTGTTTCGGCCCCGATGCACGCGCTCATGGCCACGGTGCTGGAGGCCTTGTCCATGCACTGCCCGTAGGCCGCCGTGTAATCGTCCGCCATTGCTACCGGTAGCACGCAGGCCAGTGCCAGGCCTGCCAGGTAATGCTTGATCATGCTAACCCTCCTTGTGGGTATCAAAGCGTCTGCGGCTGCTCCGGAGGCATCAGCACCTTGCCTGGCTCGAAGCGCAGCGAGGGCATTTGCGTCGCTGCATACAACGTTACCCCCAGGGCGGCAATCAAGGCGACATCAAGCCAGTTCCAGCCTGGCACGTCGTCAGCCCTTCGCGCCTTCCAGCAAAACCAGGCTTGCCCCAGGCAAAACACCACCATCGCTACCAGCCACAGGTAGAAGCCAGCACCTAAGCCGGTAAGGTCATGAAACTCATAGCTGCTGTTATCCGGCAAGCGGTCGATGCCAAAACTGCTGGCAGCCAGATACGCCGCCCCAAGCCCGGCCAGCAAGGCCAGCCGGCGAAACCGCCGATGAGCCAGGATGGCCAGGGCCAGCAGCGGATTGGCAAACCATTGGTACAAGCCGAACGGCATGCCCCATGGCCCGTACAGCAGCATCTGCAGGGCCGGCATATGACGCTCGCCGCTCATCAGCGCGCCATCGAAGAACAGGGCGAGCAAATACAGCAGCAGGCTGATACTCAGGTAGAAAGCGGGCAAAGGGGATTCCTGAGAGAAACGGGACAGCCTACGACCTTAACCCAGGCCCTGCCCCGCTTCCAAATTCACGCTCGGGTGTTATGAGATCAGGCTACTGGCGGCTCAAGCAGCAGGCCGTAAATACCCGAGTCGGACAGCTCACCCGCCACGCACCAGCGCGCCCGCAAGGTGCCTTCCAGCACAAAACCTTGCCGCTCCAGGGTGCGTGCCGAGCCCTGGTTGCGCGGGTCGATTTCGCCTTCCAGGCGGCGCATGTGCAGGGTGTGGGCGAGGTAGTCGATGAAGCAGGTCAGAGCCTCGTCCATGTAGCCCCTGCCCTGCACGGCGCTAGCCAGGCAGTAGCCGATCTCGCCACGGCGGGAAATGTCGTCGATGTTGAACAGCTGGACCATACCGATCAGTTCGCCGTTGTCGCGGCGGTACATGCCAAGCTTGAGCTGGTCGCCATTGGCATAGGCTTCGCGGTCGGCGGCCAGGGCGCTTTCGGCCTCGGCCAGGTCTTGCCAGGGTGCATGGTGCCAATAGCGCATGACCTCGGGGTCGGCCATGATCGCCAGCCACTGCGCGGCATCGGCATGGCGCATGGGGCGCAGTTGCAGCCGTGGGCTGTCGAGGCAGAGGTCACTGGGGAAACTGCGGGGAGGGGTCACGCCGGATCTCCTGTCCATTGCTGGGGAGATGACAGTTTAACGTCATGTGGGTGGGGTGGGGCAGGTCTTGGGTTATGGAGTGTATTTGAGGAGACTTGCCTTGGGATCTTCAGGGGCGCGTAGATCGAGCGCCGCCCACGCGGCGCATCGCGAGCGAAGCTCGCTCCTACATTTGTTTCGGGCCAGTCATACCTGTCCCTTAAGGCATGCCCTCAGAGCCAGACCGCATCCCAGTGTGGATAATCCCCAATCCTGGAGACCAATCCTGCCCTTAGCGGATTGGCAATGATGTATCTGGCGACCTTCACCACATCATCATCATGACGCAGAGCCCGGTCGTGATAACCCGCCTGCCAGACCGGCACCATCCTTGCTCCAGCTCTGCGCAAAGCATGGCTGGTTCGGGATTTGAAACGCTGCATCAATGTCCCGAGTGTCAAGTCTTTCAATTCAAGCAGCCAATGTACATGGTCGGGCATCACGACCCAGGCCAATGACCGGCAATGGTGCTCCTGATCTGCTCTACGAAGAAATTGAATTACCAAGCGCGCAAATTGGAAGTTCAGGAACAATGGACGGCGGTGATAGGTAACCGAAGTCAGCATGTACAGCCGGCCAGGCTCCGAACACCTTCCGCGACGTAGTAGACAGCCATGGGGTTTGGGCATGTGGTCATCCTTGAAAGACATGTCCAGGGCAGGATAGCGATGTCTGGCGGGCCCAATGAGGTTTACGGTTACAGAGTGTGAGTGGGCAGACATGACCGGGGATTGCGACAAGGCCATCGTGTGCATGGTGCGCATGATTTGGTTTTTGTGGTGGTACGCAAATCGAGCGCCGCCCGCGCGGCGCATCGCGAGCAAGCTCGCTCCTACATTGGTTTGGGCCAGTGTAGCCTGCACCCACGCGCGCCATTCGTTTCGGGCCAGTGCAGCCTGCACCCACGCGCGCCATTCGTTTCGGGCCAGTGCAGCCTGCACCCACGCGCGCCATTCGTTTCGGGCCAGTTATGCCTGTGACAGCCGCGCGCGACCGCCTTGTTTGAAAAACGCAATATCACGCCATGCGCCAAGGGGTCGCGCGCAAATCCCACAGGAATAATTGGCCCGAAACAAATGTAGGAGCGAGCTTGCTCGCGATGCGCCGCGCGGGCGGCGCTCGATCTCATAGGCGACGAACAACTCAAGGCATGCACCTGCCAGCCGCTACCGGCCCACCCGACAGGTACATCAGGCCATTACTCAACCCCTGCAATTGCAGATTGCGACAGGGCCACCGTGTGCATGCCTTGGTTTTTGTGGTGGTGCGCAAATCGAGCGCCGCCCGCGCGGCGCATCGCGAGCAAGCTCGCTCCTACATTGGTTTCGGGCCAGTGCAGCCTGCATCAACGCGTGCCATTCGTTTCGGGCCAGTTATGCCTGTGACAGCCGCGAGCGACCGCCTTGTTTGTACAACGCGATAGCACGCCATGCACCAAGGGGCGCGCGCGTCCTTCACAGGAATGACTGGCCTGAAATACAGGCTAACGAAAAACGCTCAGGCCACCTCAGCCCCATCATCCGGCCAATGCGGCTCGTTGGCCTCTGGCGGGGTCAGCGGCGGCAAACCATACGCCGCCCGCGCATCATCACAGCTCGGGTTATGCACCCCACCCTCCCACGACGCATCAAACTCGCGGCACGGGCTGGAACGGTTGGCGTAAATCGTACACGCCACCTCTTTACCGATCTCGCCCTGAAGGCTGACACAGCGGCAGGGCTTGGCATCGGTGCCGATCATGGCAACGCGCGTGGGGTTGATCTGTACCACCAGGTCGTCCGGCACTACGCCCCCGGCAGACTGGCATTCGCCCCAGAAGAAGGACACACGGAAGTACCCGCAGCAGGCGCCGCAGTCAAGGCAAGGGTTATATTCAGACATGATGTCACGGAGGGAAGGTGGTTGTTATCGGGGCTGGCCCGCGGCGCCATTTTTAATCCAACCAGGGGCCGCTGGATAGAGGGGGAATGCAAAAAAAGTTGCCGCTGATCCGGCCACTGAACAAGGGCGACCAGTGCATTCACCGGCCGCCCCCTTTCAGCTAGCAGATGGGCTGGTAGGCTTCAGCATCCCAGCGTTGTAAACCCAGGCCTGCGCTCGGCTTGTAGTTGCCTCCCTGTACCTTGCTGAACTGCGTATGCACCTCACCACAATGCACCAGACGATCATTTTTATCGCCCTCGGTGAGTACCGTGTAGGACTCACTGCGCATGGCCTGATACTGCCTGTCGGCGGCCGCCATGACCTGGTGATACTTCATCAACTGACTGCTGCTCAAGGCCAGACGTTTGTCCAGGTGCACGCCCCAGCGGGTCAGGCAAACCTCGGCAAAGTGGCGAACGATCAGCCCAGGTTCGGCCAGCACCTTGCCATCGCCTGCGCCATCAGCCGAGGCGTTGCCCACCAGCGTGGCATGGCGACCCGGCATCGGATAAACGCATATCCGTGTCCCTTTGGCGACCGAAGGGATCACGCAGGCAAAACCTTTGGAGCGCTCATCCCTTGAGTAGAAGCCTACGTACTCTTTGACATTGTCCGCCAAGGTTACGCGCTCGGCCTGCAGGTTACCGACGCCAGGCACCGGGTCGATGGCGAATATGTTCACCGGTATGCCGCGCAATACCGGGTCTTGCGCCATGGCATTGGCCAGCATGTGGCAGCTGATCCCTCCCCTGCTCCAGCCCACCAGGTTGACCTGGGTTGGCAGGCGCGGTTTGCGGAACATGCTGATGATGCGCTCCTGCAGTTCCTGCGGGGTCGGGTGGCGATCGCCGTAGTCGTAGGTTCGCCAGAACCATGAGGCGGAGGAAGACACGTCCGGAATCGGCACGCCGGCAGCTTTCAGCCGCTCGTATTCTTGCTCACTGAGTTTGGTGCGCCGCCAGCTGCTTTCGCCTTTGATGACCTGCAGCACATGGTTGACGTTCTCCTCCCAGCCGCGGCCAAACAGCTGGCCGGTCCAGTTGAAATAGCCGCCGGGTTCGACGAACAGGTTGTCATCCTGAAGGTTGCCGCTGCCTGGGCCGTCGACGGCGATCCAGTGGGCGAATTCCCGGCTCTGGTCATTACTGGCCAGGGTCGAGACCAGCTCGCCATTCCAGAAGTTGGGATTGGCGTCGTCGAAACGGTGCGAGCCAGTGCCGCAGAAGTAGGCGGTGAAGACACTCATGGGGAGATCTCTTTGGTGAGAAATGAGTGCTGACGGTAGGCGTACGGGTAACCAGAAGGCAGGCGGAAAACTCACCCAAGAGGCAGTTGGGGCTGCTTCGCAGCCCCAATGGGCTTACTTGCGAGCCAAACCATCAGCCCGGAACATTTGCCGGATCCCGCGGATGGCCTGGCGAATACGGTCCTGGTTCTCGATCAACGCAAAGCGAACATGGTCGTCCCCATAGTCACCAAAGCCGATCCCCGGCGACACGCAGACCTTGGCCTCAGCCAGCAGCTTCTTGGAGAACTCCAGCGAACCCAGGTGTGCATACTCCGGCGGGATCTTCGCCCACACGTACATCGACGCCTTGGGGTTCTCGACCATCCAGCCCAGTTCGTGCAGCCCTTTTACCAGCAGGTTACGGCGCTGGCGATACTGCTCGGCAATGTCGCGCACGCACTGTTGGTCGCCTTCCAGCGCGGCAATGGCTGCAACCTGTAGCGGGGTGAAGGTGCCATAGTCGTGATAGCTCTTGATCCGTGCCAGGGCGCTGACCAACTCGTGGTTGCCGACCATGAAGCCGATGCGCCAGCCTGCCATGTTGTAGCTCTTGGACAGGGTGAAGAACTCCACCGCAATGTCCTTGGCACCCGGCACCTGCATGATCGATGGGGCTTTCCAGCCGTCGTAGACGATATCGGCATAGGCCAGGTCATGCACCACCAGTACGTTGTACTGCTTGGCCAGGGCCACCACGCGCTCGAAGAAGTCCAGCTCCACGCACTGGGCGGTCGGGTTGGACGGGAAGCCCAGGATCATCATCTTCGGCTTGGGGATGGACTCGCGAATGGCCCGCTCAAGCTCGTTGAAGAAGTCCACACCCGGCACCAGCGGCACCGAACGCACCTGGGCACCGGCGATCACTGCGCCGTAGATGTGGATCGGGTAGCTGGGGTTGGGCACCAGCACCGTGTCGCCCTGGTCGAGGGTGGCCAGCATCAGGTGGGCCAGGCCCTCTTTCGAGCCGATGGTGACGATGGCTTCGCTTTCCGGGTCGATGTCGACCTCGTAGCGGTCCTTGTACCAGTTGGAGATGGCCCGGCGCAGGCGGGGGATGCCGCGCGAGGTGGAGTAGCCGTGGGTGTCTTCACGCTGGGCGACCTGTACCAGCTTCTCGACGATGTGCGGCGGGGTGGCGCCATCGGGGTTGCCCATGCTCAGGTCGATGATGTCCTCGCCACGACGGCGGGCAGCCATCTTGAGCTCGGCGGTGATGTTGAAGACGTAGGGGGGGAGACGATCGATGCGCGCAAAGCGGCGCGGCGAACCTGGGTTGGCCATGGCTTCCTCTGAGTACGTAAGCGCCCGGAACCGTCCGAGCGACGCTGGCCGATGTGGCGGCCTGAATCAGAAGATAATCCCGAGACAGGATACATGTAAAGGATAATTTCCTGTTTTATTAGATCTTTTCAGATCTATTATTTGAAAATATGAAATTTATATTTCCCTGTGCTGGCATCTTCGCGGGCAAACCCTCTCCCACCGGGACCGCGCCACATGCAAAACCTGCGAAATAACTGTGGGAGCGGGCTTGCCCGCGAAGAGACTGGCACAGAAAAAACCCATAAAAAAACCCCGACGCAGAGGCCGGGGTTTTCGTGAAACAGGCAGCAGTTTCAGCGTGCGTAGGTCATCAGCACGTCCGCAGCGGTCTGGCTGTCCACACCCATCATCACGCTCAGGGCAGTGACGGTGAGGATGGAGAAGCCGAACACCTTGCGGGCCCACTTGCTGTCGTCCTCGGCCTTGTAACCACCCCAGGCCATGTACAGCCAGTACAGGCCCATGGCAGCAGCCACGGCCAGGTAACCGAGGCCGGCGTAACCGCCGAGGGTAAGCATCAGGGTGGCGAGCACGAAGGCCAGCACGTACAGCACGATCTGCTTTTTCGCCGCGAGGATGCCGCGTGCCACCGGCAGAACCGGAATGTTGGCAGCGCTGTAATCCTTGAAGCGGAAGATCGCGATGGCAAAGCTGTGCGGCATCTGCCAAAGGCTGAACATCACCAGCAGGGTAACCGCAGCCAGGTCGAAGCTGTTGCTCACGGCACAGTAGCCGATCACCGGAGGCATGGCACCCGACAGGCTGCCGACCAGGGTGCCGTGCACCGATTTACGCTTCAGCCACAGGCTGTAGAAACCGACGTAGACGACAAAGCCAATCAGTGCGCAGAACGCAGACAGCGGGTTGGCCTGGACATACAGCAGGCTGAAACCCGCCACCCCGAGCAGGGTGGCGTAGATCAGCGCGAGGGGCAGCGACATGCCGCCCTGAACCATGACACGGTTCTTGGTGCGCTCCATCTTGTGGTCGATGTCACGGTCGATGCAGTTGTTGAACACGCATCCGGACGCAACCACCAGCGAAGTACCGATCACCACCGCCAGGAACAGGGCGAAATCCACATGGCCCTTCGAGGCAAGGAAGAAACCGCCTGCCACGGAAAGCACGTTACCGAAAATGATCCCCGGTTTGGTGATTTGGATAAAGTGCTTAACGGACATGCAGTCTTACCTCACTTGGCCAACATTTCGAAGTGGATGCTGAACATGATCCACAGCGACAGGCCGACAAGCAGAGCGATCACCAGGGTGGTGAACAGGAACGTCGAAACGTTGTTGCGTTGCTCTTTCGAGCGGTCCATGTGCAGGAAGTAAACCAGGTGAACAACTACCTGGATCACAGCCATGGCAACAATGATCAGAACGGTCAGGTTCTTCGGCAGGCTGGCGGTCATGGCCAGGCCGAACGGGATCGCAGTCAGGATGATCGACAGTACAAAACCGATCATGTACGACTTGACGCTGCCGTGATTACCTTCGTGATGAGTGTCGTGTGCGTTAGCCATTACAGAACCCCCAGCAGGTAAACGACGGTGAATACGCAGATCCAGACCACGTCCAGGAAGTGCCAGAACAGGCTCAGGCAGCTCATGCGGGTCTTGGCGGTCGGCGTGATGCCGTGCTTGTTGATCTGGTACATCATGATTGCCATCCAGATCAGACCAGCAGTCACGTGCAGACCGTGGGTACCTACCAGGGCGAAGAAGCCCGACAGGAAGCCACTGCGCTGCGGGCCGAAGCCCTCGCTGATCAGGTGATGGAACTCATAGATTTCCATCGCGATGAAGCCTGCACCGAACAGGAAGGTCACAGCCAACCAGCCCAGTACGCCAGCTTTCTTGCCATCGAACATCTTCAGCATGGCGAAGCCGAAGGTGATCGAGGACAGCAGCAGGAACAGCGTTTCAACAGCTACGAAATCGAGCTGGAAGATGTCATGACCCGACGGGCCGCCGGCAAAACTGCCGGACAGCACCGCGTAGGTGGCGAAGAGCGACGCAAACAGGATGCAGTCGGTCATCAGGTACAGCCAGAAGCCCAGTACGGTCATCTGGCCCGAGTCGTGGTGGTGGTCGTCGTGCCCATGGTCGTGACCATGAGCAGCGCCGTGCATTACTTGACTGGACATTGATTACACCCGCTCAAACGATTCGACACGTGCGCCGGCAGGCAGAGCACCTGCTTTGGCCAGCGCTTTCATACGCTCGCCTTCGATGCGCGCCACTTCTTCGGCCGGAACCATGTAGCCCTGGTCGTCACGTGCAGCGTGGCGAACGAAGACAGCGATGGTTGCAACCAGGCTCGCGCCAACCAGCCACCAGATGTGCCAGATGAAGGCGAAGCCGAAGACGGTCAGGAACAGGCCCATGAACAGACCGGTAGCGGTGTTGCTCGGCATGTGAATGGCTTCGTACTTGGCCGGAGCCTTGTACGCAACGCCTGCTTCCTTGGCTTCGTGCCAGCAGTCCAGGCCAACTTTCTCAGGCATGTGAGCGAAGTTGTAGAACGGAGGTGGCGAAGAAGTCGACCATTCCAGGGTACGGCCGCCCCATGGGTCGCCGGTCACGTCCAGGTTCTGGTTGCGGTCGCGGACCGAAACGACGATCTGGATCAGCTGGCAAGCGATACCGAACAGGATCAGCACGGCGCCGACAACGGCTACGTACAGGTAGGGTTCCCACAGTGGGTTGTCGGAGTGGTTCAGACGACGGGTCATGCCCATGAAGCCCAGGGCGTACAGCGGCATGAACGCAACGTAGAAGCCCGACAGCCAGAACCAGAAGGCAGCTTTGCCCCACTTCTCGTTCAGGGTGAAGCCGAAGGCTTTCGGGAACCAGAAGGCGAAACCGGCGATGTAGCCGAATACCGCGCCACCGATGATCACGTTGTGGAAGTGCGCAATTACGAACAGGCTGTTGTGCAGGACGAAGTCAGCACCCGGAACGGCCAGCAGTACGCCGGTCATGCCACCGATGGAGAAGGTGACCATGAAGCCCAGGGTCCAGAGCATCGGTGCGGTGAAGCGCACACGGCCTTGGTACATGGTGAACAGCCAGTTGAACAGCTTCACACCGGTCGGAATGGAGATCAGCATCGTCGCCAGGCCGAAGAAGGTGTTGACGCTGGCGCCGGCACCCATGGTGAAGAAGTGGTGCAGCCATACAGCAAAGCCGAGGATGGCGATCGCGCCCGATGCGTAAATCATCGAGTGGTGGCCGAACAGGCGTTTGCCAGAGAACGTCGAAGTTACTTCCGAGAACACGCCGAAGGCCGGCAGGATCAGGATGTAAACCTCAGGGTGACCCCACGCCCAGAACAGGTTGACGTACATCATCGGGTTCCCACCAAGCTCGTTGGTGAAGATGTGGAAGTCCAGATAACGGTCAACAGTCAGCAGAGCGAGTGCAGCAGTCAGAATCGGGAACGAAGCGACGATCAACACGTTGGCCCAGGTGCAGGTCCAGGTGAAGATCGGCATGTCCATCAGTTTCATGCCAGGTGCGCGCATCTTCATCACGGTGACGAGGAAGTTCACGCCGGTAAGCGTCGTACCCAATCCGGATAGCTGTAGCGCCCAGATGTAGTAGTCGACACCCACCCCAGGGCTGTACTGAATGCCCGCGAGCGGCGGATAGGCAACCCAGCCGGTCTTGGCGAATTCACCAACGCCCAGCGAGATGTTGACCAGCAGCACGCCTGCCAGCAGCAGGTAGAAGCTCAGGGAGTTCAGGAACGGGAAGGCAACGTCACGTGCACCGATCTGCAGAGGAACCGCCAGGTTCATCAGGCCGGTGAAGAACGGCATCGCCATGAAGATGATCATGATCACACCGTGAGCGGTGAAGATCTGGTCATAGTGTTCAGGCGGCAGGTAGCCTTCGGAGCCGCCGGTTGCGGCAGCCAGCTGGGTACGCATCATGATGGCGTCGGCAAAGCCGCGCAGCAGCATGACCATCGCGACGATGATGTACATCACGCCGATCTTTTTGTGGTCGACAGTAGTCAGCCACTCGCTCCACAAGTAGGTCCACTTGCGGAAATAGGTGATAAGACCGACGACAGCGATACCGCCGAGCGCGATCATGGCAAGCGTCACCATGACTATCGGCTCGTGATAGGGTATCGCCTCCAGGCTTAATTTACCGAACATCTCTTACTCCTCTGCACCGGCAGCTGGTTGCATACTCGATTCCACACCCTTGGTTGTGGCCAGATCTTTGCTGCCTGCTTCTTCGTGGCTACGACCGCGGTTCATGCCTTCGTACTTGTCGACGATCAGCTGGAACTGCTCAGGCGAAGCCTCGCTATACAGCGCGACCGGGTTGTTTTCGCTTGGTTTGGCCAAGGCGTCGTATTCGGCCTTGTCCAGCTTCTTCGGCGACTGCTTGACTTCAGCGACCCACTTGTCGAAGTCTTCCTGAGAGGTGGCAGTAGCCTTGAATTTCATGCCGGTGAAGCCAGCACCGCTGTAGTTGGCGCTGATACCGTCGAATTCGCCATTTTCGTTGGCGATCAGGTGCAGCTTGGTGGTCATGCCGGCCATGGCGTAGATCTGGCCGCCCAGGCCCGGGATGAAGAACGAGTTCATCACGGCGTCGGAAGTGACGCGGAAGTTGACCGGAGTGTTAGCCGGGAAGACGATCTTGTTGACCGTGGCAATGCCCTGTTCCGGGTAGATGAACAGCCACTTCCAGTCCAGCGCGACCACGTCGATCTGAATCGGCTTAACGTCCGAATCCAGCGGACGATAAGGGTCCAGCTTGTGGGTGGAGTGGTAGGTGACGTAACCCAGGGCGATGATGATCAGGATCGGGATGATCCATACCGCGGCCTCGATCTTGGTCGAGTGCGACCAGTCAGGGGTGTAGGTGGCTGCCTTGTTGGAAGCACGGTACTTCCAGGCGAACGCCAGGGTCATGATGATCACAGGGATTACCACCAGCAGCATCAGGCCGGTAGCGATCAGGATCAGGTTCTTTTGCTCAATGCCGACCTGGCCCTTCGGGTCGAGCAGGGTCCAGTTGCACCCACTGAGTAAAAGCATGCCTAAAAAGGGCAATATGCCAAACAGTCTGGGGTAACGCTTTTTACTCATCTCACGACCTCTAGATCAGCTTGCTTCAATGCAATTTGTGTTTTGGTAGCCAACACTTCGTCCTGCCAAGTGAGGCATTTCGCGCCCGTACTCGCTCCTGCCTGGGGTCCGACTGCAGGACCTTGGCTTCAAGCGGGTTAGCGGTGCTTATGGTTTCGTAGGCAACAGGCCTGTACTTCAGACCAAGTCCATTTGGTGCGGGAAAACGCGGAGGGGTGTCCGCCCGGTATCGCCGTTGGGCGAAACTTGACGAAGTCAGCAAAAAGGAGCGCTGAGGCTTCCTTCAATCCTGCGACTCGCAAGCAGTGCCGAACGGAAATTGGGGGCGATTGTAGATAGGTCGCCAACCCTTGACTATGACTTATTGAGCAACAGTCTTTTACAGAATCCGCAACAATGCTGCTCGATAATTCAACTTCGCGACAGTTTGTCGCACCCCGCTTGATAGGCCTCAAAGCCGCATCCTGCAAGGCCTGCGGGTTGATCTGGATCAAGCGGTACGCAACTTTTCCCTCTTCTCATGCGGTGCAAAAGACCCCATGCAATTCGGGACTTTTGTCTAAGCCTGGCGTCGATTGCGGTAGATACCGAGCGGGACCAGGACGGCGGTCAGCACGAACGCCACAAGTGCCCATTGCGCCAGCGACAGGCCGAGGATCGGCGGATACGGCGTGCTGCAGAAGCCGTCGACCTGAAACGCCAGTGGCCACAGCTTTGCCAGTGGCAGGTCATCCACGATCGGCTGCAGGGTATCGATACCGCAACTGACCATGGGGTTGGCGAGTATATACACATGGTTGCCCGCCGCAACGATTCCGCCAATGGCACTGAGCACCACCAACGCCTCGAAGAAGGTCAGGCTGCGGCGCCCGGGCATCGCCGCAGCGATGAAGGCAAACACGGCAATGAACAGCAACGCATAACGCTGCAGGATGCACAGCGGGCACGGTGCCTCGCCTAGCACCACCTGCATGTAGAGGGCGCCGCCGATCAGTGAAAGGCAGATCAGCCCCAACAGCACCAGAAAGCGCCGTTCCCGATTCAGGCGCGATGTTTGTTCGTTCATTGCCGGTTCCTTCGATGGATAGTGGCAGCGTGGTCCGCCTGCCTGGGCGCAAGTCTACACGCTGGGCATGGCCTGTGAGCATGCCGAGGGAGCGTCGCGGAAGCACTGCGCAGGGCTATCCAGTGTGGCTGAGACCGGCCGCAACGACGTCGGTTCAACGCCGGGCGGCAAAAAAACGGCTGCCCAGGTGCCGCGCAGGGGCAAGCCCCTCGACACCCGGGAGTGAAGGATACCGTGATTAAAGGATGATTAAGGATGAAAGTGCAGCGCCCGGTTTCATCTTTCCTTTATATATAGGCAGAAAGGTGTGCTGCAGCGGGGGGACGAGCACTTTATAAGCCTGTACCGGCCCCTTCGCGGGTAAACCCGCTCCTACAGAGACGGCACCACATTCAAGACCGGTGCAATACCTGTGGGAGCGGGCGTGCCCGCGAAGAGGCCGGCACAGGCGCTACATCACTCCAGCGCTGCCGCCGGCCCGAAGAACTCGTAGCGGCTCTGCTGCTCCGGCACCCCCAGGCCCTTCAGCTGGCGCTTGACCGCCGCCATGAAGCCCTTGGGCCCGAGGAAGTAGGCATCCACGTCACGCTCCTGCGGCAGCCACTCGGCGAGCAGGTCTTCACTGAGCAAACCCACGGCGTCGGCCGCAGCGCCACCTTCCGGCTCGGCATAGCAGTAGAAGCGCTTGAGCTGTGGATGGCGCGCCGCCAGGCCATCGATCCAGTCCCGGAAGGCATGCACCGCGCCGTTACGCGCACAGTGGATGAAATGCACCTCGCGCCGGGTTTGCAGTGCTGCCTGCAGCATCGCCAGGGTCGGGGTAATGCCCACCCCTCCGCTGATCAGCACCAGCGGCTTGTCGCTGGCTGCCAGGGTGAAGTCACCCGCAGGCGGGAACAGTTGCAGGGTATCGCCCACCTTCAGCTCATCGTGCAGGTAGTTGGAGACCTTGCCGCCCGCCTCGCGCTTGACGCTGATGCGGTATTCCTTACCGTCGCACAGCGCCGACAGGGAATAGTTGCGGCGCTGCTCGGCACCGTCAATGTCCAGTTTCAGACCGATGTACTGGCCAGGTTCTGCCTTGAGCACCGGCATGCCATCCACCGGGGCGAAGTAGAACGAAACGATCTCGCTGCTTTCCTGCTCGCGGCGTACCAGGCGGAATTCACGGGTACCGCGCCAGCCACCCTCGGCCTCTTCCTTCTCTTTATAGAGGTTTTCTTCAGCGCCGATCAGAATGTCGGCCAGCTGGCCATAGGCCGCGCCCCAGGCGTCGATCACCGCAGGGGTGGCAATGTCCTTGCCCAGCACTTCCTCGATGGCGCGCAGCAGGCAGCTTCCGACAATCGGGTAGTGCTCCGGCAGAATCTGCAGGGCAACATGCTTGTTGATGATCTGCCCGACCAGGCCGCCCAGTTGCTCCAGCTGGTCGATATGGCGGGCATACATCAACACGCCGTTAGCCAGCGCACGCGGCTGATCGCCACTGGCCTGGTGGGCCTGGTTGAACAGCGGCCGTACCTCGGGGTATTCGCTGAGCATCATCTTGTAGAAGTGGGTGGTCAGCGCTTCGCCGCCGCTTTCCAGCAGAGGTACAGTGGCCTTGATGATTGCACGTTGTTCGGCATTGAGCATTGCAACAACTCCTGAGCCTGTGGCTTCAAATGACTGCCCCTGCCATTACAGCAATCGTGCCAACTTTTATCGCCAGCAAAATCAGGGGTTTGATGCAGGTCATGTCAAAACGACCCACCTCTGCGTATAGTCATATCGACCCATAGGAGTCCATATGACTACACAGCCACTGCTCACCACCCTCCTGCCCCTGGTCAGCGACCTGTCCCGCGATTTGCCCGACCAGGAACGCTACCGCCGCCTGTTGCAAGCCATGCGTGGCCTGCTGCCGTGCGATGCTGCAGCACTGCTGCGACTGGATGGTGAATGGCTGGTGCCGCTTGCAGTGGATGGCCTTAGCCCCGACACCCTCGGCCGGCGCTTTCGGGTCAGCGAGCACCCGCGTTTCCAGATACTGCTCAGCCGCCCGGAACCCACCCGATTCGCCAGCGATTCCGAACTGCCCGACCCCTACGATGGTTTGGTCAATGCCCCCGATGCCGACCTTGAAGTGCACGACTGCATGGGCTGCCCGTTGATGGTCGATGAGCGCCCATGGGGCCTGGTCACCCTCGACGCCCTCACCCCCGGGCAGTTCCAGAGCCTGGAGCTGGATGCCCTGCAGGCCTTTGCCAGCCTGGCTGCCGCCACCGTTACCGTGGCCGAGCGTATCGAGCACCTGGCCCTGCGCGCCGAAGACGAACACCATCGCGCCGAGCTCTACCGCCAGGCCAGCGGCCAGGATAGAGAGCTGATTGGCCAGAGCCCCGCGCACAAACGCCTGGTGGAGGAAATTCGTCTGGTCGGCAGCAGCGACCTGACCGTGCTGATCACCGGCGAAACCGGGGTCGGCAAGGAGCTGGTGGCCCAGGCCCTGCACCGGGCCAGTAGCCGCGCGGACAAGCCGCTGGTCAGCCTCAACTGCGCCGCCCTGCCCGACACCTTGGTGGAAAGCGAACTGTTCGGTCATGTGCGCGGCGCCTTCACCGGCGCGCATGGCGAGCGCCGCGGCAAATTCGAACTGGCCAACGGCGGCACACTGTTCCTCGACGAAGTGGGCGAACTGCCGCTGACGGTCCAGGCCAAGCTGCTACGCGTGCTGCAAAGCGGCCAGCTGCAGCGCCTGGGTTCGGACCGCGAGCACCGGGTGGACGTGCGCCTGATCGCCGCTACCAACCGCGACCTCGCTGCCGAGGTGCGTACGGGCAACTTTCGCGCCGACTTCTATCACCGCCTCAGCGTTTACCCGCTGCACGTGCCACCTTTGCGCGAACGTGGGCGAGACGTGCTGCTATTGGCGGGCTACTTCCTCGAACAGAACCGTTCACGGCTGGGCCTGAACAGCCTGCGCCTGAGCCATGAGGCCCAAGCCGCGTTGATCGCCTACGACTGGCCAGGCAACGTGCGCGAACTGGAACACCTGATCGGCCGCTCGGCACTCAAGGCGCTGGGCCAGCACCCTGATCGGCCACGTATCCTCACCCTCGAAGCCATCGACCTGGACCTGCGTGTGTCGGCAACCACGCCAGGCACGCTGCCCTCCCCCGCTGCACCGCTGCAAGTGGTCACACCGCCTGAAGGCGGCTTGCGTGAAGCCGTCGATAGTTACCAGCGACAGGTGATCGAAGCCTGCCTGCAGCGGCATCAGGACAACTGGGCAGCAGCGGCCCGGGAACTCGGTCTGGACCGCGCAAACCTGAGCCGTTTGGCCCGCAGGCTAGGGCTTCGCTGAGGCTTTTCTACCAAAGGATTAACCCAGAAAGCCATCTGGTTGCTTCCCCACCGGCTGCTATATCTCCCTAACCACCCGTTTGTCGACTGCCTGGTCGAGGCTGTGCGTAAGACCCCTGAAAGGGCTCTGTTACGTCGGTTGTGGCCCGAACACTCGGGCCGGGGGATCCGGATATCAGCAGGGAGCATCCATGGACAACATCGTCGTCGCCGATAAGCAATCCGAAGTCGCCACTCAGAGCGCCTGGGGCAATATCAATCTAAACGCACCAAGCGTCGTGCAGGTACCGGTTTCTCCAGACAAAGTGGCCACGGTCACCCAGCGCGGGCAGGACCTGATCGTCACCCTGAAGTCGGGGGAAAAGATCACCATCGGTAACTTCTTCGCCGTGGACCAGGCCGGGGTCGGCAGCGATATGGTCTTCGTCGGCGAAGACGGCACCCTGTGGCATGCCCAGTACGATGCGGCAGCGTTCACCGGTTTCACCTTCGAAGAAGTGGCCTCGCTGGACGAACTGGTCGCAGGCATCGGTACTGCAGGCAGTGCCATGCCAACTTGGGCGATTGCCGGGCTCAGCCTGCTGGGCGTGGGCGGCGCAGCAGCAGCGGCGGACAATGGAGGCGGGGGCAGCAGCGGCGGTTCCGACCCCGACACCAGCGCACCGGCCACACCGATCGACCTGCTGGTTTCGCCGGATGGCTTGCGTCTGACCGGCCGTGGCGAAGCAGGCACCACGGTGAACATCCGCGACGCCGCCGGCAACCTGATCGGCAGCGGCACAGTGGGTGCCGACGGCAACTTCAACGTGACGTTGAATGCACCGCAGATCAACAGCGAAAACCTTGATGTCACCCTGACCGACGCCGCCGGCAATGTCTCGGCGCCTGGCACTGTCACTGCGCCGGACGCAACTGCACCACTGGCGCCGACCGACCTGGCTATCGATGAGCAGGGTAACACCCTCACCGGTCGTGCCGAGCCCGGCTCGACGGTTTCCGTGCGAGGCGCTGGTGGCGTATTGCTGGGCACTGCGGTGGCCGGTGCGGACGGCCAGTTCAGCATCACTCTGCAACCGCCACAAATCGACGGCCAGGCCCTGGAGATCAGCGCCGCAGACGCGGCTGGCAATATCTCGCCAGTTGCCAGCATCACGGCGCCGGACGTCGACACCCCAGATACCACAGCCCCTGAACAACCGACCGACCTGGCCTTGGCCGATGGCGTCACTTTCACCGGACGCGGTGAGCCTGGTGCTACCGTGCAGGTGCGCGATGCTGCCGGCAACCTGATTGGCACCGGTGTCGTCGGTGCCGATGGCCTGTTCAGCCTCACCCTGTCGCCGGCCCAGACCAATGGTGAAGCACTCGACGTGCGTCTGGTGGATGCCGCCGGCAACAGCTCTGCCCCATTGCAATTCGATGCGCCGGACATCACACCGCCTGACGCAGTAACCAATATTACAGTTGGTGCTGACGGCCTGGCCCTGAGCGGTCGCGGCGAGCCAGGTGCCACTGTCGAAGTGCGCGATGCCAATGGCACTGTGATCGGCACGGGTGTCGTGGGTGCCAACGGCACCTTCCTGATCGACCTCGCCCCAGCCGCACAGCCGGGCGAGCAGTTGAGCCTGGTGCAGACCGACCCAAGCGGTAATGCTTCAGTGGCTACCGAGTACGATGTACCACTGACCACCGCGCCCGACAGCCCGAGCAATCTGGCCATCGATGCTGATGGCACCACCCTCACCGGTACCGCGCCGGCTGGCACCCGTGTGGAAGTGCATGACGCCAACGGCACGCTGATTGGCAGTGCCATTGCCAACGCCGATGGCAGCTTCAGCATCGAACTGAATCCCGCACAAGCCAACGGCGAACTGCTGGACGTGGTCGCCATCGATGACGGCGGCGTTTCCTCGCTGCCCGCACAGATCACCGCCCCCGACATCACCGCCCCTGCCGCCCCAACCGAACTGGCGGTGAGCGCGGACGGCAGCGTTATCACCGGCCGTGCCGAACCGGGCAGCACCGTGCGCATCGTGGCTGCCGACGGTAGCGAACTGGGTACTGCCTTGGTCGGCCCGACCGGCGTGTTCAGCCTTAACCTCAATCCGCCACAAGTTGACGGCGAAGTGCTGCAGGCCACGGCGACCGATGCCGCTGGCAACACTTCCGTTGCCAGCTCGGTCACCGCGCCGGACATTGATGGCGGCGATACCACCCCGCCTGAAGCACCGACCAATCTGGTGATCGGCCTTGCCGGCAGCCAGCTCAGCGGTCGAGGCGAAGCCGGCTCCACCGTGCAGGTACGTGACGCGGCAGGCAACATCCTCGCGACCGGCACTGTCGCTGCAGATGGCACCTTCATCGTCACCCTGGCCCCTGCCGTGAACGACGGCAGCACCTTGCAAGTCACCCTCACCGACGCTGCCGGCAACGTATCCCAACCGGGCTCGGTCACCTCGGCCGACTTGCTGCCGCCCGCGCAACCGACTGACCTGGCCTTGGCCGATGGCGTCACCTTCACCGGTCGCGGCGAGCCTGGTGCTACCGTGCAAGTGCGCGATGCTGCCGGCAACCTGATTGGCACCGGTGTCGTCGGTGCCGACGGCCTGTTCAGCCTCACCCTGTCACCTGCCCAGGCCAACGGCGAAGCCCTCGACGTACGCTTGGTGGATGCTGACGGCAACGCCTCTGCGCCGCTGCAATTCGATGCGCCGGACATCACCCCACCTGAGGCAGTAACCAATATTACAGTTGGTGCTGACGGCCTGGCCCTGAGCGGTCGCGGCGAACCCGGCGCCACTGTTGAGGTGCGCGATGCCAGTGGCACCGTGATCGGCACGGGTGTTGTGGGAGCCAACGGCACCTTCCTGATCGACCTCGCCCCGGCCGCTCAGCCGGGCGAGCAATTGAGCCTGGTACAGACCGACCCAAGCGGCAACGCTTCCTCGGCACTGCAATTCGAAGTCCCGGTCACCACTGCGCCTGCCAGCCCCAGCGACCTGGTATTCGCCGAAGACGGCAGCAGCATCAGCGGTACCGCACCTGCCGGCACTCGTGTGGAAGTGCATGACGCCAATGGCACGTTGATTGGCACTGTGGTGGCGGGCCCCGACGGTAGCTTCACCGTCACCCTCGACCCGGCCCAGACCAACGGCGAACTGCTGGACGTGGTCGCCATCGATGACGGCGGCGTTTCCTCGCTGCCCGCACAGATCACCGCACCCGACATCACCGCCCCTGCCGCACCGAGCGAGCTGGTGATCAATGCCGACGGCAGCGTGGTCACCGGCCGTGCCGAACCGGGCAGCACCGTACGCGTGCTGGCCGCCGACGGCACCACTTTGCTGGGTAGCGTGGTAGTTGGCGCTACCGGCAGCTTCAGCATCACCCTCGACCCGCCACAGGTAGACGGCGAAGTGCTGCAAGTGACAGCCACCGATGCGGCAGGCAACGTCTCCACCGTTAGTAACCTTACCGCGCCGGACATCGACGGCGGCGATACCACCCCGCCTGAAGCACCGACAAACTTGGTGATCGGCCTCGCCGGCAGCCAGCTCAGTGGTCGAGGCGAAGTGGGCACCACCGTGCAGGTGCGTGACGCGGCCGGCAACATCCTCGCGACCGGCACCGTCGCTGCAGATGGCACCTTCGTCATCGCCCTGGACCCTGCCGTCAACGACGGCAGCACCTTGCAAGTCACCCTCACCGACGCCGCCGGCAACGTTTCCCAACCGGGCTCGGTCACCTCGGCCGACCTGCTGCCGCCCGCGCAACCGACTGACCTGGCCCTGGCCGATGGCGTCACCTTCACCGGTCGCGGCGAGCCCGGTGCCACCGTGCAGGTACGCGATGCCGGCGGTGCTGTCATCGGTACTGGTGTCGTCGGGGCCGACGGCCTGTTCAGCCTCACCCTGTCGCCTGCCCAGGCCAATGGTGAAGCACTCGATGTGCGTCTGGTGGATGCCGCCGGTAACAGCTCTGCCCCATTGCAGTTCGATGCGCCGGACATCACACCGCCTGACGCAGTAACCAATATTACAGTTGGTGCTGACGGCCTGGCCCTGAGCGGTCGCGGCGAGCCAGGTGCCACTGTCGAAGTGCGCGATGCCAATGGCACTGTGATCGGCACGGGTGTCGTGGGTGCCAACGGCACCTTCCTGATCGACCTCGCCCCAGCGGCACAGCCGGGCGAGCAGTTGAGCCTGGTGCAGACCGACCCAAGCGGTAATGCTTCGGTGGCTACCGAGTACGATGTACCACTGACCACCGCGCCCGACAGCCCGAGCAATCTGGCCATCGATGCTGATGGCACCACCCTCACCGGTACCGCGCCGGCTGGCACCCGTGTGGAAGTGCATGACGCCAACGGCACGCTGATTGGCAGTGCCATTGCCAACGCCGATGGCAGCTTCAGCATCGAACTGAATCCCGCACAAGCCAACGGCGAACTGCTGGACGTGGTCGCCATCGATGACGGCGGCGTTTCCTCGCTGCCCGCCCAGATCACCGCACCCGACATCACCGCCCCTGCCGCCCCAACCGAACTGGCGGTGAGCGCGGACGGCAGCGTTATCACCGGCCGTGCCGAACCGGGCAGCACCGTGCGCATCGTGGCTGCCGACGGCACCGAATTGGGCACTGCCGTGGTCGGCCCGACCGGCGTGTTCAGCCTCAACCTCAACCCGCCACAAGTTGACGGCGAAGTGCTGCAAGCCACCGCGACCGATGCCGCTGGCAACACTTCCGTTACCAGCTCGGTCACCGCGCCGGACATCGATGGCGGCGATACCACCCCGCCTGAAGCACCGACCAATCTGGTGATCGGCCTTGCCGGCAGCCAGCTCAGTGGTCGAGGCGAAGCCGGCACTACCGTGCAGGTGCGTGACGCGGCCGGCAACATCCTCGCGACCGGTACCGTCGCCGCGGATGGCACCTTCACCGTCACCCTGAATCCTGCCGTGAACGACGGCAGCACCTTGCAAGTCACCCTCACCGATGCCGCCGGCAACGTATCCCAACCGGGCTCGGTCACCTCGGCCGACTTGCTGCCGCCTGCACAACCGACTGACCTGGCCTTGGCCGATGGCGTCACTTTCACCGGTCGCGGCGAGCCCGGCGCTACCGTGCAAGTGCGCGATGCTGCCGGCAACCTAATTGGCACCGGCGTCGTCGGTGCCGACGGCCTGTTCAGCCTCACCCTGTCGCCGGCCCAGGCCAATGGTGAAGCACTCGACGTGCGTCTGGTGGATGCCGCCGGCAACAGTTCGATACCGCTGGAGTTCACAGCCCCGGATATCACACCGCCCGAGGCGGTCACCGACATCCTGGTCGGCCCAGGTGGCACGGCCCTGAGTGGTCGCGGCGAGCCGGGAGCCACTGTCGACGTGCGTGATGCCAATGGCACCGTGATCGGCACGGGTGTGGTCGGTGCCAACGGCACCTTCCTGATCGATCTCGCCCCGGCCGCTCAGCCGGGCGAACAATTGAGCCTGGTGCAGACCGACGCAAGCGGCAATGCCTCCGTGGCTACTGAGTACGACGTACCGCTGACCACTGCGCCCGATAGCCCGAGCAATCTGGCCATCAATGCTGATGGCAGCACTCTCAGCGGTACCGCGCCGGCCGGCACCCGTGTGGAAGTACATGACGCCAACGGCACGCTGGTTGGCACTGTGGTGGCTGGCCCCGACGGCAGCTTCACCGTCACCCTCGACCCGCCTCAGGCCAACGGCGAACTGCTGGACGTGGTGGCCATTGATGACGGCGGTGTTTCCTCGCTGCCCACCCAAATCACCGCACCGGATATCACCGCCCCTGCCGCACCGACCGAACTGGTGATCAATGCCGACGGCAGCGTGGTCACCGGCCGTGCCGAACCGGGCAGCACCGTACGCGTGCTGGCCGCCGACGGCACCACTGTGCTGGGTAGCGTGGTAGTTGGCGCTACCGGCAGCTTCAGCATCACCCTCGACCCGCCACAGATAGACGGTGAAGTGCTGCAGGTGACGGCCACCGACGCGGCAGGCAACGCCTCCACCGCCAGTAACCTTACCGCGCCGGACATTGACGGCGGCGATACCACCCCGCCTGAAGCACCGACCAATCTGGTGATCGGCCTTGCCGGCAGCCAACTCAGTGGTCGAGGCGAAGTCGGCTCTACCGTGCAGGTACGTGACGCGGCCGGCAACATCCTCGCGACTGGCACCGTCGCTGCAGATGGCACCTTCGTCATCGCCCTGGACCCCGCCGTGAACGATGGCAGCACCTTACAAGTCACCCTCACCGACGCTGCCGGCAACGTATCCCAACCAGGCTCGGTCACCTCGGCCGACTTGCTGCCGCCCGCACAACCGACTGACCTGGCCCTAGCCGATGGTGTCACCTTCACCGGTCGTGGCGAACCCGGCGCTACCGTGCAGGTACGCGATGCCGGCGGTGCTGTCATCGGTACTGGTGTCGTCGGTGCCGACGGCCTGTTCAGCCTCACCCTGTCGCCGGCCCAGGCCAACGGCGAAGCCCTCGACGTACGCTTGGTGGATGCTGACGGCAACGCCTCTGCGCCGCTGCAATTCGATGCGCCGGACATTACCCCGCCCGGTGCGGTGAGCAACATTGCCGTCGGCGCTGACGGCCTGGCCCTGAGCGGTCGCGGCGAACCCGGCGCCACTGTTGAGGTGCGCGATGCCAGTGGCACCGTGATCGGCACGGGTGTTGTGGGAGCCAACGGCACCTTCCTGATCGACCTCGCCCCAGCCGCGCAGCCGGGCGAGCAGTTGACCCTGGTGCAGACCGACCCAAGCGGCAACGCTTCCTCGGCACTGCAATTCGAAGTCCCGGTCACCACTGCGCCTGCCAGCCCCAGCGACCTGGTATTCGCCGAAGACGGCAGCAGCATCAGCGGTACCGCACCTGCCGGCACCCGTGTGGAAGTGCATGACGCCAATGGCACGTTGATTGGCACTGTGGTGGCGGGCCCCGACGGTAGCTTCACCGTCACCCTCGACCCGGCCCAGACCAACGGCGAACTGCTGGACGTGGTGGCCATTGATGACGGCGGTGTTTCCTCGCTGCCCACCCAAATCACCGCACCGGATATCACCGCCCCTGCCGCACCGACCGAACTGGTGATCAATGCCGACGGCAGCGTGGTCACCGGCCGCGCCGAACCGGGCAGCACCGTACGCGTGCTGGCCGCCGACGGCACCACTGTGCTGGGTAGCGTGATAGTTGGCGCTACCGGCAGCTTCAGCATCACCCTCGACCCGCCACAGATAGACGGCGAGGTGCTTCAAGTCACGGCCACCGATGCGGCAGGCAACGCCTCCACCGCCAGCAACCTTACCGCGCCGGACATCGACGGCGGCGACACCACGCCACCGGAAGCCCCGACCAACCTGGTGATCAACCCCGCCGGCAGCCAGCTGACCGGTCGCGGTGAAGCCGGTACCAGCGTTCAAGTGCGCGATGGCGCAGGCACCGTAGTTGCCACAGGCACGGTCAACCCGGATGGCACCTTCGCCATCACCTTGAACCCGGCCATCACCGATGGCAGTACCCTGCAAGTGACCCTGACCGACGCTGCCGGCAATGTCTCGCAACCCGGCTCGGTCGCCACGCCAGACCTGCTGGCCCCCACGCAGCCAACCGAGCTGGCCTTGATCGATGGTGTGACCTTCACCGGCCGCGGCGAGCCCGGAGCCACCGTACAGGTCCGCGATGCCACCGGCAGCCTGATCGGCACAGGCCTGGTCAACGAAGACGGCACCTTCAGCGTCACGCTGTTCCCCGCCCAGGCCAATGGTGAAGCACTGGACATTCGCGTGGTAGACGCCGCCGGCAACAGTTCAACGCCGCTGGCGTTCACTGCACCGGACGTCACGCCGCCAGCTGCCGTCAGCAACGTCGTGGTGGGCGCCGATGGCCTGGTGCTCAGTGGCCGTGGCGAGGCCGGTGCTACCGTACAGGTACGTGATGCCAACGGCTCTGTCATAGGCACCGCCACAGTCGGCGCCAACGGAACCTTCTTGGTCGACCTCACCCCAGCCGCGCAACCGGGCGAGCAATTGAGCCTGGTGCAGACCGATGCGAGCGGCAACGCCTCTGAAGCCCTGCAATATGAAATCCCGGCAACCACGACCCCAGCCAGCCCAAGCGACCTGGTGGTGGCTGCGAACGGCGCCAGCATCACTGGTACAGCCCCGACGGGCAGCCGTGTGGAAGTACACGATGCCAACGGCACACTGGTCGGCAGTGTGGTGGTAGGTGCCGGTGGCACCTTCACCGTCATCCTCAACCCGGCCCAGGCCAACGGCGAACTGCTGGACGTGGTGGCCATCGATGGCACCGGCGCTTCGTCCCTGCCGGTGCAAATCGCTGCGCCAGACATCACCCCGCCGGTCACCCCGAGCGAGCTAGCGATCAGTGCCAACGGCAGCGAGGTCACCGGCCGCGCCGAAGTGGGCAGCACCGTGCGTGTGCTGGCCGCCGATGGCACCACCGTGCTGGGTAGTGTGGTGGTCGACGCCACTGGCAGTTTCAGCATCACCCTCGACCCGCCGCAGGTGAGTGGAGAGGTACTACAAGTCACCGCCACCGACGCCACCGGCAACACCTCCACGGCCGGCGACATCACCGCGCCGGACATCGACGGTGGCGACACCACACCACCGGATGCCGCAACCAACTTGGTAGTTGGCCTGGCCGGCGCCCAGCTCAATGGCCGCGGCGAAGCCGGGGCCAGCGTGCAGGTGCGCGATGCCCAGGGCAATGTACTGGCCAACGGCTCGGTCAACCCGGACGGCACCTTCCAGATCACCCTTGACCCACCGGTGAAAGATGGCAGCAACCTGCAAGTGGTGCTGACCGATGCCAGCGGCAATGCTTCGGCCCCGGCGTCGGTGGTTACCCCGGACTTGCAGGCCCCGGCCCAACCGACCGGCGTGGCCTTGGCCGACGGCGTGACCCTGAGCGGCAACGGCGAGCCAGGCGCGACCGTGCAGGTACGCGATGCCTTGGGCAACTTGCTCGGCACTGGCCTGGTCACTGAAACCGGCAGTTTCAGCATCACCCTGTCGCCGGCCCAGGCCAATGGCGAAATCCTCGACATCCGTCTGATCGATGCCGCCGGCAATATCTCTTCACCCCTGCAATTCGAGGCCCCGGACATCACCGTGCCTGCCGTAGTCAGCAGCATTGTCGTCGGCGCCGACGGCCTGACCTTGGGCGGTCGCGGCGAAGCCGGTGCTACCGTCGAGATGCGCGATGCCAATGGCACGCTGGTCGGTACCGGCACAGTGACCGCGAACGGTACTTTCCTGATCGACCTCGACCCGGCTGCGCTGCCGGGTGAACGCCTGAGCCTGGTACAGACCGACCCGAGCGGCAACGCCTCTGAAGCGCTGACCTACGACGTGCCACTGGTGGTCACGCCGACCAGCCCGAGCGAACTGGTCGTCGCTGCCGATGGCAGCAGCATCAGCGGTTCTGCTCCTGCTGGTAGCCGCGTGGAAGTGCATGATGCCAACGGCACGCTGGTCGGTAGCATCGTGGTGGGTGCCGAGGGCGCCTTCACCGTGGTGCTTACACCGGCCCAGGCCAATGGCGAGTTGCTGGACGTGGTGGCGATCGACAACAACGGCACCTCGTCGTTGCCGGTGCAGGTCGCCGCACCAGACATCACCGCGCCTGCGGCGCCAAGCGATCTGGCAATCAGTGGCGACGGTACCGTCGTCAGCGGCCGCGCCGAAGCAGGCAGCACCGTCCGTGTGCTGGCCGCCGATGGCACCACTGTACTGGGCAGTGTCGTGGTGGGGGCCAGCGGCGCCTTCAGCATCGGCCTCACCCCGCCACAAGTGGCAGGCGAGCAGTTGCAGGTGACGGCCACCGATGTCGCAGGCAACGCCTCCACGGCCGGCAGCGTCACCGCACCGATCGTGGACAACGGCGGCGACACCACACCGCCGGAACCCGCTACCGAGCTGGCCATCAGTAACGATGGCCGCACAGTCTCCGGGCGCGGCGAAGCGGGTGCCACCGTGGAGGTGCGCAACGATCAGGGGCAAGTGCTGGTGAGCGGCACCGTTCAGCCCGATGGCAGCTTCAATGTGCAACTGCCGACTCCGGTGGTGGATGGCTCGTCCCTGCAAGTGACCCTGACCGACGCCGCCGGCAACGTCTCTACACCTAGCCCGCTGACGGCGCCCGACCAGGTAGCACCGCTGCAACCAACCGACCTGGTGCTGAGCAATGGCGACAGCCTGGCCGGTACTGCAGAAGGGGGCGCACGAGTAGAGGTCAAAGATGCCTCGGGCAACCTGATCGGCAGCGCCATTGCCGAGCCGGATGGCAGTTTCAGCCTGACCCTCGACCCGCCACAGGCCAATGGCGAGACCCTGTCCATCACCGTGACCGATGCGGCAGGCAACACTTCGGTGCCGCTGAGCTACGTGGCCCCGGACATCACCGCGCCAGCGATCGTCGCCGACGTGGTGGCAAGCGATGGCAGCCTGGCCGTGTCTGGCCGTGGCGAGCCCGGTGCCACAGTGGAAGTGCGTGATGCCCAGGGCGCAGTCATCGGTACTGGCACCGTGGCGCCAAATGGCACCTTCGTGATTGACCTGGAGGCACCGCTGGCCGCAGGTGAGAACCTCGTGCTGGTGCAGACCGATGCCGCCGGCAATACCTCGGCAGGGGTCAGCGTGACCGTTGCCGATACACCGCTGCCCGAAAGCCCGAGCGGCGTGGTGGTGGCCGGTGACGGCTCCAGCGTTTCCGGTACCGCACCGGCAGATACCCAGGTGGAAGTGCGTGACGCGCAGGGCAATGTCCTGGGCAGCGCCCAGGCCGGTCCGGATGGCAGCTTCACCGTCGGCCTGACCCCGGCCCAGGCCAACGGCGAGACCCTGGATGTCGTGGCGGTTGACGGCGCTGGCAACAGTTCGCTGCCTACCCAGATCACCGCCCCCGATATCACCCCGCCCAATGAAGCCAGCGAACTGCAACTGAGTGCCGATGGCGGCCTGCTCACCGGTCGCGGCGAACCGGGCACCACCGTGCAGGTCATCAGCGCCGACGGCACTGTGCTGGGCAACGCCCAGGTCGGTGCCGACGGTGTGATCAGCGTGGTCCTGAACCCAGCGCAGACCGACGGCCAGGAACTGGACGTGGTCCTGCGCGACCCCGCTGGCAACACCTCGACCGCCACCATCATCGCGCCCGATACCGACGGTCCGCTGCAACCCTCCGGGCTGGCCATCGATACCGCTGGCATCCACCTTACCGGCCAGGGTCAAAGCGGCTCCATCGTCACCGTGCGTGACGCCGACGGCAATGTGCTGGGCACTGCCAGCGTGGGCGGCGACGGCCGTTTCGACGTCACCCTCAACGCGCCACAGCGCAATGGCGAAAGCCTGACCGTCGAAGCCACCGACAACCTGGGCAATAGCGCAGGGCCGGTGGACTTCACTGCCCCCGACTCTACCCCGCCGCAAGTGGTCACCAACCCAGCCATCGACGGCACCGGCACCACGATCACCGGCAACGGCGAACCGGGCGCCACTGTGACCGTGCGCGGGCCGGATGGCAGCGTGCTGGGCAGCACGGTGGTCGGCGCGGGTGGCGCTTTCGAAATTACCCTCGACGAGCCGCAAACCAACGGCCAGGCACTGACCGTGGAGCAACGCGACGCGGCCGGCAACCTGTCGGCGGCGGTCGATTTGTCGGCACCGGATACCCAGGCACCCGATAGCCCCACCGGGCTGGTCCTGGCTGGCGACGGCAGCAGCCTGAGTGGCAGCGGTGAGCCGGGTGCGCAGGTGACCGTGACCGGCACTGGCGGCACAGTACTGGGCACCGCAACGGTCCAGCCCGATGGCACCTTCCAGGTGGCAATCGACCCGCCACAGCTCAATGGCCAGACGCTGTCTGTCACTCAGGCGGACAATAGCGGCAACGGCTCGCCCGCTGGCACTGTGATCGCACCTGACTTCGAGGCACCGCTGCCGGCGCAAGGGCTGGGCCTTGATCCTACCGGCACACTGCTCAGCGGGCAGGGCGAGGCAGGCAGCACCGTAGAGGTACGTAATGCCGCAGGCAACCTGCTAGGCACCATCCCGGTGAATGCAGACGGTACGTTCGAAGTGGCACTCTCCCCGGCCCAGACCAACGGCGAAGTGCTGTCGGTGGTGCTGATCGATGGCGGCGGCAATGCCTCGCCGTCGGCCACGTTCACCGCTGACGACAGCACCGCGCCAGCTGCGCCTGCCGGCCTCACGATCACCCCGGGCGGCAGTGCCATCCAGGGTAGCGGTGAAGCTGGCTCCACGGTGGAAGTGAAGCTTGCCGACGGCACGTTGGTAGGCACCGTCGTCGTGCCCGCAGGCGGCAGCTTCACGGTCCCACTATCGCCCGCCCAGTTGGACGGCCAGGCTCTGAATGTGACGCTGACCGATGCGGCCGGCAACATTTCGCAGCCCAGCCAGATCTTTGCACCTGACATCACGCCACCGGCACTGCCCACCGACGTTGCAGTCAGCAGCGATGGCACGGCTGTGACCGGTAATGCACCTGGCGCCAGTTCGGTGACCGTGAGCGATGGGGCCGGCAATGTGATCACCGTTGCGGTCAACCCGGATGGCAGTTTCAGCGTGCCGCTGGATACACCGCAGAACAACGGCCAGACCGTAACCGTGGTAGTGACCGACGCAGCCGGCAACGACTCGGCGCCGGTCTCTGTCACCGCGCCGGACACGACCAACCCAGAACCGGCGACCGGCCTTACCGTAAGCCCGGATGGCAGCACGGTCGGCGGCACAGCCGAGCCTGGCAGCACAGTGGAAGTCCGCAACCCGGATGACACCGTGCGCGGCACTGTAACTGCAGGGCCGGACGGCACCTTCGTGATACCGGTCGCCCCACCGCTGGCATCAGGCGAAACCGTCGATGTGGTGGTGATCGACCCTGCCGGCAACGAGTCGCCTGAAATACCACTGACTGGCCCGACCGGTACCGAAGTGGCCACGCCTTCGGCCCTTGCCATCAGCGTCGACGGTTTCCTGCTGACTGGCCAAGGTACGGTCGGCTCGCTGATTACCGTGACCTCCGGTGGCACCACGCTGGGTAGCGCCACGGTCGGCAGCGACGGCACCTTCCGTGTGTTCTTCCAGAACGCCCAGCTCAACGCCCAGATCTTGCAGGTCAGTGCCAAGGCTACCGTCGATGGCCAGCCTTCGGTGCCGGCCATTATCGTGGCCAATGACACCACGGCACCGGACGCGCCGACACAGGTAAACCTCAACGCCACCGGTAGTACGCTGACCGGCCAAGGCGAGGTGGGTGCAACCGTGCGCGTGACAGACCTACAAGGCACCTTGCTGGGGACTGCAACCGTCGACAGCAATGGCCTGTTCAGTGTCAGCTTCTCGCCGGCCGTGGCCAATGGGCAAAACCTGATCGTCACCCAGGCTGATGCTGCAGGCAATGTTTCGCTCGCGGCCACCCTGCAAGCGCCCGACCTGCAGGCACCGCTGGCAGCCAGCAACCTCAGCCTCAACAGCGCAGCCACCGTGCTCAGCGGCCAGGGCGAAGCCGGTGCCAGCGTCACCGTGCGCGACGCCAGCGGCGCCATCCTGGCCACCGGCACCGTCAACCAGAGCGGCCAGTTCCAGATCACCCTGCCCAGCGCGCAGGTCACCGGTAGCCCGCTACAGGTCACCCTCAGTGATGCCGCGGGCAATGTGTCCGGCCCGGCCAGCCTGGCCACGCCAGACCACACGCCGCCAGCGGCCATCAGTAACCCGGTGCTGAGCCAGGACGGCCGGCAGCTTTCCGGCAGCGGTGAAGCGGGCGCCACGGTACAGGTACGCAACGCCGCCGGTGCCTTGCTCGGCACCGCCACGGTGGGCGCCGACGGTCGCTTCACGGTGACCTTCGACACGCCGCAAGCCAACGGCCAGGTCATCGGCGTGACGCAAATGGATGCCGCCAGCAATACCTCGCCGGCGATCAACGTGACAACCCCGGACCTGACCCCACCCGCACCGCTGACCAACGTGGTGCTGAACAACAACGGCCTGACCCTGACCGGCCTGGGCGAAGCCGGTGCCACGGTCACCGTTCACGGCCCGGACGGGACCATCATCGGCACCGGCCTGGTGGCAGCCAATGGCAGCTTTACCCTCACCCTGAACAGCGCCCAGCTCAACGCCCAGCTCCTGAGCGTTACGCAGACCGACGCGGGCAACAACACCTCCACCGCCGTGGCGGTCACCGCGCCGGACTTCACCCCGCCTACGGCACCGACAGCACTCGCGCTGTCCGGTACCGGGCTGCAACTGACCGGTAACGCCGAAGCCGGCAGCACCGTGACCGTGCGCGATGCCAGCGGCAACGTGCTGGGCACAGCGGTAGCCGGTGGCAACGGCACCTTCCAGGTCACCTTGAACAGTGCCCAGACCAATGGCCAGATACTGCAGGTGACCGCCACCGACGCAGCCGGCAACGTGTCGCCGGCCGCACCTTACACCGCAGCGGACACCACGCCGCCGGCCGCCGTGGCCAACCTGGCTGTCTCCGCCAATGGCGCCACCCTGACAGGCGATGGCGAAGCAGGCGCAACCGTGACCGTACGAGCACCGGACGGTACCGTGCTGGGCAACGCTACAGTGGCCGCCGACGGTCACTTCAGCGTGTCCCTGTCACCGGCAGCGATCACGGGTGAAAGCCTGAGCGTGGTCCAGGCCGATGCCGCACAGAATGTCTCCCCTGCGCAAAACGTGACGGCGCCGGGCGCGCTGGCACCGGCCACGCCGGACAACCTGATACTGGCCGCCGACGGCCTGTCGGTGAGCGGCACCGCCGAGGCGGGCAGCACAATCAAGGTGTACGGCCCCAACGGCGTATTGCTGGGCAGCAGCCCGGTCACCAACGACGGCACGTTCACTGTCAATCTCGGCAGTGCACAGGCCAATGGCGAAGTGTTGCAGGTCAGCGCAACGGGCCCCGATGGCACCGTATCGCTGCCCGCTACCCTACAGGCACCGGACACCACGGCACCGCAACCACTGACCAACCTGGTGTTGTCCAACGACGGCCTGGTACTCAGTGGCCGCGGTGAAGCAGGTGCCACCGTTACCGTGCTTGGCGAAGGCGGTATCGAACTGGGCACTGCCGTGGTCGATGCCAATGGCGACTTCAACGTCGACCTGAGCGTCGCTCAAATCAACGGCGAACAGCTCAGCGCCAGCCAGTCCGATGTGGCCGGCAACGAGTCCAACAGCGTCAGCCTCACAGCCCCTGACCGCGTCGCGCCGGATGCTGCCGGCAACCTGGCCTTCGCCGGGGGTGGCAGCTTGCTGAACGGTACCGGCGAAGCAGGTGCCGCCGTGCGTGTGCTCGCCGCCGATGGTTCGGTGCTGGGCAGTGCCACTGTGCGCGCCGACGGCACCTTCCAGGTCAACCTCGTATCGCCTCAGGCCAACGGCCAACAGGTGCAAGTGGTGCTGGCCGATGCGGCAGGCAACCAGTCTGCCGCCAGCGCTATCACCGCACCCGATACCACACCGCCATCGGCACCCGGCGAACTGGCCGTTTCCGGTGATGGTGTCACCCTCACCGGCCGCGGCGAAGTGGGCGCACGGGTTACCGTGACCAACCCGGCAGGCGAGGAAATCGGCAGCGCCACCGTCGATGCCAGTGGCCACTTCACCATCACGCTGAGCCCGGCACTGGGCAACGCCGAGCTGCTCAGCTTCACCCAGGCCGATGCGGCCGGCAACGTGTCGGCAGTGGCTACCCTGCAAACCCCGGACTTCACCCCGCCCGACCCACTCACCCAAGTGGTGATCAACGCCGACGGCAGCGTGGTCAGCGGCCTGGGCGAGGCCGGCGCCACGGTAATCGTCAGTAACGCGGCCGGTACCGTACTGGGCACGGGTATCGTACTGGCTGATGGCAGCTTCAGCGTCGAACTGTCACCCGCACAAATCAACAACCAGACACTGTCGGTACTGCAGGCCGATCCACCCGGCAACGTCAGCCTGCCGGTCAACGTGCAAGCGCCGGACCTCACGCCGCCAGCGGCAGCAACCGAGCTGCGGCTCAATGCGGCAGGTGACGAGCTGGGCGGTGTCGGCGAAGTGGGCGCCACCGTGCGCGTGTACGTCGGTACCACGCAGATCGGTACCGGCACAGTAGGCGCCAACGGGACCTTCATCGTCGAGCTGGATGCAGCACAGCTCGATGGCCAGGTGCTGCAGGTCACCCTGACCGATGCAACCGGCAACATCTCGCCAATCAGTTCGGTCACGGCCGTGGACACCACACCACCGGCCACCGTGGTCGCCACCATCAACGACAGCGGTACCCAGGTGATCGGTACTGCCGAAGCCGGCACCCGCGTCACGGTGGTCAACAACAATGGCGACCTGCTGGGCCAGGTAACGGTGGAGCCGGATGGCACCTTCGTCCTTGACCTGAACCTCCCGCAAATCAACGGCGAAACGCTGACCATCATCGCCCAGGACGCCACTGGCAACCCGTCGGTACCGCTGGCAGTGACTGCGCCAGACCTGACGCCACCGGTGCAGCCGACCGACCTGCTGCTCAACGCAGCCGGGACGTCGATGACGGGTACGGCCGAAGCCGGCAGCACCATCACGGTGCGCGGCCCGGACAACAACATCGTGGGCACGGTGGAAGTGGGTGAGAACGGCCAGTTCACTGTGCCGATCAGCCCGGCACAGAACAACGGCCAGTTGCTGACGGTGGTGTCCACCGATGATGCCGGCAACGCTTCGGTGGCTGTCCCTTACCAGACCAACGACACCTCGCCACCCGACCTGGTGACCAACCTGGCGATCAACAACACCTTCAACGTGCTGACTGGCAAGGGCGAAGCCAATGCCACGGTCACCGTCAGCTTCGACGGAGACGTGATCGGTACCGGCGTGGTGGATGGCGCTGGCAACTTCCAAATAACACTGGTGCCAGCGGTGGGCTCGCTCGCCACTCTGGAAGTGACACAGTCCGACGGCATCAATACGTCTGCGGTCGCGACCTACCTCACACCGTTGATCGCACCACCCGTGCCGCCAACCGACGTGACCTTGGGCAGCGACGGCCTGACCCTGACAGGCAGTGCACCCAGCGGTGTGGGCATTCGCGTGTACGACGCTGCAGGCAACCTGATCGGTACAGGGGTCGCAAGCCTGAACGGCTCCTTCACCCTGACGCTGGACGCAGCCCAGCTCAATGGCGAACACATTTCGGTGACAGCGGTGGCGCTGATAGGCGGCGAATCGCAGCCGACCTTCCTGCAAGCGGCCGACATCACGCCACCGACCAACCCGGTGGTCACCAGCCTGTCTGTCAATGGCCTGGTGCTGACCGGCACGGGTGAAGCCGGTGCCACGGTGACAGTACGTGATGCCGGCAACAACGTGCTCGGTACGGCGGTGGTGAATGGCGGTGGCGTGTTCACCGTCAACCTGAACGCCGCGCAGCTCAACGGCCAGGTACTGGGCGTGAGCCAGGCTGACACTGCAGGCAATGTGTCCGGCAGCACAAGCTACACCGCCGCAGACCTGCAGCCACCTGCAGCGCCCACCAACGTCGCCATCAACGGCACCGGTACCGTGCTTACCGGTAGCGGTGAGGCGGGCGCTACCATTACCGTCCAAGGCCCGAACGGCCAGGTGGGTACCGGTGTGGTACAAGCCAACGGCACCTTCAGCATTACCTTGACCTCGCCACAGAACGACGGGCAACTGCTGGTGGTACGCCAGGCCGATGCTGCCGGCAACCTGTCCGCCAGCACCAGCCTGACCGCGCCGGACACCACCCCGCCAGCCGCCCCGCTGGCCACCATCAACGCCAACGGCACCTCGGTCAGTGGTTCTGGCCAGGTCGGCAGCACGGTCACCGTGCGCAACAGCGCCGGTACCGTACTGGGTACCGCAACGGTGGGCAGCAACGGCCTGTTCGTGGTCAGCCTGACTGCGGCGCAGATCGACAACCAGGCGCTCAGCGTCACCCTCACCGACAGCGCCGGTAATGTGTCCACAGGCACTGCGCTGACCGCACCGGACCTGACCCCGCCTGCGGCTGCCGGCAACCTGCTGTTCAGTGCCGACGGCGGTACCCTCACCGGTACTGGCGAAGTGGGTGCCACCGTCACCGTACGCAGCGCCGGCGGTACCGTGCTGCAGACCGCGACGGTGCAGGCGGACGGCACCTTCACCGTGACCCTGAGCCCGCCTCAGGACAACGGCCAGATCCTTTCGGTGACCCTCAGCGACCCGCGCGGCAACGTGTCGGGCAACGTCAACGTCACTGCACCGGATGTGGATGCCAACGCGCCGGTCATCGCCAGCGACAACCTGGCCACGGCCACAGTCAACCTGGCAGCGGTCAGCGCCACGAAGACCTACACCGACAGCTTCACCACGCTACTGTCGGGGTTCTCCAAGACCTACACCTGGACGGTGGCAGCAGGCACCACGGCCGACCCTACCCTCACACTGACCACCAACAGCGTGCTGGCACTGCTCAACAACACCAGCTTCACCCTGCAGGTGAAAGACGCCAGCGGCGCCTGGGTGACCATCGCCACCGGCAACACCCAAGGCCTGCTCGACCTGATCGTGCTGCCAATCGGCTTGCAGGTGGACATCGGCGTGCTGCAAGCCGGTGATTACCGACTGACCGTGGGCAGTGGCGGCATCGGCCTGATCACCGAAGTGAGCACCACGCTGGACATCGTCTCCACCAGCCTGACCCAATTCACCGGCACCGGCATTGCCACCTCTGGCAACGTCATTACCGACGTGGGTACCGATGGCGCAGTGGATGCCCGTGGCCCGGACAGCGCCGCCGTGCTGCAAGTGCTCAAAGACGGCAGCTACGTCTCGGCCGGGACCGCCACGACGGTTCAGGGCCAGTACGGCACCCTGGTGATCCGTGCGGACGGCAGCTACACCTACACGCCGAACGGCAGCCCGAACAGTGTCGGCAAGGTGGACGTGTTCAGCTACCAACTGGTGCACCCTAACGGCCTGTCCGATGCCGCCAACCTGTACGTGCGCATCGACAGCCCGCAAGCCACGGAGGTCTGGAGCGACACCAACTACGGTGCACCGGCCACGGTGGTCGACGCAGTCAACGACGTTGGTACCAGCCAGGTCACCCTGGACAACCGCGTGGACTCCAGCAGCAGTACGCTGGGCTCGCTGAACCTGCCAGTGATCGGTACCCGCCAGGCCACCTACACCACCACGGTTGCCGCCAATACCACGGCCGACCTGCAGGTGGTGGTCAACTCCACCAACCTGTTGAGCCTGCTCAACGGCACCACCATCGAGCTGCTCAAGCTCAACCCGGCCACCGGCCAGTACGTGCTGGTGCAGTCGGTGCCAGGTGGTTCGCTGGTCAGCATACTGGGCGGCGGCGCCGGGTATACCTTCGAGAACCAGGGCGCCGGTACCTACCACGTACGTGTCACCGCCGGCGGCATCGGCTTGCTCAGCTCCATCACCACCAGCCTGAACACCACTACAACGTACCTGACCGAGTTCGTGGTCAGTGGCGCGACAGCCGCCACCGGCAACCTGCTGGCTGACGACAATGTCGGTTCGGCCTTGACCGTGCTGAGCGTGCTGACAGCGGCCAACACCTACACCATCCCGGGCTACAACGGGGTAAGCGTGGCCGGCACATACGGCACGTTGCTGGTGCATGCCGACGGCAGCTACACCTACACCCTGAACGCAGGGCTCACCTCGGCGGTGGTGGGCCAGCACGACACCTTCACCTACGAGCTAAGCCACCCGAACGGCACGACCGACACCGCAACCCTCACCATCAACGTGGACAGCGCCGCCGGCCTCACCTCCACCACATCGCTGCTGGCCGATACTGGCGACGAGTCCGCGGCACTCGCCAGCCTGGCAGCGGCCACCGATGTGATCGCCGGCACTGACGGCAACGACCACCTCGATGGCAGCCAGGGTGGCCACATCACCCTGCAGGGTGGTGCGGGTGACGACACGCTGGTGGTGGTCGACCAGAACTTTGCCAGCGTCGACGGTGGCTCGGGAACCGACACCCTGCTGTGGGGCGGCGGTGATGCCAGCATTGACCTGGGCAACCTGGCCGGGCGCGTACACGACATCGAAATCCTCGACCTCAACGACACCAGTTCGGTGGCGCTCACCCTCAACCTGGCAGATGTGGTGGCCATCACCGAAACCGCTACCGACACACTGATCATCAAGGGGGACGACAAAGACTCGGTTCACATGACGGACAACTGGACGCTGGTCGGGAACCAAACTGCCGACGGCATCGACTATAACCAGTACACGGCCCAGGAGGATCCAAGCCATCACCTGTGGGTACAGAACGGTATCCATGTGGTTTGAGGCCGCTGTAAACCCGTCGGGTGAATACCCGGCGGCATGGACGACCAGCAGTAAGGGAACTATGTGAAGCGAAGCAGTCCGCTGTCACCGCTGTTGCTGGGAGCCTTCGGGCTCCTGGCCCTGAACTTCCACCCGGTTGCCCAGGCAGCCGATGATATAGACCCCCACCTGCGCCAGATCGGGCCGTCGCTGCTACGCGATGCGCCCGAAGCGGTGCCCGCCCGCCCCCCCATCGGCATGGCCCCGGTCGCCAGTGGCGAACGGCTGAGCCTTACCGACGCGGTGCTGCAGGCAGCGCAATGGCACCCGAGCATCGCTGAGGCCATCGGCAACCTTTACAAGCAGGGCGAAGGCATCAACGTCGCCCGTGCGGGGTATTACCCACAGATTTCCGGCGGTATCCGCACCGGTTATGACACCGGCTATGGCGGCGACCGCAATAGCCAGGCCCTGAACCTGTCGCTCAAGCAAATGCTCTATGACTTCGGCAAGGTCGACAGCGCCGTCAACGCGGCCCAGGCTGCCGCCGCCCGGGCCCAGGCCAATATCCTGCTGGTGGTCGACGACCTGGCCCGCGACACAGCCTATGCCTGGATCGAGACCCGCCGCTACGAGCAACTGATGACGATTGCCCGCGACCAGATTCGCGGCGTGGGCGACATTGCCGGCATGGCCCGCCAGCGCAGCGACATGGGCGCCAGCACCCGTTCCGACGTGGTACAGGCCGAGTCCCGCGTGGAAAGCGCCCGTGCCACCCTGGAGGAGTACCAGTCGCAGTACGAGCGCTGGCGCTCGACCCTGGCGGCGCTGATGGGTCGCGTTACCCCTCCGGCACTGGCCGAGGGCTCACCCGCCGAGCTGGACCAGGCCTGCAAGCGCCCTGCACAGGGTGATGATCGCCTGCCCGCCGTGCTGATGGCCCTGACCCAGCGCGCACAGGGCCAGGCCGAGCTGGCCCAGGCCAAGGCGGAGGCCTACCCTACCCTGTCGTTGCAACCGCAGGTCAATCATTACCTGGACGACGACTACAACCGCGATAACGCACGGCTGGACCGCACCCAGGCGGGCATCTACCTGAACGTCGAAGTTCCCATCTACCAAGGGGGCTCCATCAGCGCCCGCACCCGCGCTGCCGGCCACGCGCTGACCGCCGCCGACTCCGCCGAAGACGCCGCACGGCTGCAGGCGCGTCGGGGCCTGGCGGAGGCCAAGGCGCAAACCTCCGGGCTGGGCCGCCGGCTGACTTCGCTGGAAGCCCGCCAGGTCAGCATCCAGGAGGCACGCATGCTCTACGGGCGTCAGTACCTGGACCTAGGGACACGGCCACTGCTCGACCTGCTCAACGCCGAGCAGGAGATCTACCAGTCACGCTTCGAACTTGCCGGCACCCGCTCCGATCTGCTGCGCCTGGATGTCGACTGCCTGTACAACACCGGCGCCCTGCGCACGGCCTTTGGCCTTGAGGGGCGCAACCTGCAAGGTGTGGAGATCCAGCCATGAGTGATTCGATCGATGTGACCCTGCCCAACCAGGCGCCCGCGCCGGAGCAGGCCGCCGCCCACCGGCCAGACCTTGGCCCCTGGCTTGAGGTGATGTTGCAGGTGGCACACCACTACCGCCTGGACGTATCACCCCAGCGTATTCGCCTGGCCGCTGCGGAGGATGCCCGCCCGTTGAATGAAATCCTCCGCCACATGGCACGTCAGGCGGGGCTGGCATTGCGCTTCGTGCACTTCGATGCCAAGGGCCTGCGGCAATGGCGCACGCCGCTGGTGCTGGAGCTGGACGATGGGCAGCTGGCGGTGGTCGAGTCGGTGACCGAAGAGGACGACCTGGCAGTGGTGTTCGCCGGTGACCAGGGCCTGACTTCGCGCCTGCCCCGCGACACCCTCAAAGGCCGTATCAGCCGCGTGGCCCTGCTGCGCCCGGCCCGGCCACTGCGCGATGTGCGCACCGACGACTACACCGCGCCTTACGACCGCCACTGGTTCGCCCGCATCGTACTGCGTGACTTGCGCCCTTATGGGCAGGTGATGATCGCTTCACTGGTGGCCAACGTGCTGGCGCTGGCCGGCGTGCTGTTCTCGATGCAGGTGTACGACCGAGTGATACCGGCCGAATCCCTGCCCACTCTCTACGTCCTGTTTGGCGGTGTGGTGTTGGCACTGGTGTTCGACTTCAGCATGCGCCTGCTGCGGCTAAAGGTGACCGACCTGCTCGGCAAGCGCGCCGACCTGCGGGTGAGCGACCTGGTCTACGGCCATGCCCTGCGCCTGCGCAACTCGGTGCGGCCCAAGTCCACCGGCTCGTTCATCTCGCAGTTGCGCGAGCTGGAGTCGATCCGCGACCTGATCACGTCCAGCACCGCGACGGTGCTGGCCGACCTGCCGTTCTTCCTGCTGTTCCTGTTCGTGTTCTGGCTGATCGGCGGCGTACTGGTGTTCATCCCGCTGGTCGCGCTGCTGGCCATGGTGCTGCCCGGGTTGCTTGCACAAAGGCGCCTGGCACGGTTGGCCAATGCCTCGATGCGTGAGTCGGCGCTGCGCAACGCCATGCTGGTGGAAAGTATCCAGGGCCTGGACGAGATCAAGGCACTGCAGGCAGAGGCACGCTTCGAACGGCAGTGGAACCAGTACAACGCGGCCTGCGCGCACACCAACCTGCGCCTGCGCACCCTCACCAACGGCCTGGTGACCTGGACGCAGAACGTGCAGGGTGCCGTGTTTGCCGTGGTCATCGTGATCGGCGCTCCCATGGTCATCGCCGGCGACCTCACCACGGGTAGCCTGGTGGCGGCATCCATGCTTTCATCGCGAATGATGGCGCCGTTGGCCCAACTGACCCATGTGCTGACCCGCTGGCAGCAGGCCAAGGTCGCGCTGCAAGGCCTGGACAAGCTGATGCAGTCGCCGGTCGATCACCCCGAAGGCGAAGCCCGCGTGCACCTGCCGGCCATTCACGGCGAGTACCGCCTGCGCCAGGCCAACTTCCGCTACAGCGAAGACTACCCGCCAGTGCTGAACATTGGCCGGCTGGATATCCAGCCGGGCGAGCGCATTGCCGTGCTGGGCCGCAACGGCGCCGGCAAATCAACCTTGCTGCAGGCGCTGGGTGGGGCCATGGATCTGGTGCAGGGCGAGATCAGCCTGGACGGCATCGCCATGGCCCACCTCGACCCTGCTGACCTGCGCCGTGACGTCGGCCTGCTGCCGCAGTACGCGAGGCTGTTCCACGGCACCCTGCGGGAAAACCTCACCCTCGGTGCCGGCCAGGCCAGCGACCAGGAACTGGTGGCCGCGCTGGCCGCCACTGGCGCACTGGACTTCGTCCGCCGCCTGCCCAAGGGCATGGACCACTTGATCCTCGAAGGAGGCCTGGGCTTGTCTGGCGGCCAGCGCCAAGCCCTGGTGCTGTCGCGCCTGCTGGTACGCCAGCCGCAGGTGCTGTTGCTGGACGAGCCGACCGCGTCGCTGGACGACATGACCGAGCGCAAGCTGCTGGATAACCTGGAGCGCTTCTGTCAGGGCCGTACACTGGTGATCGCAACCCATCGCCTGAGTGTTCTGCAGCGGGTCGACCGCATCCTAGTGCTGGACGCCGGGCGCATCGTCATCGATGACGCGCGCGATGCCGCGCTGGCCAAACTGCAGGGAGCCCAGGCATGAGCAACCATGAACTCCCGGCTTCCTACCTGGACGGGCAGGACGACCAGGCGGTATTCCGCGCCGGCCGCATCATCACCCTCTGCGCGCTGATGCTGGCGGCGTTCCTGGCCTGGGCGGCCTGGTTCGAGGTGACCGAGGTATCCACCGGCACAGGCAAGGTCATTCCAAGTTCGCGAGAGCAGGTCATTCAGTCGTTCGAGGGCGGTATCGTCGCGCAGATGAGCGTGGCCGAAGGTGACCTGGTCGAGCGCGGCCAGGTGCTGGCCCAGCTCGACCCGACCAAGACGGCTTCCAGCGTGGGTGAAAGCGAGGCCAAGTACCGCGCTGCCAGGGCCAGCCAGGCCCGCCTGCAGGCAGAGGTGACCGGCAAGCCACTGACCTTCCCGGAGAGCCTGCGCGACTCTCCTGACCTGATCGATGCCGAAACCGCGTTGTACCAGACCCGCCGCCGCGGCCTGGAACAGACCCTGGCGGGTATTCAGGACTCGTTGCAGCTGGTGCGCAGCGAGCTGAAGATCACCGAGAACCTGGCAAAGATGGGTGCCTCCAGCCGGGTTGAAGTGATCCGCCTGAACCGCCAGCGTTCCGAGTTGGAACTCAAGGCCAACGAGGCACGCTCGGACTATCTGGTGCGCGCCCGGGAAGAACTGGCCAAGGCCAGCGCCGAAGCGGACGCCCTGTCGGAAGTGATCCGCGGACGCAGCGACTCGCTCACCCGCCTGACCCTGCGCTCGCCGGTGCGCGGCATCGTGAAGGACATCGAGGTCAACACCCTGGGTGGCGTGGTGCAGCCCGGTGGCCAGGTGATGAAGATCGTGCCGATGGACGAACGCCTGCTGATCGAAACCCGCATCGCGCCACGGGACATCGCCTTCATTCACCCCGACCAGGCGGCCAAGGTCAAGATCAGTGCCTATGACTACTCGGTATACGGCGGGCTGGATGGCAAGGTGGTAGGCATCTCGCCGGATACCCTGCAGGACGAGGTCAAACCGGAAATCTACTACTACCGCGTGTTCATCCGCACCGAACAGGACAGCTTGCAAAACAAGGCCGGCAAGCGTTTTGCGATCGTGCCAGGGATGATTGCCACGGTGGATATCCGAACGGGCGAGAAAACCATCCTCGATTACCTGATCAAGCCGCTGAACCGGGCCAAGGAGGCCCTGCGTGAACGCTGATCCAGGCATTCCTGGGTTCTGTGCAAAATGCCTAAAGCCCAACCCAAACAGGCCGATAACCGGTTATCCCCTGCTCCTCACCGAAGGTCACCATGGCCACGCAAAATGCCCGCGCGGATTCGCTATCCCTGCTGCTGTTCACCCTGCGCAGCGGCAAGCTGATGGCAATCAACCTGCTCAAGGTCAGCGAGATCATCCCCTGCCCGCCGCTGACCAAGCTGCCTGAGTCGCACCCCCACGTAAAAGGTGTGGCAACCCTGCGCGGCCACTCGCTGTCGGTCATCGACCTGTCCCGCGCCATTGGCGAACAGCCACTGGTCGACCCGCAGGGTGGCTGCCTGATCGTTACCGAGATCAGCCGCTCGCGCCAAGGCCTGCATGTACAGGCGGTCAGCCGCATCGTGCATTGCCTGAGCACCGACATCAAACCGCCGCCCTACGCCTCGGGCACCCGCTCGTTCATCACCGGTGTGACGCGCGTCGACAACACCCTGGTGCAGGTGCTGGACATCGAAAAAGTCATACACGCCATCGCCCCGCCCGTCGCCGAGCCAGTGCACAGCAGCTTGAACGAAGAAGATGCCAGCCTGCTGGCCGCCGCCAATATCCTGGTGGTGGACGACAGCCAGGTGGCCTTGCAGCAGTCGGTGCACACCCTGCGCAACCTCGGTATCGAATGCCACACCGCGCGCAGCGCCAAAGACGCCATCAACGTGCTGCTGGAGCTGCAAGGCACCGCGCAGGAGATCAACATCATCGTCTCCGACATCGAAATGAGCGAAATGGACGGCTACGCCTTCACCCGCACGCTGCGTGAAACCCCTGACTTCCAGCACCTGTACGTGCTGCTGCACACCTCACTGGACAGTGCCATGAGCAGTGAAAAGGCGACCCAGGCCGGGGCCAATGCCATCCTTACCAAGTTCTCCTCGCCAGAGCTGACCGATTGTCTGGTGGTGGCTGCGCGCACCGTGGTGTTCGCCGAGCACTGATATATTCAGCGACAAACTCCCCGGCTTGCCGCCGGGGGTGACTCGGGCATAATTCGCGCCCCTCGCAAGAAAATTGCCGGAATCGCGTATGAAGCTTCTCAGCTCTATCTTGATCAGCTGTGCCCTCTTCAGCGGTATTGCCCAGGCCTCCAGTAGTCAGGCCTGGAACGAGCAGCGCCAGCAGATGCTCAAGGCCTGCCTGACCGCAAGCCAGTTCAAGAACGCCCACGCTCGCGGCAAGCCCGCCGAGTTCGATGACCAGGCAGGCATGAGTGCCCTGCTGATCGAAGGCGTCTACCCACAAAAGCACATGCAGCAGCGCACCGGCACCGAGCTGTGTCTGTACGATCGCCAGCACCAGCGTGCCTTTGTCAGCGAGTGGAGCCCGGAAGCCAAGTGACCGACCGCTTACGTTTCGGCTGTACCGGCTGCGGCAAATGCTGTACCGGCCACCATGTGCCACTGACGCTGGCCGAAGCGCGTCGCTGGGCGGACGATGCCGGCCAGGTGGTGGTACTGATCGAGGCCTTCGTCGTGGACGGCCCCGGCATGCCGCTGGATCAGCGTGACCATGTGCTGCGACGCTCCCACCCGGTGCATTGCGGCGAGGGCGAGGCACGCGTCTCGGTGACCTTTGCTGCATTCAACCCCGGACGTTGCCGTAACCTCGACGCCAACGACCTCTGCACCATCTATGAGCAGCGCCCACTGGTCTGTCGCATCTATCCGGTAGAAATCAACCCGCATATTCCCCTGCGGCCAGACAGCAAGGACTGCCCGCCGGAGGCCTGGCAACAGGGGCCGGAGCTGATTCACGGCACGCAACTGGTCGATGTGGAACTGCAGGCGCTGGTACAGGCTTCGCGCCAGGCCGACCGCGATGACATTGCCGCCAAGGTGGCGGTGTGCCAGGCATTGGGCATGACGACCAGTGCGCTCAAGGGTAACGGTTTTACCGCCTACTTGCCGGATATGGGGGCGTTTGCTGCGGCGCTGGCGCAGGTACAGGGGAATGAAGGGGCGCAGTGGACCTTGCATGTGCAGGATGAAGCGCTGACGGCAAGCTTGCAGGCACTGGGTTTGCGCACAACCCATGAAACCCCGGTTTATTACGCCTTTATCGGTTTCTAGCCTGCCAAGGCGGCGCCCTGTGCAGGCGCCCTAGCACGGGGCTTTCGCCGAAAGCCCCGTTGTTCCACCCAATGATCGTTACCTTTTGCGCAACAGTGCTTATCGCACTTCGCTCTGTTTCGAGTGCACTGAAAGGACTAACTTTACCCCTGTCCTCATTAGCACTTGCACCGCAAGAAGGTAGTTTCAAATGTCCAACAGTATGGGTATTGCCAGCGTCTTCGTCCTGTCTTCCCTGTTGTTGTCGCCCCTGGCCATGGCCGAAGAATCCCCGGCATTCGTTGCCCGAAATGCAGAGATCGCGGCTGTCCATCAAGAAGCCCGTGACGCTGTAGCCGCAAACAAGGCCGATACCGTAAAAGATGCGAAACAGACAGCTTCCAAAGTCAGCGTCGATACCAGTGCCGACAGCTGATCACGCGCTGTCGTTACTCCCGTTTTCCCTTGGCTACGCCATGGGCACCCCCGGTGCCGATATGTTAGCCTTTTAAAGCCGCTGCCGATCAGCGGCTTTTTTTATGTGCTTTAACGCTCAGCCCGGCTGTAACGTGTCCCTATAAAAAAAGACGCACATTCAAATATAAAAACTGCCCCACCGTCAGATCCAAGGAGCTAGTACCGGTGCCTTCCGCGTTTCGTTTTACCCCGCTTTTCATTGCGTTGACTGCAACGATCCCTTTCGCCGCCCAGGCAGATGAAGACAAGGCTGATGGCTTCATCGAAGGTTCGTCCTTCAACCTGCATTTTCGTAATGCCTACTTCAACCGCGACAACCACAACGCCGGCGTGCGCGACACCCGCGAGTGGGGCCAGGGCGCGGTAGCGCGTTTCGAGTCGGGCTACACCCCGGGTGTGGTCGGCTTCGGCCTGGATGCTCATGCCATGCTGGGCCTGAAGCTCGACGGCGGTGGCGGCCATGCCGGCACCAGCATCCTGCCCGAACACATCAAGGACGACGGCGAGCTGGGCGCTGCCCCGCATTCGTTCTCCACTGCCGGTGCTGCGGTCAAGCTGAAAGCCTTCGACACCGAGCTGAAAGCCGGTGACCTGTTCCTCACCAACCCAGTGATCGCCGGCGGCGAAACGCGCATGTTGCCGCAAACCTTCCGCGGTGTAAGCCTGACCAACACCAGCATCGACGGCCTGTTGCTCGAAGGCGGCCAGGTCAGCTTCACCCACCCGTACAACCAAAGCGGCCATCGCCGCATCGACACCTACTACGGGTCACTGGACGAGCACGACAAGAGCAAGCACCTGAACTGGGCCGGCGCGTCGTGGAGCGGTACCGAGCACATCACCGCCAACCTGTACGCCGCCGAGCTGAAGGACATCTGGAACCAGTACTACGCGGACTTCGACTACACCTATGTGGTCAATGACCTGGTCAGCCTGAACCCGGGCGTGCACTTCTATCACACCCAGGACACCGGCCAGGCCCTGCTAGGCAAGATCGACAACAACACCTACAGCGTGCACTTTACCGTCAATGCAGGCTTCCACAGCGTCACCGCTGCCTACCAGCGAGTGAACGGCAACACGCCATTCGACTACATCAACCTGGGCGACAGCGTGTACCTGGACAACTCGCGCATGTACTCGGACTTCAACGCGCCGAACGAGCGTTCGTGGAAACTGCAGTACGGCTATGACTTCGCCGGTGTCGGCGTGCCTGGTTTGTCCACCTCGCTGTCCTACTCGCGCGGCGAGGCTGACCTGACCAAGGCCACTCAGGACACCACTCACTACGACTACTACCGTGAAGATGGCAAGAACGCCATGCACTGGGAGCGCGACCTGGACGTGAAATACGTATTCCAGGAAGGTGACCTCAAGGACCTGTCGGTGCTGGTACGCTATGCCACCCACCGCGGCAGCCAGGGTTATGCGTCGATCGACAGCAACAGCGACAACGATGAACTGCGGGTAATCGTCGATTACCCACTGAACGTGTTCTGATCTTTTGCTGCCAGTGTAGGAGCGGTTACCCGCGAAGAAGGCTTCGCCGGT
>NZ_JBICLK010000101.1:0-774 GCF_043105275.1 Pseudomonas sp. TYF_14
TTTGCTCGACAAACCCGTGCTCTTCACCATCTTGGACGGAGAACGCCCGGTACGGTACGTGCACGGCCTTGTCAGCAGCTTCAGCCAGGGCGAGAGCGGCTTCTACCGCACTTACTATCACGCCTTGGTCGAACCGCAACTGGCCCGCGCAAGGCTGCGCTCGAACTGGCGCATCTTCCAGCACAAGACCGTTCCGCAAATTCTCGAGCTGATGCTCAAGCGTCAGGGCATCGACCAGTACGAACTACGCGCCAGCATGGACCATCAGGTGCGCGAATTCTGCGTTCAGGCCGGTGAGACGGACTTGGCGTTCATCGCCCGCCTTGCCGCTGAAGAAGGCTTCGTCTACCGCTTTGCGCACAGTGAAAAGCTGCACAAGCTGATCATCACCGATCGGCTGCAGTCCCTCGGCCTGATCAGCCATGGCGCCATCAAGGCCGACCATGAAGACGAGGGTTTCGGCGATGACGACGAGCCTGTAGGCCCTGACAGCGTCCTGTACCAAGCGAACAGCGGTGGCGATCAAGCCATACCCTGCCTTCGCCGCTTGCGCTACAGCGAGCAGGTGCGCACCGCTCGCCAGGTGCAGCGCGACCACACCTTCACCCACCCGGCCTACCGCCAGGAGCACAGAGCCGCCGGGCCCTTCCTGGAGCATCAGAGCAAAGATTACGAATACTTCGATTACCCAGGCCGCTATAAACGCGATGCCGTGGGCAAGCCGTTCACCGAAAACCGCATCACAGCGCTGCGCCATGATGTGCGTATTGCCGA
>NZ_JBICLK010000010.1:0-831 GCF_043105275.1 Pseudomonas sp. TYF_14
ACCGTCACTGCCCCGGACAACGTCTACGTCGGCACCAACGACCCTGTCGTGATGTCGATCGCAACCGTTGGAGGTGCGGACGTCGGTAAGTTCGAGCAACTGACACTCGACAAAACCCCGGTCAGCACGTCGGTCACCGACGAGCCGGGTACCCCAGGCAACGAAGGCGACCTGGTCAAGGTCACCATCACCGCCGACCAGACTTCGGTGGCCGAGAACGTCAAGCCGACCTTCACCGTGCACGTCAACCAGCCGCTGGCCCACGACCTGGTCGTGACCCTGAGCAACAACGCCCAGGTCACCATCAAGGCCGGCGAAACCAGCGCGCCATACACCCACGCTGCGCAAGGCGATGACGTCTACAACGACGCTGGCCAGATCAGCCTGGGCATCACGTCTGCTGTGGATGTAGACGGTCGCACCTTCGAGAACCTGCAACTGGGCGGCAACGCTTCGGTTCAAGTGACCGACACCACCGACGAAGTGGTGGCCAAGCTGACCGCGACGCCTTCGGTGACCGAAGGTGGTGAGATCACCTACACCATCACCCTGACCAACAAAGATGGTCTGCCGATCAATAACCACGGTGCATTGACCTTCACGCTGAGCGACGGCAAAACCGTCATCACCGTGCCGGCCAACGGCACCGTGGGCACTGCTACCGTCACTGCCCCGGATAACGTCTACGTCGGCACCAACGACCCTGTCGTGATGTCGATCGCTACCGTTGGCGGTGCGGATGTTGGCAAGTTCGAGCAACTGACGCTGGACAAGACCCCGGTCAGCACGTCGGTCACCGACGAGCCGGGCACCCCAGGCAACGAAGGCGAC
>NZ_JBICLK010000011.1:0-1511 GCF_043105275.1 Pseudomonas sp. TYF_14
ACCGTGACTGCTCCGGACAACGTCTACGTCGGCGCTAACGACCCTGTCGTGATGTCGATCGCAACCGTTGAGGGCGCGGATGTCGGCAAGTTCGAACAGCTTACGCTGGACAAGACGCCGGTCAGCACGTCGGTGACCGACGAGCCAGGTACGCCGGGCAACGAAGGCGACTTGGTCAAGGTCACCATCACCGCCGACCAGACCTCGGTGGCCGAGAGCGTCAAGCCGACCTTCACCGTGCACGTCAACCAGCCGCTGGCCCACGACCTGGTCGTGACCCTGAGCAACAACGCCCAGGTCACCATCAAGGCCGGCGAAACCAGCGCGCCATACACCCACGCTGCGCAAGGCGATGACGTCTACAACGACGCTGGCCAGATCAGCCTGGGCATCACGTCCGCTGTGGATGTAGACGGTCGCACCTTCGAAAACCTGCAACTGGGCGGTGCGGCTACCGTTCAAGTGACCGATACCACCGACGAAGTAGTGGCCAAGCTGACCGCGACCCCTTCGGTCACCGAAGGTGGCGAGATCACTTACACCATCACCCTGACCAACAAAGACGGCCTGCCGATCAACAACCACAGTGCATTGACCTTCACGCTGAGCGACGGCAAAACCGTCATCACCGTGCCGGCTAATGGCACCGTGGGTACTGCCACCGTGACTGCCCCGGACAACGTCTACGTTGGCACCAACGACCCTGTGATCAAATCGATCGCAACCGTTGAAGGTGCGGATGTCGGCAAGTTCGAGCAACTGACACTGGACAAGACCCCGGTCAGCACGTCGGTTACCGACGAGCCAGGTACGCCGGGCAACGAAGGCGACCTGGTCAAGGTCACCATCACAGCCGACCAGACTTCGGTGGCCGAGAACGTCAAACCGACCTTCACTGTTCACGTCAACCAGCCGCTGGCTCACGACCTGGTCGTGACCCTGAGCAACAATGCCCAGGTCACCATCAAGGCCGGCGAGACCAGCGCGCCGTACACCCACGCTGCGCAGGGTGATGACGTCTACAACGATGCTGGCCAGATCAGCCTGGGTATCAACTCGGCGGTGGACGCCACTGGTGCGACCTTCGAGAACCTCGAGCTGGGCGGTGCGGCTTCGGTCCAAGTGACCGACACCACCGACGAAGTAGTGGCCAAGCTGACTGCGACCCCGTCGGTGACCGAAGGCGGTGAGATCACTTACACCATTACCCTGACCAACAAAGACGGTCTGCCGATTAACAACCACAGTGCATTGACCTTCACCCTGAGCGACGGCAAAACCGTCATCACCGTGCCGGCTAATGGCACCGTGGGTACTGCCACTGTCACTGCCCCGGATAACGTCTACGTCGGCAGCAACGACCCTGTCGTGATGTCGATCGCTACCGTTGGCGGTGCGGATGTCGGCAAGTTCGAGCAACTGACGCTGGACAAGACGCCGGTCAGCACGTCGGTTACCGACGAGCCAGGTACGCCGGGCAACGAAGGCGACCTGGTCAAGGTCACCATCAC
>NZ_JBICLK010000012.1:0-683 GCF_043105275.1 Pseudomonas sp. TYF_14
ACCGTTGGCGGTGCGGACGTCGGTAAGTTCGAGCAACTGACGCTGGACAAGACGCCGGTCAGCACGTCGGTCACCGACGAGCCAGGTACCCCAGGCAACGAAGGCGACCTGGTCAAGGTCACCATCACCGCCGACCAGACTTCGGTGGCCGAGAACGTCAAACCGACCTTCACTGTTCACGTCAACCAGCCGCTGGCTCACGACCTGGTCGTGACCCTGAGCAACAATGCCCAGGTCACCATCAAGGCCGGTGAAACCAGCGCGCCGTACACCCACGCTGCGCAGGGCGATGACGTTTACAACGATGCTGGCCAGATCAGCCTGGGCATCAACTCGGCGGTAGACGCCACTGGTGCGACCTTCGAGAACCTGCAACTGGGCGGCAACGCTTCGGTTCAAGTGACCGACACCACCGACGAAGTGGTGGCCAAGCTGACTGCGACCCCGTCGGTCACCGAAGGCGGCGAGATCACCTACACCATCACCCTGACCAACAAAGATGGTCTGCCGATCAACAACCACAGTGCATTGACCTTCACGCTGAGCGACGGCAAAACCGTCATCACCGTGCCGGCCAACGGCACCGTGGGCACTGCAACCGTGACTGCCCCGGACAACGTCTACGTCGGTACCAACGACCCTGTGATCAAATCGATCGCAACCGTTGAAGGTGCGGACGTCGG
>NZ_JBICLK010000013.1:0-50839 GCF_043105275.1 Pseudomonas sp. TYF_14
ACGGTGCCTTCGTTGATCTTGATCTTCAGCGCCACACGGTTGCGCGGCTGCGGCACCACCTCGGCGTCGACCTCGGCCGAGTAGCGGCCTTGGGCCACGTACTGGCGCTGCAGCTCGTTACGCACACCTTCGAGGGTGGCACGCTGGAAGATCTCGCCTTCGGCCAGGCCCGATTGCTTCAGGCCCTTCATCAGGTCTTCGGTGCTGATCGCCTTGTTGCCTTCAATCTCGATGCTCGACACCGACGGGCGCTCGACCACGTTGATGATCAGCACATTGCCATCGCGGCTCAACTGGATGTCCTGGAAGAACCCGGTCTTGAACAGGGAACGAGTCGAGTCCACCAGGCGGCGGTCGTCAGCCTGGTCGCCGACGTTCAGCGGCAAGGCACCGAACACACTGCCAGCGGAAACCCGCTGCAGGCCGTTGACGCGAATATCGGAGATGGTGAAGGACTCGGCGTGAACTTCAGCGATCATCAGTGCGGACATGACCGCAGTTAGCAGCAGACGTTTCATGAAGTCCTTTTATTCCAACTGGCAATAAACAACCTGCCGTCACAGAACGGCAGGTTCGCAATTGAGCGAAGCTTTATAGTCGACCCAGATCGTTGATCAGGGCGAGCAACATCACCCCTATGACCAAACTGATACCGATCTGAACCCCCCAACCTTGCACCCGATCCGACAGCGGACGACCGCGCGCCCACTCGACCAGGTAAAACAGCAAATGCCCCCCGTCCAGTACTGGAATGGGCAGCAGGTTAAGAACCCCCAGGCTTATGCTCAGGTAGGCCAGGAAATTCAGGAAATCCCCCACGCCGGACTGGGCTGAAGCGCCCGCCACTTTAGCAATGGTTATCGGTCCACTCAAGTTTTTTACCGAGAGCTCCCCGAACAGCATTTTCTTCAGCGATTCAAGGGTCAGGACGCTCATGTTCCAGGTACGCGACAAGCTCTCACCCACCGCATCCAGCGGGCCGTAGCTGATTTCGCGGAGCATGTTGGCAGGCCATTCGCCACCTTTGACACCAGCGCCAAGATAGCCACCGACTGCCTTGCCCTCCCCCTTGCGGGCCAAGGTCACCGGCAGTTCCAGGGCAGCGCCGTCGCGCTCCACTCGCACCACGACCTTGGCATCCGGGCGGGCGCGCACGCGGTCGACTACCTGCTGCCATTCGGTCACTGCCAAATCATCCAGAGCCAGCAGCTTGTCACCGGTTTTTAGGCCCGCAGCGGCAGCCGGCCCCTTCGGATCGATCTCGGCCAGCACCGGGGTGATCGCCGGGCGCCAAGGGCGCAGTCCCAGGGATTGAATCGGGTCCGGCTCGTCGGCGCCCTTGAGCCAACTGTCCAGCTTGACCTGCAGCTGGCGCTCGGCGCTGGCGCCCTCATCGCGCACGCCAATCTGCAAGGTACCGCTCTCGCCCAGACGACGAACCAGCTGCAAATTGACCGCCGACCAACCGTTGGTCGGCTTGCCATCTACAGAAACGATTTCCTGACCTGCGGTCAGCCCTGCAGATGCTGCCAGGCTGCCACTGTCGACCGCGCCGATAACCGGGCGGATTTGCTGGGTACCCAGCATCGCCAGCACCCAGAAAAACAGGATAGCCAGCAGAAAATTGGCGATCGGGCCTGCCGCGACAATCGCAATACGCTGGCGCACCGACTTGCGGTTGAACGACTGCCCGGCCAGCGCTGGCGGCACATCGCCTTCGCGCTCGTCGAGCATCTTGACGTAGCCACCCAGAGGAATGACCGCAACAACGAACTCGGTGCCGTGGCGGTCATGCCACCGCAGCAGCGGCGTGCCGAAACCCACCGAGAAACGCAGCACCTTGACGCCGCAGCGGCGCGCCACCCAGAAGTGACCGAATTCGTGGAAAGTGACCAGCACACCCAAAGCCACGAGGGTGCCGATAATCATGTAGAGCGCTGTCATGTCCATCTCCGAATGATGTTCAGCGGGCCGGCATCCTGCCCAGCCCCCTCACGAACCTTGACGGGCCTGCATCAGCGGCCGTGACGCCTCAGCCACTCACGGGAAAGCTCCCGGGCACGCTGATCGGCGGCAAATACCGCATCCAGCGACGGCAGCGGTACGACGGGTTCCTGGTCGAGTACCTGTTCGATCATACCCGCGATCTCCGGGAAGCGGATGCGCCGTTCAAGAAATGCCTGGACCGCGACTTCGTTGGCCGCATTGAGCACGGCAGGCGCGCTGTTGCCGGCCTCGGCAGCCTGCCGTGCAAGGCGCAGGCAAGGGAAGCGTTGTTCGTCGGGCGCCTGGAAATCCAGACGGGCGATGGCGAACAGGTCCAGAGGGGCAACCCCGGAATCGATCCGTTCCGGCCAGGCCAACGCGTTGGCGATCGGCGTACGCATGTCCGGGTTGCCCAACTGCGCGAGTACCGAACCGTCCACGTAGTCGACCAGCGAGTGGATCACGCTCTGCGGGTGCACCACCACCTCAACCTTGGACGGCACGGCATCGAACAACCAGCAGGCTTCGATCAACTCGAGGCCTTTGTTCATCATGCTGGCCGAATCCACGGAGATCTTGCGCCCCATGGACCAGTTGGGATGCGCACAGGCTTGCTCCGGGGTCACGTCCAGCAGCGCCTCGACCGGCGTTTCGCGGAACGGCCCGCCGGACGCGGTAAGCAGGATCCGGCGCACACCGACGGCACTCAGGCCACGGGCGTAGTCGCCTGGCATGCACTGGAAGATAGCGTTGTGTTCGCTGTCGATCGGCAGCAGCACGGCACCCTTTTGCCGCACCGCCTCCATGAACAGTGCGCCGGACATCACAAGTGCTTCCTTGTTGGCCAGCAACACCTTCTTGCCCGCCTCGACCGCCGCCAGCGTGGGGCGCAGGCCGGCAGCACCGACAATGGCTGCCATCACTGCATCCACTTCAGCGGCCGACGCCACCTGGCAAAGCCCGGCCTCACCTTCCAGCACCTCGGTGGTGCAACCGGCCGCAGCCAGACTCGCACGCAACCTCACCGCCGCCTCGGTGCTCGGCACCACAGCGAAGGCCGGACGATGACGCACGCATAGCGCCAACAGCTCGTCGATGCGCGAATAGCCAGTGAGGGCAAACGCTTGATAACGGTCAGGATGACGCGCAATCACATCCAGCGTGCTCAGGCCAATGGAGCCGGTGGCCCCGAGCACGGTTATACGTTGCGGGCGACTCACATCACACCCCATTCGGCAGCCCACAACAGCACGGCGAAGACCGGGATTGCGGCAGTCAGGCTGTCAATGCGATCGAGCACACCTCCATGCCCGGGCAGCAGATTGCTGCTGTCCTTGATACCGGAGCGACGCTTGAACATGCTCTCGGTCAGGTCACCGACCACCGAGGACATCACCAGCAACGCAGCGCCCAACAGGCCCAGCAGGATCTGACCAAAGCCCCAGTCGCGGCTGATGCCGACACCCAGGGTAATCAACAGGCTGACCGCCAGGCCACCGTACACGCCTTCCCAGCTCTTGCCCGGGCTGACCTGCGGAGCCAGCTTGCGCTTGCCGAATGCCCGGCCAGAGAAGTACGCACCGATGTCGGCGGCCCACACCAGCACCATGACCGACAGGATCAGCCAGTTGCCCAAGGGCCAGTGCTTGAGCAGCACCAGCCCTTGCCAGGCCGGCAGCAACACCAGCAGGCCGATCAACAACCGACAGGCCGCACTGGCCCACAGGTCGCTGCTGCGCGGGTAGGTAAGCACCAGCCAGGTGGCCAGCCCCCACCAGATCACGGCAGCGCCCAGCACCCAGGGCGCCAGTTCCGGAAGGATGTGCAGCAGCATCAGCGCCCCCGCGACCACCGCTGCATAGGCAATGCGCAGCGGCTGGGCCATCAGCCCGGCAAGGCGCGCCCACTCCCAGGCACCGAGGGTCACTACGAAGCCGATGAACAGGGCGAAATCCCCGCCATTGAGCAGGAAGAAACCACCCAGCGCGACCGGCAGCAGGATCAGCGCAGTAATGATGCGTTGTTTAAGCATTAAGCACGAGCTCCAGCCTCGACCTGCTCGCTGGTCTTACCGAAGCGGCGCTGGCGCGAAGCGAAATCGGCCAGGGCATTGCGCATGGCCTCGTGTTTGAAGTCCGGCCAGTAGAGGTCGGAGAAGTACAACTCGGCATAGGCCAGCTGCCACAACAGGAAATTGCTGATGCGGTGCTCGCCACCGGTGCGAATGCACAGGTCCGGTAACGGCAGGTCGCCGGTTGCCAGGCAGGTCTGCAGCAGACCCGGGGTGATGTCTTCCGGGCGCAGGTGCCCGGCTTGCACTTCCCGCGCCAGCCGCTGGGCAGCCTGAGCGATGTCCCACTGGCCACCGTAGTTGGCTGCTATCTGCAGAATGAAACGGTTGTTGCCAGCGGTCACTGCCTCGGCCTCGCGCATGGCGGCCTGCAGCTCAGGATGGAAACGCGAACGGTCGCCGATGATGCGCAGGCTGATGTTGTTCTCGTCAAGGCGCTTGGCCTCACGGCGCAGCGCCGAGAAGAACAGCTCCATCAGCGCACCGACCTCTTCGGCAGGGCGCTGCCAGTTCTCGCTGGAGAAGGCGAACAGGGTCAGTACCTCGACCCCGGACTTGGCACAGACTTCGATGACCGCGCGAACGGCATCCACACCCGCCTTGTGCCCGGCCACGCCGGGCAGCAGGCGTTTTTTCGCCCAGCGGTTGTTGCCATCCATGATGATCGCGACATGACGCGGCACCGAGGACGGCGCCGCTGGCTTGGTCTTTTCCATTAAAAAACCCCGGCCTTAGACGGCCATCAGGTCCTTTTCCTTGGCTTTGAAGGCAGCATCCACTTCGGCGACGAACTTGTCGGTCAGCTTCTGGATCTCGTCCGCGGCGCGACGTTCTTCGTCTTCGCTGATTTCCTTGTCCTTGGTCAGCTTTTTCAGGTCAGCCAGGGCGTCGCGGCGCACGTTGCGCACGGCTACCTTGGCATCCTCGGCAACACCGCTGGCCTGCTTGGTGTAGCCCTTGCGGGTTTCCTCGGTCAGGGCCGGCATCGGCACACGGATGGTGGTACCGGCGCTGGACGGGTTAAGGCCCAGATCGGAGGTGAGGATGGCCTTTTCGATGGCAGCGCTGAGGTTCTTGTCGTGAGCGACGATCTTCAGGGTGCGGGCATCTTCGACGGTGATCGCGGCGACCTGGTTCAGCGGCATTTCGCTACCCCAGGCGGTAACCTTGACGCTGTCCAGGATGCTTGGGTGAGCGCGACCGGTGCGGATTGCAGCCAGGTTGCGGGACAGGGCTTCGATGGACTTGCCCATGCGCTCCTGCGCGTCTTTCTTGATGTCGTTGATCATGCTTGGCCTTCCTCGATCAGTGTGCCTTCAGCGCCACCCACCACGATGTTCAGCAGGGCGCCAGGCTTGTTCATGTTGAATACCCGCAATGGCATCTTGTGGTCACGGCACAGGCAGATTGCGGTCAGGTCCATCACACCCAGCTTGCGATCCAGAACCTCATCGTAGGTCAGGTGATCGAATTTCTCGGCATGCGGGTCCTTGAATGGATCGGCAGTGTACACGCCATCGACCTTGGTCGCCTTCAGCACCACGTCAGCATCGATTTCGATGGCGCGCAGGCAGGCCGCGGAGTCGGTGGTGAAGAACGGGTTGCCGGTACCGGCGGAGAAAATTACCACATCCCCGGAGTTGAGGTGACGAATAGCTTTGCGGCGATCGTAATGATCGGTGACACCCACCATGGAAATGGCCGACATGACCAGGGCCGGGATGTTCGAGCGCTCCAGCGCATCGCGCATGGCCAGGCCGTTCATCACGGTAGCCAGCATCCCCATGTGATCACCCGTGACGCGGTCCATGCCGGCTGCGCTGAGCGCGGCGCCGCGGAACAGGTTGCCACCACCGATCACCAGGCCGACCTGGACACCGATCCCTACCAGCTGGCCAACTTCAAGCGCCATGCGATCCAGCACTTTCGGGTCGATCCCGAAGTCTTCCGAGCCCATCAGGGCCTCGCCGCTAAGTTTGAGCAAAATGCGTTTATAGCGAGGTTGGCGACCACTCACCTGCTGAGCCATTGCGAGTCTCTCCTGCGGCGTACTTTTAGAAAATTCGTGCGGGCTGTTTGCAGCCTGCTAACTGTAGCGTGGCACCGCTTCGGTGCCAGCGAAGAGGGAGTCGTATAAACCCCTCCCCGTTTTGACAAAGAGGCTGCGCGCGTGAGCGGGCAGCCTCTTTGGGGCGACAGACGGGGCTGTCTTACTGCTTGGCAGCAGCGACCTGAGCGGCAACTTCAGCAGCGAAGTCGTCGACTGGCTTCTCGATGCCTTCGCCTACTTTGAAGTAGGTGAAGGAAACGATTTCAGCACCGGCTTTCTTGGCCAGCTCGCCAACCTTGATTTCCGGGTTCATGACGAAGGCTTGCTCTTTCAGCGAGGCTTCGGCCTTGAACTTGGTGATACGACCGTTGATCATGTTCTCAACGATGTTTTCCGGCTTGCCGGCGATCTTGTCGGCGTTCAGCTGCAGGAAGACATTCTTCTCGCGCTCGATGGCCTCGGCGGAGATTTCCGACGAATCCAGGAACTCAGGGTTCGAAGCTGCAACGTGCATGGCGATGTTCTTCGCCAGCTCCACGTCACCGCCTTTCAGAACGACGACAGCGCCGATCTTGTTGCCGTGCAGGTAGGCACCGACAACGTCACCCTCAACGCGCACCAGGCGACGGATGTTGACGTTCTCGCCGCACTTGGCAACCAGGGCTTCACGAGCAGCTTCACGCGAGGCGATCAGCGGAGCGGCGTCGGTCAGCTTCTGGGCGAAGGCTTCTTCGAGGCTTTCGGCCACGAAGTTCTTGAAGTCGTCTTGCAGGGCCAGGAAGTCGGTCTGCGAGTTCACTTCCAGCAGGACGGCGGAAGTACCGTCGGTCTTGACGGCGATAGCGCCTTCAGCAGCGACGTTGCCAGCCTTTTTGGCGGCCTTGATGGCGCCCGAGGCACGCATGTCGTCAATGGCTTTCTCGATGTCGCCGCCGGCCTTTTCCAGGGCCTTTTTGCAATCCATCATGCCTTCGCCGGTACGCTCGCGCAGTTCTTTTACCAGCGCTGCAGTAATTGCTGCCATTTCAAAATCCTCTTGGAAAGTTTTTCAACCATTCCACCCGTCAATCACGGGCGTTCAATTCTGCAAATCCGCTGTTTTCATTTCAGCAGGCCCATGATGCGGGGCCGATGCTGACAGCAGGATTTCAAGGTGGCAAAAAGGGGGCAAAGCCCCCTTTTTGCGTGCCAAGTAGACGCTAGCGCCTATTACTCAGCAGCAGGTGCAGCCGCTTCTTCAGCGTAAACTTCGGTGCCGCCGGCAACGTTGTTGCGGCCGCGGATGACTGCGTCAGCCATCGAAGTCATGTACAGCTCGATAGCGCGAATGGCGTCATCGTTACCTGGGATGATGTAGTCAACACCTTCCGGGCTGCTGTTGGTATCGACAACGCCGATGACCGGGATACCCAGTTTGTTGGCTTCGGTGATCGCGATGCGCTCGTGATCAACGTCGATAACGAACAGAGCGTCTGGCAGACCGCCCATGTCCTTGATGCCACCCAGGCTGCGATCCAGTTTTTCCAGGTCGCGGGAGCGCATCAGGGCTTCTTTCTTGGTCAGCTTGGCGAAAGTGCCGTCTTCGGCCTGGGTTTCCAGGTCGCGCAGACGCTTGATCGAAGCGCGGATGGTCTTGTAGTTGGTCAGCATGCCGCCCAACCAACGGTGGTCAACGTACGGCGAACCGCAACGAGCTGCTTGCTCGGCGACGATCTTGCCGGCGGAACGCTTGGTGCCGACGAACAGGATCTTGTTCTTGCCCTGGGCCAGGCGCTCTACGAACGACAGAGCGTCGTTGAACATTGGCAGGGTTTTTTCCAGGTTGACGATGTGGATCTTGTTACGCGCGCCGAAAATGTACTTGCCCATTTTCGGGTTCCAGTAACGGGTCTGGTGGCCGAAGTGCACACCGGCCTTCAGCATATCGCGCATGTTGACTTGGGACATGATAGTTCCTTGATAAGTCGGGTTGGGCCTCCACGTATCCCAATGACCAACCCGCGAATTCTGCAACTCGGGGCACCCAGGTCATCGTGTCGACACGTGTGTGGGTTAAGTGCTGACGGGGTCGTCCCCGAAAGCGGCGCATTTTATACCACAGACCGCGAGCGAACGGAACCCGGATACTGTTGCGTCTGTCAGCACTTTTTGCAGCACCCCGGCTTTCGCGCCAGAATGCCAGCTGTAGACAACAGCATGGCCGCCTTTATCCCGACCGATCGGCGCCCTGCTCTGCTAGAATCCGGCCTTTCCCGTTTGTTCGCGCCGTGCACGGCGCCGTAGAGAGCCTGTAATGACCGTCACCATCAAGACCGCAGAAGACATCGAGAAGATGCGCATCGCTGGCCGCCTGGCCGCCGAAGTGCTGGAAATGATCGAAGAACACGTCAAGCCCGGTGTCACCACCGAAGAGCTCGACCGCCTGTGCCACGATTATATCGTCAACGTTCAGCAGGCCATCCCGGCACCGCTCAACTACAAGGGCTACCCGAAGTCGATCTGCACCTCGATCAACCATGTGGTCTGCCACGGCATCCCCAACGACAAGCCGCTCAAGGACGGTGACACGCTCAATATCGACGTCACCGTGATCAAGGACGGCTACCACGGCGACACCAGCCGCATGTTCCACGTCGGTAACGTGCCGGTCTGGGCCGAGCGCCTGTCCAAGGTCACCCAGGAATGCATGTACAAGGCCATCGAGCTGGTCAAGCCGGGCTGCCGCCTGGGCGACATCGGTGAAGTGATCCAGAAGCACGCGGAAAAGAACGGTTTCTCGGTGGTACGCGAGTTCTGCGGTCATGGCATCGGCAAGGTGTTCCACGAAGAGCCGCAGATCCTCCACTATGGCCGCGCTGGCACGGGCATGGAGCTGAAGGAAGGCATGACCTTCACCATCGAGCCGATGATCAACCAGGGCAAGGCCGACACCAAGGTGCTGGGCGACGGCTGGACCGCCATCACCAAGGACCGCAAGCTCTCGGCCCAGTGGGAACACACTTTGGTGGTGACCGCCACTGGCTACGAGATCTTCACCCTGCGCAAGGACGACACCATCCCGCGCACTTCGGCCTGACCGCACCCCGACAGGCCACCCCACGACAGGAACGTGACGCGATGCCCCAGGTGGACCCCGAGCTGTTCGACCGTGGCCAGTTCCAGGCGGAACTGGCCCTCAAGGCGAGCCCCATCGCCGCCTTCAAGAAAGCCATCCGCCTGGCCGGCGAGGTGCTCGACAAACGTTTTCGCGCCGGCAGCGACATCCGCCCGCTGATCGAGGCCCGCGCCTGGCTCGTCGACAATATCCTGCAACAGGCGTGGAACCAGTTCGACTGGGGCGACCAGAGCGGCATTGCCCTGGTTGCGGTGGGCGGCTACGGGCGCGGTGAACTGCACCCGCACTCGGACATCGACCTGCTGATTCTGCTGGGCGCAGCCGAGCACGAGCAGTACCGTGACGCCATCGAGCGCTTTCTGACCTTGCTGTGGGACATTGGCCTGGAAGTCGGCCAGAGCGTGCGCACCGTCGACGAATGCGCCGAACAGGCCCGCGCCGACCTGACGGTGATCACCAACCTGATGGAAAGCCGCACCATCGCCGGTCCCGAGGCCTTGCGCCAGCGCATGCTGGAAGTCACCAGCACCGCGCACATGTGGCCGAGCAAGGAGTTCTTCCTGGCCAAGCGCGCCGAACTCAAGGCCCGCCACCACAAGTACAACGACACCGAGTACAACCTCGAACCCAACGTCAAGGGTTCGCCAGGTGGCCTGCGTGACATTCAGACGGTCCTGTGGGTGGCCCGCCGCCAGTACGGGACGCTCAACCTGCACGCACTGGCCGGCGAAGGCTTCTTGCTGGAAAGCGAGAATGAACTGCTGGCTTCGTCCCAGGACTTCCTCTGGAAAGTCCGTTACGCCCTGCACATGCTGGCCGGACGCGCCGAAGACCGCCTGCTGTTCGACCACCAGCGCAGCATCGCCACGCTGCTGGGCTACAGCGATGAAAACCCCAAGCGGGCGATCGAACAGTTCATGCAGCAGTACTACCGGGTGGTGATGAGCATCAGCCAGCTGTGCGACCTGATCATCCAGCACTTCGAAGAGGTTATCCTCGCCGATGAGGAAAGTGGCAGCACCCAGCCGCTGAACGCGCGGTTCCGCCTGCATGACGGCTACATCGAGGCCGCCCATCCGAACGTGTTCAAGCGCACGCCATTCGCCATGCTGGAAATCTTCGTGCTGATGGCCCAACACCCCGAGATCAAGGGCGTGCGTGCCGATACCGTGCGCCTGCTTCGCGAACACCGCCACCTGATCGACGACACATTCCGCACCGATATCCGCAATACCAGCCTGTTCATCGAGCTGTTCAAGTGCGAAATCGGCATCCACCGCAACCTGCGCCGGATGAACCGCTACGGCATTCTTGGCCGTTACCTGCCAGAGTTCGGCCTGATCGTCGGGCAGATGCAGCATGACCTGTTCCACATCTATACGGTCGACGCGCATACCCTCAACCTCATCAAGCACCTGCGCAAGCTGCAATACACGCCGGTGTCCGAGAAATTCCCGCTGGCCAGCAAGCTCATGGGGCGCCTGCCCAAACCCGAGCTGATCTACCTGGCCGGGCTGTACCACGACATCGGCAAGGGTCGCCAGGGCGACCACTCGGAAATCGGTGCAGTGGACGCACAGAAGTTCTGCGAACGGCACCAGTTGCCGGCCTGGGACAGCCGCCTGATCGTCTGGCTGGTGCAGAACCACCTGGTGATGTCGACCACCGCTCAGCGCAAGGACTTGTCCGACCCGCAGGTGATCAACGACTTTGCCCTGCACGTGGGCGACGAGACGCGCCTTGACTACCTGTACGTACTGACCGTGGCCGACATCAACGCCACCAACCCGAGCCTTTGGAACTCGTGGCGGGCCAGCCTGCTGCGCCAGCTGTACACCGAGACCAAGCGTGCCCTGCGCCGCGGCCTGGAAAACCCGCTGGACCGCGAAGAGCAGATTCGCCAGACCCAGTCGTCAGCGCTGGACATCCTGGTGCGCGAGGGCACCGACCCGGACGACGTCGAGCAGCTATGGGCGCAACTGGGCGATGACTATTTCCTCAAGCACACCGCCGCCGACGTCGCCTGGCACACGGATGCGATCCTGCAGCAACCGGCCGATGGCGGGCCGCTGGTGCTGATCAAGGAAACCACCCAACGCGAGTTCGAAGGCGGTACGCAGATCTTCATCTATGCCCCCGACCAGCACGATTTCTTCGCCGTGACGGTGGCGGCCATGTCGCAGTTGAACCTGAACATCCACGACGCACGGATCATCACGTCGAGCAGCCAGTTCACCCTCGACACCTACATTGTGCTGGACAACGACGGTGGCTCGATCGGCGACAACCCGCAGCGGGTCAAGCAGATTCGCGATGGCCTGACCGAAGCGCTGCGCAACCCCGAGGACTACCCGACCATCATCCAGCGCCGGGTACCGCGGCAGCTCAAGCACTTCGACTTCCCGCCGCAAGTGACCATCCTCAACGATGCCCAGCGGCCGGTGACCATCCTCGAAATCACCGCACCAGACCGCCCGGGCCTGCTGGCCCGGCTGGGGCGGATCTTCCTGGAGTTCGACCTGTCACTGCAAAACGCCAAGATCGCCACCCTCGGCGAGCGGGTAGAAGACGTGTTCTTCATTACCGATGCCGACAACCAGCCGCTGTCAGACCCGCAGCTGTGCAGCCGCCTGCAGGAAGCCATCGTGCAGCAACTGCAGGCCGGCCAAGGTAGCGACACCAGCCAGACCCGCGTGACCTTTTAACGATTAGACGATTGACGAGACCTTGCGCCGATGAACCATGCCTTGACCCAGCTTCAGCCCTATCCGTTCGAAAAGCTTCGCGCCCTGCTGGGCAGCGTGAAGCCTGCGGCGGACAAACGCGCCATCGCCCTGTCGATCGGTGAGCCGAAGCACGAATCGCCGGCGTTCGTCGCCCAGGCCATGGCCGACAACCTCGACAAGCTGGCGGTTTACCCCAGCACCCTTGGTTTGCCAGCCCTGCGCCAGGCCATCGGCCAGTGGTGCGAACGACGCTTTGGCGTGCCCGCCGGCTGGCTGGACGCTGACCGCCACATCCTCCCGGTCAACGGCACCCGTGAAGCGCTGTTCGCCTTCACCCAGGCCGTGGTCAACCGCGCCGATGACGGCCTGGTGATCAGCCCCAACCCGTTCTACCAGATCTACGAAGGCGCAGCGCTGCTGGCCGGTGCCACCCCGCACTACCTGCCCTGCCTGGAAAACAACGGTTTCAACCCGGACTTCGACGCCGTACCGGCCGAGGTGTGGAAGCGTTGCCAGATCCTGTTCCTGTGCTCGCCAGGCAACCCTACCGGTGCGCTGGTGCCGATGAACACCCTGAAGAAGCTGATTGCCCTGGCTGACGAACACGACTTCGTGATCGCCGCCGACGAGTGCTACAGCGAGCTGTACTTCGACGAGGATGCGCCACCGCCAGGCCTGCTGTCGGCATGCGCCGAGCTTGGTCGTAGCGATTTTGCGCGCTGCGTGGTGTTCCACAGCCTGTCCAAGCGCTCCAACCTGCCTGGGCTGCGCTCGGGCTTCGTCGCGGGCGATGCCCAGATCATCAAGCCGTTTCTGCTGTACCGCACCTACCACGGCTGCGCGATGCCGGTGCAAACCCAGCTGGCCAGCATCGCCGCCTGGCAGGACGAGGCGCATGTACGCGAGAACCGCGACCAATACCGCGCCAAATACGATGCCGTGCTGGATATTCTGCAGCCGGTACTGGATGTGCAGCGCCCGGACGGCAGTTTCTACCTGTGGGCCAAGGTACCGGGCGACGATGCCGAGTTCACCCGCGACCTGTTCGAAGCCCAGCATGTAACCGTGGTACCGGGGTCGTACCTGTCGCGTGAAGTGGATGGGGTGAACCCGGGTGCCGGGCGCGTGCGCATGGCACTGGTTGCACCGCTGGCCGAATGCATCGAAGCGGCGGAGCGCATTCGCGCCTTCCTGCAAAACCGCTGATCAACCCCTTCGCGGGCACGCCCGCTCCCACAGGTACAGCGCTGATTTCAAGCGCAGCGCAGTACCTGTGGGAGCGGGCGCGCCCGCGAAGGGCCTTGATAGGGTCTACTTGACTGAACCCAGGTTCGCCTCACTCATATCCAGCTCACCCAGTACTTGCCGCACCACCTCATCCCCCACCAGGTGCTGACGATGCAGGTTGTACAGCTCCAACCGCTGCGCCCTCAGGGCACGCAAGCGTAAACGCCGCTCCAGCAAGTCCATCTGTGCGGCCAGGGCTTTGGCTTCAGCACTGTCGTCGTAGCTTTCCAGCTCATCCCGGTATTCAGCCATCAAGCGCGCCTTCAACTCGGTCGCCAACGTTGCCTGCGCAGCATCCTGCGGTGCGTTGCTGTCGATCACCTCTTCTGCCTCCAAGGCATGAATCGCCGCCTCGGCCGTGCGCCGCCAGGCCTCCTGCACCTCTTGGTGCAAGCGTTCGTCAGGGCTCTTGGTCACCCCGCGCAGTAATATCGGCAGCGCGATGCAGGCGCTGATCAACGACAGCAGGATTACCCCCGCAGCAATGAAGATAAGCAGATCACGCTCCGGGAAAGCGGTGCCAGCCCCTATCAGCAACGGGATCGACATGACACCCGCCAGGGTGACAGCGCCGCGCACCCCCCCCAAGGTCAGCAACCAGCAGGAACGCGCCGTAGGCATCAGCACCAGTGCCGGCTTGCCGCGCCAGCGACGGACCACACCGATCGAGCGCCAGATACTCTGGACCCAGATGAACCGCAACATAATCAGTGCGGCAAAGATCGCCACCACGTCCAGGCAGCGGTAGGCCAATGTCGGCCAGAGGGTCGCTTCGTGGCTGACCACAGCCTTGATGATGTCTGGCAACTGCAAGCCCAACAACAGGAAGATCAGGCCATTGAAGGCAAACTCCAGCAACGACCAGACACTGCGGTTGAGCAGACGGGTACTGGTCTGACGCGGCAGCAGGTCGAGCCAGCTCTGCATCATGCCGGCCGCCACTGCCGAGAGAATACCCGAAACGCCCAAACGCTCGGCCAGCACGTAGGCTGCGAACGGCAGCAGCAACATGAACACCACATGGGTAGCCGGATCGTCCCAGCCCCGGGTGATCATCCACATGCGCAGGCGACCGATCAACCAACTCAGTACCACGCCCACCGCAAGGCCGCCCAGTGCGACCAACACGAAGCTGAAGCTGGCGTCAGCCAACGAAAACACCCCGGTGATCGCCGCCGCCAAGGCGAACTTGAAGGTTACCAGGCCCGACGCATCGTTCATCAGTGCCTCGCCCTGCAGCATGTGCATCAGGGGTGTGGGCAGGCGGTCCTGGGCAATGGCTGAAACGGCCACGGCGTCGGTCGGCGAAAGCACTGCGGCCAGGGCGAAGGCCACCGGCAACGGGATGCTCGGCAGCAACCAGTGGATGAAGTAACCGGCCCCGACCACGGTGAACAACACCAGCCCCACGGCCAGCGCCACTACCGGGCCACGAATGCGCCATAACTCACGCTTGGGGATGCGCCAGCCGTCGGCGAACAGCAGCGGAGGCAGGAATAGGAACAGGAACAATTCGGGGTCAAGGGCTACATGCAGGCCCAGCGTCGGCCACGCCAGCAAGGCACCGGCGGCAATCTGTACCAGCGGCAATGGCAGTGGGATCACACGGCCGACCAGCTTCGACAGGCTGACCAGCGTCAGCAGGATGAGAACGGTGTAGGCGGACTGCATCCGGGAAAGCTTCCTTTGTGAACCAGAAACGATAGCAAGGCGAAACATCGCCATTGGAACAATATGTTAGCGGCGACCGGCGGTTCGGGGCCGCTGCACGATAGTCGCAGGTGACGGGGGAATATGTAACATGATGATACCCAGCAGATGTGACCGGAGCTTGCGAGTCGCGTGCCCGTTATTGAAGACTTGAACTACAGCGATCCCGTCGTATAATCGAAATTAACGAATAACGTTAAGCATTCAGCTCATGATTCGAAGCTTTAGCTGTGCCGACACGGAAGCGCTCTTCACAACGGGAAAGACACGGCGTTGGTCAGATATCAAGTCAGTCGCGGAGCGCAAGCTGGCCATGCTCGATGCCGCAACAGAGTTGCGAGACCTTAGGTCGCCACCTGGCAATCGCCTCGAGTCACTGAGCGGCAACCGCGCCGACCAGCACAGTATCCGTGTAAATGACCAATGGCGGTTGTGCTTCACCTGGACAGAGCACGGGCCAGTTAACGTTGAAATTGTCGATTACCACTGAGGTGCATCATGCTCAAGAACGGTATGCGTCCAATCCATCCGGGTGAAATCCTGCGGGAGGAGTTCCAGAAGGAAATGGGCTTCAGCGCCGCGGCTCTGGCCAGGGCGTTGGGTGTAGCAACGCCAACCGTCAACAACATCCTGCGCGAACGGGGCGGTGTTTCCGCCGACATGGCACTGCGTCTGTCCATCTGCCTGGACACCACCCCTGAGTTCTGGCTCAACCTGCAGACGGCCTTCGATCTGCGCACAGCCGAACAGCAACACGGCGATGAGATCATCGGGTCGGTCCAGCGTCTGGTCGCTTGAACACATCCTGATCAATAAACAGGGGCGCCACGGGCGTGGCGCCGCGAGGATCGTTCCCGCATAATCCCGCGACTGACATCGAAAAACGGAGAGATTGGGGCTACTTGCAACCCCAATGTACACAATGACCTACACGCTCTACGGCATCAAAGCCTGTGACACCATGAAAAAGGCGCGTACCTGGCTCGAAGACAAAGCCATCGCCTACGAATTCCATGATTACAAAACCCAAGGCATCGACCGTGACAGCCTGAACCGCTGGTGCGACGAACACGGCTGGGAAGTCATCCTCAACCGTGCCGGCACCACCTTCCGCAAGCTGGACGACGCCAGCAAGGCAGACCTCGACCAGGCCAAGGCCGTCGAGCTGATGCTGGCCCAGCCGTCGATGATCAAACGCCCGGTGCTCGACCTTGGCGCGCGTACCCTGGTTGGCTTCAAGCCCGACCTGTACGCCGCTGCCCTGGCCTGAGCCCCCACCCTATTTCGCACGAGGTAATCACATGTCCAATACCCTGTTCAGCCTGGCCTTCGGTGTCGGCTCCCAGAACCGCCAGGGCGCCTGGCTGGAAGTGTTCTACGCACAACCGCTGCTCAACCCGAGCGCCGAACTGGTTGCTGCAGTAGCCCCTGTTCTCGGTTACGAAGGTGGCAACCAGGCCATCGCCTTCAGCAACGCCCAGGCCGCACAACTGGCCGAAGCCCTGAAGGGCGTGGACGCCGCGCAGGCCGCCCTGCTGACCCGCCTGGCAGAGAGCCACAAGCCGCTGGTCGCCACCCTGCTGGCCGAAGACGCTGCCCTGAGCTCGACCCCAGAGGCCTACCTCAAGCTGCACCTGCTGTCGCACCGCCTGGTCAAGCCGCATGGCGTAAGCCTGGCCGGTATCTTCCCGCTGCTGCCGAACGTGGCCTGGACCAACCAGGGCGCGGTCGACCTGGGCGAACTGGCCGAGCTGCAACTGGAAGCACGCCTGAAGGGCGAGCTGCTGGAAGTGTTCTCGGTGGACAAGTTCCCGAAAATGACCGACTACGTGGTCCCGGCCGGCGTGCGTATCGCCGACACCGCCCGTGTGCGCCTGGGCGCCTACATTGGCGAAGGCACCACCATCATGCACGAAGGCTTCGTCAACTTTAACGCGGGCACCGAAGGCCCGGGCATGATCGAAGGCCGCGTTTCCGCTGGCGTATTCGTCGGCAAGGGCTCGGACCTGGGCGGCGGCTGCTCGACCATGGGCACCCTGTCCGGTGGCGGCAACATCGTCATCAAAGTCGGTGAGGGCTGCCTGATCGGCGCCAACGCCGGTATCGGTATTCCGTTGGGCGACCGCAACACCGTCGAAGCCGGCCTGTACATCACCGCGGGCACCAAGGTGAACCTGCTGGACGAGAACAACGAACTGGTCAAAGTGGTCAAGGCCCGCGACCTGGCCGGCCAGACCGACCTGCTGTTCCGCCGCAACTCGCTGAACGGCGCGGTAGAATGCAAGACCCACAAGTCGGCCATCGAGCTGAACGAAGCGCTGCACGCTCACAACTGAGAACCCTGCCGGGTTTGAGGTGTTAAGATCGGGTCTGGCGCCAATGCACCAGACCCGATTTTCATTCCAGGCCTCGCAAACATGTTCCAGCCCTCTCCCTGGCGTGCCGACTTCCCCGCCATCGCCGCCCTGCAACGGCAGCACCAGACCTATCTGGACAGCGCCGCCACCACCCAGAAGCCGCAAGCCTTGCTCGATGCCCTGAGCCATTACTACGGCCATGGCGCGGCCAACGTGCACCGTGCCCAGCATTTGCCCGGTGCGCTGGCGACCCAGGCCTTCGAAACCAGCCGCGACAAGGTCGCCGCCTGGCTCAATGCCGCAGACTCGCGGCAGATCGTGTTCACCCACGGCGCCACCTCGGCACTGAACCTGCTGGCCTATGGCCTGGAGCACCGCCTCGAAGCCGGTGACGAAATTGCCATCAGTGCCCTGGAGCACCATGCCAACCTGCTGCCCTGGCAACAGCTGGCGCACCGGCGCAACCTGCACCTGGTGGTGCTGCCACTGGACGCCCATGGTCGTATCGACCAGGACCAGGCACTGCAACTGATCGGCCCGCGCACCCGAGTGCTCGCCATCAGCCAGCTGTCCAACGTGCTGGGTACCTGGCAACCGCTGCCAGCGCTGCTGGCCCATGCCCGCGCCCAGGGCGCGCTGACGGTGGTCGATGGTGCCCAGGGCGTGGTGCATGGTCGCCAGGACATGCAGCAACTGGGCTGCGACTTCTATGTGTTTTCCAGCCACAAGCTGTACGGTCCGGACGGCGTCGGCGTGCTCTATGGCCGCGCCCAGGCCCTGGAGCTGTTGCGCCACTGGCAGTTCGGTGGCGAGATGGTGCAGCTGGCCGAGTACCACAGCGCCAGCTTCCGTCCCGCGCCCCTGGGCTTCGAAGCGGGTACGCCGCCGATTGCCGGGGTGATCGGTCTGGGCGCGACACTGGACTATCTGGCCAGCCTCGATGCCCATGCGGTCGCAGCGCATGAAGCCAGCCTGCACCAGCACCTGCTGCGTGGCCTGGGCGACCGCGAGGGCGTGCGGGTGTTGGGCGCACCGCAGACGGCCCTGGCCAGTTTCGTCATCGAGGGCGTGCACAACGCCGATATTGCTCATTTGCTGACTGAACAGGGCATTGCCGTGCGTGCCGGTCACCACTGCGCCATGCCACTGCTGAAGGGGCTGGGGTTGGAAGGCGCGATACGGGTATCGCTGGGTTTGTACAACGACAGCGATGACGTGCAGCGTTTCTTCGACGCGCTGGACCAAGGCCTGGAGCTGTTGCGATGAGCCTGCCGGAACAGGCGCACCAAGCGCTGGAAGCGTTTCAACAGGGCAAAGGCTGGGAACAGCGTGCGCGGCTGCTGATGCAGTGGGGTGACCGCCTGGAGCCGCTGGCTGATGCCGAAAAGACCGAGGCCAACCGGGTGCATGGCTGCGAGAGCCTGGTGTGGCTGGTGGCCGAGCAGATCGAGGGCGTGTGGCGGTTCAAGGCCAGCAGCGATGCCCGCTTGTTGCGTGGGCTGCTGGCGCTGTTGCTGGTGCGGGTGCAGGGACTGGCCAGTGAGGAGCTGGCCGGGATTGATCTGCGCGAGTGGTTTACCCAGCTCGGGCTGGGGCGCCAATTGTCGCCGTCGCGCAGCAATGGGCTGCATGCGGTGTTGCAGCGGATGGCGGAGTTGGCGTCCAACCGCTGAATCGGCGCTGGTTGCTTCGCGGGCCCGCCCGCTCCCACAGGTACGGCATCATGCTTGGAAGAGATGCAGTATCTGTGGGAGCGGGCAGGCCCGCGAAGAAACCCACGCGGTCTTATTCAGGCTTGACCCGTTCCGACGGCCGGCGCGCTCCAGCCACCAGTTTTTCTATCGCCTTGCTCGCCGCTACCATGCCAAAGGTCGCGGTCACCATCATCACCGCACCAAAGCCACCCGAGCAGTCCAGCCGCACGCCCTCACCCACGAAGCTTTTCTGCAGGCAGACGCTGCCATCGCCCTTGGGGTAACGCAGCTGTTCACTGGAGAACACGCACGGCACGCCATAGTTGCGGCTGACATTCCGCGAGAAGTTGTAGTCGCGGCGCAGGGTGGAACGCACCCGTGAAGCCAACGGGTCGTTGAAGGTCTTGTTCAGGTCGGCGATCTGGATCTGCGTCGGGTCGATCTGCCCGCCCGCGCCACCGGTAGTGACAATGGCAATCTTGCGCCGGCGACACCAGGCGATCAGCGCCGCCTTGGCCATGACGCTGTCGATGCAGTCGATCACGCAGTCGAGGTGCTCGGTGATGTACTCGGCCATGGTCTCGCGGGTGACGAAGTCGGCCACCGCATGCACCGTACACCCTGGGTTGATCGCCCGCAGGCGCTCGGCCATGACCTCGACCTTGGGCCGCCCCACCTGCCCTTCCAGCGCATGGGCCTGGCGGTTGGTGTTACTGACGCAGACATCGTCCAGGTCGAACAGGGTAATCTCGCCTACGCCGCTGCGTGCCAGGGCTTCGGCCACCCACGAGCCCACCCCGCCAATACCGACCACAGCCACATGGGCCTGGCCCAGACGTTGCAGCCCCTGGTCGCCATACAGCCGGGCAACGCCGGCAAAGCGTGGATCTTCTGTGCTCATGTTCATACCCCAAAAAACCGGCGCGCATTATATGCCAGTGAACCCTTGACCTGCATCGTTAGGAAAGAGACTACCAACCCTGCTTTAATGTCCTATCACTTCCACATGAATGGACGACGATGTCTTCACGTAAATTCGGCCTGAACCTGGTAGTGGTGCTGGCCATCGCCGCACTGTTCACCGGGTTCTGGGCACTGATCAACCGCCCGGTCTCCGCCCCCGCCTGGCCAGAACAGATCTCTGGCTTTTCGTATTCGCCGTTCCGCCTGGGCGAAAGCCCACAGAAGGGTCAGTACCCCACTGACGACGAAATGCGCCAGGACCTGGAGCAACTGAGCAAACTGACCGACAGCATCCGTATCTATACCGTGGAAGGCACCCAGGCCGACATCCCGCGCCTGGCCGAGGAGTTCGGCCTGCGGGTGACGCTGGGGATATGGATCAGCCCGGACCTGGAGCGCAACGAGCGCGAAATCGCCACGGCCATCCAGCTGGCCAACACGTCGCGCAGCGTGGTGCGGGTGGTGGTCGGCAACGAGGCGCTGTTCCGTGAAGAGGTCACACCGGAAAACCTGATCAAATACCTGGACCGCGTACGCGCAGCCGTGAAGGTGCCCGTGACCACCAGTGAACAATGGCACATCTGGAAGGAACATCCTGAGCTGGCCAGGCACGTCGACCTGATTGCCGCGCACATCCTGCCCTACTGGGAGTTCGTGCCGATGAAGGATTCGGTCGAGTTCGTCCTCGACCGCGCCCGTGAACTGAAGCACCAGTTCCCGCGCAAACCCCTGCTGCTGTCGGAAGTCGGCTGGCCGAGCAACGGCCGCATGCGCGGTGGTGCCGATGCCACACAGGCCGACCAGGCCATCTACTTGCGCACCCTGGTCAATACCCTCAACCGCCGTGGCTACAACTACTTTGTCATTGAAGCCTATGACCAACCCTGGAAGGCCAGCGACGAAGGGTCGGTAGGCGCCTACTGGGGCGTCTACAACGCCGAACGCCAACAGAAGTTCAACTTCGACGGCCCTGTGGTGGCGATCCCGCAGTGGCGGGCCCTGGCAGTGGCGTCGGTGGTGCTGGCAATGATCGCCCTGATGGTGCTGTTCATCGATGGCTCGGCCCTGCGCCAGCGTGGCCGTACCTTCCTGACGTTCATCACTTTCCTGTGCGGGTCGGTGCTGGTGTGGATCGCCTACGACTACAGCCAGCAATACAGCACCTGGTTCAGCCTGACCGTGGGCGTGCTGCTGGCCCTCGGCGCGCTGGGCGTGTTCATCGTGCTGCTCACCGAGGCCCACGAACTGGCCGAGGCGGTCTGGATACACAAGCGCCGACGCGAATTCCTGCCCGTGCAGGCCGACAGTGCCTACCGGCCCAAGGTGTCGGTGCATGTGCCGTGCTACAACGAGCCACCTGAGATGGTGAAACAGACCCTGGACGCCCTGGCCGCCCTGGACTACCCCGACTACGAAGTGCTGGTGATCGACAACAACACCAAGGACCCGGCCGTGTGGGAGCCGCTCAAGGCCCACTGCGAAAAGCTTGGCGAGCGCTTCAAGTTCTTCCACGTCGCGCCACTGGCCGGCTTCAAGGGTGGCGCGCTGAATTACCTGATCCCGCACACGGCAAAGGACGCCGAAGTGATCGCGGTAATCGACTCGGACTACTGCGTCGACCGCAACTGGCTCAAGCACATGGTGCCGCACTTCGCCGACCCGAAAATTGCCGTGGTGCAGTCACCGCAGGATTACCGTGACCAGCACGAAAGCGCCTTCAAGAAGCTGTGCTACAGCGAATACAAGGGCTTCTTCCACATCGGTATGGTCACCCGCAACGACCGTGACGCGATCATCCAGCACGGCACCATGACCATGACCCGGCGCAGTGTGCTGGAAGAACTGGGCTGGGCCGAGTGGTGCATCTGCGAGGACGCCGAACTGGGCCTGCGCGTGTTCGAGAAAGGCCTGTCCGCCGCCTACGCCCACAACAGCTACGGCAAGGGCCTGATGCCCGACACCTTCATCGACTTCAAGAAGCAACGCTTCCGCTGGGCCTACGGCGCCATCCAGATCATCAAGCACCACGCCGGCGCGCTGCTGCGCGGCAAAGGCAGCCAGCTGACCCGTGGCCAGCGCTACCACTTCCTGGCCGGCTGGCTACCGTGGATCGCCGATGGCATGAACATCTTCTTCACCATCGGCGCGCTGTTGTGGTCGGCGGCGATGATCATCGTGCCGCATCGGGTCGATCCGCCCCTGATGATCTTCGCCATCCCGCCGCTGGCGCTGTTCTTCTTCAAGGTCGGCAAGATCATCTTCCTGTACCGCCGAGCGGTGGGGGTGAACCTCAAGGATGCCTTCGCAGCTGCGCTGGCCGGGCTGGCACTGTCGCACACCATCGCCAAGGCGGTACTGTATGGTTTCTTCACCAGCAGCATGCCGTTCTTCCGCACGCCGAAGAACGCTGACAGCCATGGGTTGCTGGTGGCGATTTCCGAAGCCCGTGAAGAGCTGTTCATCATGGTGCTGCTGTGGGGCGCGGCGTTGGGTATCTACCTGGTGCAGGGGCTGCCGAGTTCGGACATGCGCTTCTGGGTGGCGATGTTGCTGGTGCAGTCGTTGCCTTATGTGGCAGCGCTGGTGATGGCGTTCCTGTCGTCGCTGCCCAAGCCCGCAGAAAAGGCTGCCCAAGCGCAGCAGGCTTGAAGTTGCCTGGGCCGACCTGTGCAGCCCATTCGCGGGCACGCCCGCTCCCACCGGCTTGGCACAGGCGTTCAGAGCTGTGCAGTACCTGTGGGAGCGGGCGTGCCCGCGAATGGGCCGTGCTGCCCGAAACCATTTGATATAAGATAACGCCCCTCAGATTTCCCCGCCTTGCCTTGCCCCGGAGTCCCCCATGACGGCCCCTGCCGAGCTCTCGCCTACCCTTCAACTGGCCTGCGACCTGATCCGTCGCCCCTCGGTCACCCCCGTCGACGCCGATTGCCAGGCGCAGATGATGAACCGTCTGGGCGCCGTCGGTTTCCAGCTGGAGCCGATGCGCATTGAAGACGTCGACAACTTCTGGGCCACCCACGGCAGCCAGGACGGCCCGGTACTGTGTTTTGCCGGCCACACCGACGTGGTGCCTACCGGCCCGGTCCAGCAATGGCAGCATGAACCCTTCGAGGCACTGATCGACGCCGACGGCATGCTCTGCGGCCGTGGCGCCGCCGACATGAAGGGCAGCCTGGCATCCATGGTCATCGCCAGCGAGCGCTTCGTGCAGGACTACCCGAACCACCGCGGCAAGGTCGCGTTTCTGATCACCAGCGACGAGGAAGGCCCCGCCCACCACGGCACCAAAGCGGTGGTCGAGCGCCTGAAAGCGCGCAACGAGCGCCTGGACTGGTGCATCGTCGGCGAACCGTCCAGCACCACCTTGCTGGGTGACGTGGTCAAGAACGGTCGCCGCGGTTCGCTGGGCGCCAAGCTGACCATACGCGGCAAACAGGGCCATGTGGCCTACCCGCACCTGGCGCGCAACCCGATCCATCTGGCCGCCCCGGCCCTGGCGGAACTGGCTGCCGAGCACTGGGACGAAGGCAATGCGTTCTTCCCGCCAACCAGCTTCCAGATCTCCAACCTCAATTCCGGCACCGGCGCCACCAACGTGGTCCCGGGCGAGCTGACCGCGCTGTTCAACTTCCGCTTCTCTACCGAGTCCACCGTCGAAGTCCTGCAGGCCCGAGTGTCGGCGATTCTCGACAAGCATGAACTGGACTGGTCGGTCGACTGGGCACTGTCGGGCCTGCCGTTCCTGACCGAACCAGGCGAGCTGCTCGACGCCGTGGCGGCCAGCATCAAGGGCGTCACCGGTCGCGATACCCAGCCCTCCACCAGCGGCGGCACTTCCGATGGCCGCTTCATCGCAACCATGGGCACCCAGGTGGTCGAACTCGGCCCGGTCAACGCCACCATCCACCAGGTTGACGAGCGGATCCTGGCCAGCGACCTCGATCTGCTGACCGAAATCTACTACCAGACCCTGGTCCGGTTGCTCGCCTGATGCTTGCCTGCCCGCTTTGCCAGGCGCCGCTGAGCCGGCTCGACAATGGAGTGGTGTGCCCGGCCGGCCACCGCTTCGACCGCGCCCGCCAGGGTTACCTGAACCTGCTGCCGGTGCAGCACAAGAACAGCCGCGACCCCGGTGACAACCAGGCGATGGTCGAGGCACGCCGCGACTTTCTCGACGCCGGCCATTACTCGCCGGTCGCCCGCCGCCTGGCCGAGCTGGCCGCCGAGCGCCAGCCTGGCGCCTGGCTGGACATCGGCTGCGGCGAGGGTTACTACACCGCACAGATCGCCCAGGCCTTGCCAGCCGCCGACGGCTATGCGCTGGACATCTCCCGCGAAGCGGTCAAGCGTGCCTGCCGCCGAGCACCGGCGGTCACCTGGATGGTCGCCAGCATGGCCCGCGTGCCGCTGACCGACGCCAGTTGCCAGTTCATCGCCAGCGTTTTCAGCCCGCTGGACTGGGCCGAGGCCAAGCGTTTGCTCAGCCCCGGCGGCGGCCTGATGCGAGTCGGCCCCACCAGCGGCCACCTGATGGAACTGCGTGAAGTGCTCTACGATGAAGTACGCCCTTACGCCGACGACAAGCACCTGGCCCTGGTCCCTGAAGGCATGGCCCACGCCCACAGCGAAACCCTCGAGTTCCGCCTGAGCCTGGCCGCGCCCAAGGCCCGCGCCGACCTGCTGGCCATGACCCCACACGGCTGGCGCGCCAGCGCCGAAAAACGTGCCCGGGTGATCGACCAGCCCGAGCCGTTCGAGGTCACGGTTTCCATGCGTTATGACTATTTCGTGCGCCAAGACTGAGCACACCCGGAGCCCTTATGCGTCAACCTGATATCGAGATCTACCTGAAGGACGCCGACGTCGACCACAAGCAGATTGCCGAGTGGCTCGCCCAGGCAATCGGCCCGTGCACCGAGTGGAAGCAGAAAGGCCAAACCTTCAAATGCCAGGCCGGTAACATTCCGGTCACTTGGTTACCCAAGGCTGTAGGGAAATGGAACAGCCTGTACCTGGAAAGCGACCAGACGCCGTGGGCGGATGACGTTGCCTGCGCCCGCGCCGCATTTGCCGCGCTGGGTGTGGAAGTGCGCTGCGCGCCGGGTGGCTGGGTCGAGGAAGACGGGGAAGAAGATGCTGACCGCTGGGTCCGCATCAGCGCCGACGGTGAAGAGGAAATCACCTGGCGTACATCATGAAACGGCAGGCTTGCTCGTTTCTGTAGGATCGGGTTTACCCGCGAATACGGGCTATGCCCGTGGCAGCCACCGTGGTGGCTGCTTCGCGGGCAAGCCCGCTCCTACGGCTTGAAACCAGAGGCTCAGAGGCCCACTACGTCTTCGGCTTGCAGGCCTTTCTGGCCCTGCACGCAGGCGTACTCCACCCGCTGCCCTTCGACCAGGGTACGATGCCCCTCACCGCGGATCGCCCGATAGTGGACGAACACATCCGCACCACCTTCGCGCTGAATGAAGCCATAACCCTTGGCATCGTTGAACCACTTTACATTCCCAGTCTCACGAGACGACATCTGAACTACTCCGGATTTTTATTGTGAAGATCGCCTTGCAGGCATGAGGTCACCTGCCCCGTGCCAACGCCGCTTGCCGAAATATCCTGCAAGTGGCAGGCCGAGTATATGACACAGAACAAAAAAAATTGATGACGGCGCCGCCGTTGGCCGAATTTTGCTGAACTTACGCCGATACGGCAGACTAAATAGCAGAATACCCACCTGAACATCACACCCAGGGCACACACCCCATGACCCGTTCCCCCCTGCACCGCCTGATCTTCGGCGGCCTGCGTCGCCTGTTGTACCTGTGGGTGCGCTCCGAGACCATCAACCAGTCTTCCATGACCCTCAACCTCGACCGCAGCCGGCCGGTGTTCTATGCGCTGCCCTCGCCCGCGCTCACTGACCTGGCCGTGCTCGACCACGAGTGCACCAAGGCGGGGCTACCGCGCCCGGTGCTGCCGGTAGCCGTGGGCCCACTGCAGGAACCCGCCGCGTTCTTCTACCTGACCCCCGACCCGGACTGGCTCGGCCGCCAGGACAAAAGCGGCGCCCCGCCCACGCTCGAGCGCCTGGTGGCTGCCGTCAGCCAGCATGCCGAAGAAGATGCGCAGATCATTCCTGTCAGCGTGTTCTGGGGCCAGACCCCGGCCAGCGAGTCCAGCCCCTGGAAGCTGCTGTTCGCCGACAGCTGGGCGGTAACCGGGCGCCTGCGCCGGCTGCTGACCGTACTGATCCTGGGGCGCAAGACCCGGGTACAGTTCTCCGCGCCCATCCACCTGCGCGAACTGGTGCAGCACAACAAAGGCCACGAGCGCACCGTGCGCATGGCCCAGCGCCTGATGCGCGTGCATTTTCGCAACCTCAAGACTGCCGTCATCGGCCCGGACATCTCGCACCGACGCACCCTGGTCAAAGGCCTGGTCCATGCCCCGCAAGTGCGCCAGGCGATTGCCGACGAAGCGCAGCGCGAGAACCTGCCGCTGGCCAAAGCCGAGGCCCAGGCACTGCGCTATGGCAACGAGATAGCCTCGGACTACACCTATACCGCCATCCGCTTCCTCGAAGTGGTGCTCAGCTGGTTCTGGAACAAGATCTACGACGGCATCAAGGTCAACCACATCGAACAGGTGCAGGGTATCGCCCCTGGCCATGAAGTGATCTACGTGCCATGCCACCGCAGCCACATCGACTACCTGCTGCTGTCGTACCTGCTGTTCCGCAACGGCCTCACTCCGCCGCACGTGGCTGCAGGCATCAACCTCAACATGCCGGTGGTGGGTAACCTGCTACGCCGTGGTGGCGCCTTCTTCATGCGCCGCACGTTCAAGGGCAACCCGCTTTACACGGCGGTGTTCAATGAGTACCTGCATACCCTGTACACCAAGGGCTTCCCGGTCGAGTACTTCGTCGAAGGCGGCCGCTCGCGCACCGGGCGCATGCTGCAGCCGCGCACCGGGATGCTGGCCATTACCCTGCGCAGCTTCCTGCGTTCGTCGCGTACGCCAATCGTGTTCGTGCCGGTGTACATCGGCTACGAGCGCGTGCTCGAAGGCCGTACCTACCTGGGCGAACTGCGCGGCGCCAGCAAGAAGAAGGAGTCGGTGTTGGACATCTTCAAGGTGTTCGGCGCACTCAAGCAGCGCTTTGGCCAGGTCTACGTCAACTTCGGCGAACCCATCCGCCTGGCTGGTTTCCTCGACCAGCAGCAGCCCGGCTGGCGTGAACAGGATCACGGTCCGCAGTACCGGCCGGACTGGCTCAACGCCACCACCGCCCGCCTGGGAGAAACCGTGGCCCGTCACCTCAACGAGGCGGCCGCCATCAACCCGGTCAACCTGGTGGCCCTGGCACTGCTGTCGACCAGCCGCCTTGCCCTGGACGAGCGCGCCCTGATCCGCGTACTCGACCTGTACCTGGCGCTGCTGCGCCAAGTGCCCTACTCGCCGCACACCACCCTGCCCGAGGGCGACGGCCAGGCACTGATCGAACATGTGCGCAGCATGAACCTGGTGGCCGAGCAGAAGGACGCCCTGGGCCGCATCCTCTACCTGGATGAAGGCAACGCGGTGCTGATGACCTACTACCGCAACAACGTGCTGCACATCTTCGCCCTGCCGGCGCTGCTGGCCAGCTTCTTCCTCAGCAGTTCACGCATGAGCCGTGAACTGCTGGGCCAGTATGTGCACGCGCTTTACCCCTACCTACAGGCCGAACTGTTCCTGCGCTGGACGCCAGAACAGCTGGACGAGGTCATCGACCAATGGCTGGTCGCGCTGGTGGAACAGGGCCTGCTGCGCCAGGACAACGACCTGTACGTGCGCCCGGCGCCCAGCTCGCGGCAGTTCGTGTTGCTGACCCTGCTCGCTCGCACCATCACCCAGACCCTGCAGCGCTTCTACATGGCCACCTCACTGCTGATCAACAGCGGGCAGAACAGCCTGAGCGCCGAAGCGCTGGAAGACCTGTGCGTGATGATGGCCCAGCGCCTGTCGATCCTGCATGGCCTGAACGCACCGGAGTTCTTCGACAAGACGCTGTTCCGCCACTTCATCCAGACCTTGCTTCAGCAAGGCGTGCTGCACGCCGACGCGCAAGGCAAGCTGGGTTATCACGACAAACTCGGCGAGCTGGCCGAGGGCGTGGCCAAGCGAGTGCTGTCGGCCGAGCTGCGCCTGTCGATCCGCCAGGTGGCCCTGCACCGTGACGACGGGCTGGAAACTTCGACCCTCTAACGGTTCATCGGTCGGCAAAATCCGCTAAAGTCCGTGGGGTTGGCCACAAGCCAGCTCCAAGGACACCGGAGATTCCATGAAAAAGCTCTTTATGCTGTGTTGCGCATCCCTGCTTGCAGCCTGCTCCAGCCAAACCCCACCCAACCAGGCCAGCCTGGACGGTGAAGTCTTCTACCTGCAGCGCATTGCCCTGCCGCCTGCCGCCACCCTGAGCGTGGAACTGCAGGATGTGTCGCTGATGGACGCCCCTGCCGTGACCCTGGCGCGCCAGGCCGGCCCGGTCAAAGGCAACGTGCCGCTGCCGTTCCATCTCACCTATGACCCCGCGCAGGTCAAGCCTGGCCACCGCTATGCGGTGAGCGCGCGCATCGAGCTGAATGGCAAGTTGCTGTTCATCAATACCGAACACCACGGTGTCGCGCTCGATGGCAGTGACCCGCAATCGGTACGCATCAAGGTAGATCAGGTTCGCTGATACCCGCACTCATCCGTTTACAAGGAAAGCTTCATGATCCGCACTTCCCTGCGCTTCACCACCCTGTGCGCCGGCCTGCTGCTGTCGGCCAGTGCCCTGGCCCTGTCGCTGGGCGACCTCAGCCAGAAAGACGCCACCGGCGGCCTGAAAGATGCCCTGACCCAAGGTGCACAGCTGGCCGTCAAGCAACTGAGCACCCCAGGCGGCTTCAGCAACAACCCGGACGTGCGCATCGAGCTGCCAGGCAACCTGGGCAAAGCCGCCAAGGCGATGAAAATGTTCGGCAAGGGTGAACAGGTCGAAGCCCTGGAAACCAGCATGAACAAGGCCGCCGAGGCCGCCGTGCCGCAGGCACAGGCGATTCTGGTGGATGCCGTGAAGAACATGAGCGTGACCGACGCCAAAGGCATCCTCAGCGGCGGTGACGACTCGGCCACCCAGTACCTGAACAAAAGCAGCCGCGAGCAGATCCGCGCCAAGTTCCTGCCAATCGTCAAGCAGGCCACCGACAAGGTTGGCGTGGCCCAGCAGTACAATGCCTTCGCCGCCCAGGCCAAAGGCCTGGGGCTGGTCAAGGATGACGCCAATATCGAGAACTACGTGACCGAGAAGGCGCTGGATGGCCTGTTCGAGATGATCGGCAAACAGGAGCAGAACATTCGCCAGAACCCGGCAGCGGCGGCTACCAGCCTGGCCAAGAAGGTCTTCGGCGCGCTGTAGGAGCGCGTTTACCCGCGAAGGGAGGGCTAAGCCCTCCCCCTGCGGTCTTCAGCCCTTCTTCACCCTGAACCACGCCGCATACAACGCCGGCAGGAACAGCAGTGTAAGCACCGTGGCCACGATCAACCCGCCCATGATCGCCACCGCCATCGGCCCGTAGAACACACTACGCGACAACGGGATCATGGCCAGCACCGCCGCCAGCGCGGTCAGCACGATCGGCCGGAAGCGCCGCACCGTAGCCTCGATGATCGCCTGCCAGCGCTCCATCCCCGCTGCGATGTCCTGCTCGATCTGGTCCACCAGGATCACCGAGTTGCGCATGATCATCCCCGCCAACGCAATGGTGCCGAGCATGGCGACAAAGCCGAACGGCTGGCGGAACACCAGCAGGAACAGGGTCACACCGATCAGCCCCAGCGGCGCGGTGAGGAACACCATCACCGTGCGCGAGAAACTGCGCAACTGGATCATCAGCAAGCTCAGGACTACCACGATGAACAGTGGCATACCGGCATTCACCGATTTCTGCCCCCGTTCGGAGTCCTCCACCGTGCCGCCCACCTCCAGCAGGTAGCCATCGGGCAGCTTGGCGCGGATGTCCTGCAGGGTCGGCAGAATCTGCTTCACCAGCGTCGCCGGCTGCTCCTGATCGTAGATATCGGCACGCACGGTCACCGTCGGCAAGCGGTTGCGGTGCCAGATAATGCCTTCTTCAAAGCCGTACTCCAGGGTCGCCACCTGCGACAGCGCCACGCTCTGGCCATTGTCGGTGGGCAACGCCAGGCTACCCAGGTTACCCAGCTCGCTGCGTTCCTGCCGGGTGCCGCGCAGCAGGATCTCGATCAGTTCGTTGTCCTCGCGGTACTGGCTGACCGTGGTACCGATCAGCGAGCTTTGCAGGAAGCTGGCCAGGTGCGAAGTGCTCACGCCCAGCGCACGGGCGCGGTCCTGGTCGATTTCGAGGAACACCGCCTTGCTGGGCTCCTCCCAGTCCAGGTGCACGTTCACCACATGCGGGTTCTCGCGCACCTTGTCAGCCACTTCACGGGCCAGTGCGCGGGCCTTCTCGATATGCTCGCCAGTGACCCGGAACTGCACCGGGTAGCCCACGGGTGGGCCGTTTTCCAGACGCGTGACCCGCGCGCGCAGGTCAGGGAACTGCTGGTCCACCGTGCTGATCAGCCAACTGCGCAGGCGTTCGCGGTCTTCCATCGACTTGGCCAGCACCACGAACTGGGCGAAGCTGGCTGCCGGCAGTTGCTGGTCCAGCGGCAGGTAGAAGCGCGGCGAGCCGGTGCCCACATAGGCCACGTAGTTGTCGATACCGTCCTGCTGCTTGAGCAGCGCCTCCAGTTGCTTGACCCGCTCGGCGGTATTGGCCAGCGAGGCGCCTTCGGCCAGCTTCAGGTCAACCATCAGTTCCGGGCGCCCGGAAGCCGGGAAGAACTGCTGGGGTACGAAGCGGAACAGCAGGAGGCTGCCGACAAAAGCGGCAACGGTCAGCAGGATTACCGTCTTGCGCCGCCGTACGCACCATTCCACCAGCCGTCGCACGCGCTGGTAGAACGGGGTGGCGTAGGGGTCTGGCGCATGGCCGTCCTTGCCATGGCGCGCGGCATGCAGCTTGGCCAGGTCGGGTAGCAGGCGCTCACCCAGGTAAGGCACGAACACCACGGCCGCCACCCAAGAGGTCAGCAAAGCGATGGTGACCACCTGGAAGATCGACCGGGTGTATTCGCCGGTGCTGGAGGCCGCGGTGGCAATCGGCAGAAAGCCCGCTGCCGTGATCAGCGTCCCGGTGAGCATCGGGAAGGCCGTACTCGTCCAGGCATAGCTGGCTGCCTTGAGGCGGTCATAGCCCTGCTCCATCTTGATCGCCATCATCTCCACGGCAATGATCGCGTCGTCCACCAGCAAGCCCAGGGCCAGCACCAGCGCGCCCAGGGAAATCTTGTGCAGGCCGATGCCGAAGTAATGCATGGCGGCAAAGGTCATGGCCAACACCAGCGGAATGGCCAGCGCCACCACCAGGCCAGTGCGCAGGCCCAGCGAGAAGAAGCTCACCAGCAGCACAATGACCAACGCCTCGACCAGCACCTGCACGAACTCGCCCACACCGGCCTTGACCGCCGCCGGTTGATCCGAAACCTTGCGCAGCGCCATGCCGGCAGGCAGGTTATGCGCCAGGCGCTCGAACTCGCCTTCCAGGGCCTTGCCCAGTACCAGGATGTCGCCACCGTCTTTCATCGAAACCGCCAGGCCAATGGCATCCTCGCCCATGAAGCGCATGCGCGGTGCAGGTGGGTCGTTGAAGCCACGGTGCACCTCGGCGACATCACCAATCCGGAAGGTGCGATCACCCACGCGAATGGGGAACTGGCGGATCTGCTCGACACTGTCGAAACGCCCGCTCACGCGCAGTTGCAAGCGCTCGCTGGGCGTCTCGAAGAAACCGGCGGTGCTCACCGCGTTCTGCTCTTGCAACGCCTTCTGCACGGCTTCCAGCGGCACGCCGAGGGTGGCCAGCTTGAGGTTGGACAGCTCGATCCAGACTTTCTCGTCCTGCAGGCCGATCAGCTCGACCTTGCCCACATCCTTGACCCGCTGCAACTGGATCTGGATACGGTCGGCGTAGTCCTTGAGCACCGCATAGTCAAAGCCTTCGCCAGTCAGCGCATAGATATTGCCGAAGGTGGTGCCGAACTCGTCGTTGAAGAACGGGCCCTGGATCTCCGGCGGCAAGGTGTGGCGAATGTCCGCAACCTTCTTGCGGATCTGGTACCACAACTCGGGGATGTCCTTGGAGTGCAGCGAGTCGCGGGCCATGAAAGTAACCTGCGATTCGCCGGGGCGAGAGAACGAGACGATTCTCTCGTACTCACCGGTTTCCATCAGCTTCTTTTCGATGCGCTCGGTCACCTGTCGCGACACTTCTTCAGCGCTGGCGCCTGGCCACAGGGTGCGGATGACCATGGCCTTGAAGGTGAATGGCGGATCCTCGCTCTGGCCAAGCTTGGTGTACGACATGGCGCCAATGACGGCCAGCAGGATCATCAGGAACAGGACGATCTGGCGGTTGCGCAGCGCCCAGGCAGAAAGGTTGAAACCCATCGGGACTTACTCCTTGGCCGTCAGGTTCACTACACGGTTGCTGCGGTCAACGGGGCGTACCTCCTGGCCCTCGCGCAGTACATGGCCACCAGCGGCAACCACCCAGTCACCCGGGTCCAGGCCTTCGAGCACCGGCACACTGTCGCTGCCATAAGCCCCCAGGCGCACGGTCGCCCGCTCCAGGCGGCTTTCCTTGTTCACTCGCCAGACATAGGCCTGACCGTTTTCCGCAGTCACGGCCGACAGCGGTACCGCCAGCGGGATCAGCCCGTCCTTGGCGATGAAAACCCGGGCGCTCTGGCCCAGTTCAGCCGGTACGGCGGACGTGGTAAAGGCGATGCGCGCCGCGAACGTGCGCGAACGCGGGTCGGCGGCCGGTGACAGCTCGCGAATGCGCCCCTGGAAACGCGCCTGCGGGTGCGACCACAACTCCACGCTCACCGGTTGGCCCACAGCGAAGCGGGCGAACTGCTGCTCCGGCAGGCCGATGGCTACTTCTCGCTCGCCATCGGCGGCAAGGGTAAACACGGTCTGCCCGGCGGCGACCACCTGGCCCACTTCAACCTGGCGCTTGGCAATCACCCCGGCCTGCGGCGCACGCAATACGGCATATTCGGCCTGGTTGCCCGCCACCTCGAACTCGGCCTTGGCCTGCTTCAGACGGGCAAGGCCGGCGCGGTAGAGGTTTTCGGCGTTGTCGAACTGGGAGTGGCTGACCATCTGCCGTTCCAGCAGCTTCTGATAGCGGTCGCGTTCGGCGCGCACCAATGCCAGATTGGCCTCGGCAGCCGCCAGCTGGGCGCGATTGGCTTCAAGTTGCAGGCGCACGTCCTGCGGGTCCAGCTCAGCCAGCGGCTGGTCGGCCTTGACCCGCTGCCCCTCCTCCACCAGGCGCTTGCTGACCTTGCCGCCAATGCGGAAGGCCAGCTCCGGCTCGAAGCGCGCGCGCACTTCGCCGGGGTAACTGTCGGCAGCGGCTTCGGCCGGCTGTGGCTGCACCACCAGCGCCGGGCGCGGCGCGGCGGGTGGGGCGGCTTCCTGACCACACGCCGCCAGAAGCAGGGCAGCGGCGGCGGGCAGAGCGATGGACAAGGCATGGCGCAACATGATGAATCCTTTCGCGGAGTGCACATTTAATATTTGTACTGGCTGGTATATTAAATCAGCGCAACGATGCCGGGAAGGGCATGCGCTGGCTTTTCGACGACCTGGCTGGAGCCCTCTGGCGCCGGTGAGATCAAGCGGCGGCTGAACGCCCACCCTGTCGATCAACTGAACGCTGGCAGGCCGCAGGTAAATGTGAGCTAGGTTTAGCCGTATCGCGGCTGACCCGTTAAGATGGGGATTCTTAAACCAGATGCAGACCACAATGCTCAACGACGCACCCATCGGCCCGGGCCGGCCCAAGGACCTGGCCAAGCGCGAGGCGATTCTCGAAGCGGCCAAGGCGCTGTTCCTCAGCCTTGGCTATGCCAACACCAGCATGGATGCGGTCGCTGCGGCGGCAGGTGTTTCAAAGCTCACCGTGTACAGCCACTTCACCGACAAGCAGACCCTGTTCTGCTCGGCGGTCATGGCCACCTGCCAGATCCAGTTGCCTGACTTGCTGTTCGAGTATCCCGAGGGGGTGCCGGTGGAAGACGTGCTGCTGACCATTGCCCGCAACTTCCAGGCGCTTATCAGCAGTGACGAAGCGGTCAAGCTCAGCCGCCTGATCATGGCCCAGGGCAGCCTGGACCCGAGTTTTGGCGAGTACTTCTACGAAGCCGGGCCCAAGCGCGTGCTCGCAGGCATGGAAGCGCTACTGCGCGGGGCACATGAGCGCGGACTGCTGCGCATCGACAACCCATTGAGGGCGGCGGAGCACTTCTTCTGCCTGGTCAAGGGGGCGCCAGATTACCGCTTGCTGCTGGGTTGTGCGGGGCCGCTGGAGGGAGATGAGGCCGAAGCACATGTGCGAGAGGTGGTAGCAGTATTCTTGCGGGCTTTCCACCCTGAAAACACCTGTCACGTCCCCCTGTAGGAGCGGGTTTACCCGCGAAAGGGCCGGGCCTGCCGGCCAATTCCCACCTACCGTTCACCGTTTCCGCCGCCACCGTATTCGCGGGTAAACCCGCTCCTACACACTGATCGGTGTTGGACACAGGCCATTGTAGGGGGCCTTGTGTCGCGATAGAGGCGCACAACGGGCCATATTCACCAATCAGCCGAACCTGTTTAACCAATGCGCCTACCTAGCATTTCTGCCAGTAGCCAAACAGAAAAACTCCCGGTAGGTTCATATCTAACTCATTAATATGAACGCACCACCATGCCAGCGCACACACTGATTTTGTTCTATAAGGATAATAAGCTTTCAACCTGGTATACAGGGAGTACTCACCAGACATTGCTCAGCGCCAATAACTGGAATCTAAGCGAAACGACAAATACCCCTCCACAAGTACGTCTATTGGCCACCGACGCACAAGAATCAACAGTCAGCATTGGCTCGAAAAGCCAGAGAAACATCAACTACAGCCCTTACGGCAATGACAATTGCCCGCCTACCAACCCCTTACTATCTCGATTCACAGGCCAGAACTGGTTACCCTCTGCCATAGGCTACTTACTGGGCAATGGTCATCGCCTGTTCAATCCAGGACTGATGCGCTTTCACAGTCGAGACAACTTGTCACCCTTTGAAAAAGGGGGGATCAATGCTTACGCCTACTGTGAAAATGACCCTGTAAACAAATCGGATCCCAGTGGAATGTACTCCTTGGTGAAACTTATACTCGGCGGTTATAAGGCAAAAAACATAATACCCCGTCTGGATCAAGAGAACCCAAATCTTACAAAACGAGAATACAGAATACTCAAAGAGCACATTGACTATCAAAAATATAAAGCAAGTGCCGAGATACAGGCGAGCTCCAGCACTTTGAGAAAGAAAGGTGAAGAAAGATCTTTGAACGCTGCCCTCCAAGAGTCAAAATTGACAACGCTGGTACTGGAAAAGGTCGAAGGCAAGAAGTCGCGATATGTCACCCCTACCTCCTTCCCTCCCTTTATAATACCTAGTGAGCCATCGCATACGTGGCCAAAAATCAGCTCACCATCGCCAACCTACCTCGACTTCACAGGCAATTACATTGATCCAAAAGCGTATGCAATCCGAACACAATTATTAATCTGGAATTGATAAGGCTTATTCAAAAAACCCTATCAGTTTTTCAACGCCTTCTTCGGATAAATGTCATACCGGCTCGACTTACCCTCAAGGCTATGGCTCGGCTTCGGCCCGTCGATGATCGGTGCCTTGCGCGGGCGTTTCACCACCACCCGGTGGCTGGCCAGCGCCAGGGCGGCTTCGAGCAGGGCCGGGGCATCCAGGTCATCGCCCACCAAAGGCCGGAACACGCGCATTTCCTTTTTCACCAGGGCGCTCTTGTCGCGGTGTGGAAACATCGGGTCGAGGTAGATCACCTGCGGCGCCTCCCCTTCCCAGGCGCGCATGCGCTCGATGGCGTTGCCGGTCAGCAGGCGCATGCGCCCGACAATCGGGCCCACTTCTTCGTCCGCTCGCGCCCGCACCAGGCCGTCCTCCAGCAGCGCGGCAATCAGCGGCTGGCGCTCGATCAGGGTCATCTGGCAGCCAAGGCTGGCCAGCACGAACGCGTCCTTGCCCAGCCCCGCCGTGGCATCCAGTACCTGCGGCCGGATACCTTGGGCAATGCCCACAGCCTTGGCGATCATCTGCCCGTTGCCACCACCAAACTGGCGGCGATGCGCAGCCTGGCCTTCGACGAAGTCCACACGCACCGGCCCAGGCGCCTGCGGGCCCAGTTGCTGAATCTGCAAGCCGTCGGCGCCCACCTGCACCGCGAAGGCGGCGGTATCGTCCTGCAGCGGCAGGCCCAGGCGTTCAGCCCACGCCCTGGCCTGTTGCGCATACTCAGCTGTCATCGCCTCGACCCTGATACCCGTGCCTTGCTCTTCCATCGTTCACACCCGAAAAATCAAACCAAGCCCTTAATGAATCGGCAGCCACGGCCGATACAGGCAATATCCCGCTATTCTGCCAGAGCACAGCGCGCACGACTGCCATGTCAGATACTCTTCCCATCGGCTTGACCTATTTGTCGCCTGTCGGCAACTACAGTCAGCACAACACCCAGGCACTCGGGGGCGTCAGCCACCTGTGGCAGGATTTCTTTGCCCGGGCCATGGCCGAGCAGCAGGAAGAGCCCGTAGACGGCGTCAGCCAGTCGTTCGTGCAGTACGACCAGGACAGCGGCGAACCCATCGGCGGGGCCCGTGCCCTGGCCCTGATCGACGCCCAGCGCGCCTGCCCGGTGCACGACACCATCGTGGCGCCGCCAGAACCGTTGTTTCTGCCCAAGGCCGAGCTTGAAGCCAAGCTGCTGCCGCCCGCCCCCGAGCCGTTCAGCGCCATGGAACTGATCGAGCAACAGCGCCAGCTCGACATCAACAACAGCTGGCTGCGCCCGGTGGTGATGAACCAGGGTCAGCCGATCGCCGAACCCGGCCCTGGCCCCACGCCACGGTCACTGTTCCTGCCCATCGCCGAGCTGGAAAGCAACCTGCTGGACCCGGCCCCGGAACCGTTCGACGACGCCACCCTGGCCAAGCAGCAGAATGACCTGGCGTTCGACATCCACTGGGCGCGCCCAGTGGTGCTGAACAACGTGCGCGCGTACGCCTGAGGCTAACGACAGATCTGCCAGCGCCCCATGTCCAGGTGAAAGTGGTTGCGGTGCGCAGCGTTGTAATCCGGCCCCAGTACCGTGCTGAAGCTCTCGCAAGCGGCCTGCTGCACCTGACGCAAGAATTCCGCCTTCTGCCCGCCCGCCTGCCAGTCACGCGCCAGGATAATGCGCTGGCCGTCCTTCAGGCGAAAACCGCTGATGTCCAGCGCATTGGCCGTGGCGTGCTGGCTCAAACTGCCCTGCTTGCGGTGGTAGACGTTGCGGCAGGCAAAGCTGCCCAAGTGATCGACCTGCGTCACCGGTTGCCCAAACACCTCCTGCGCCGCCGGCTGCAAGCCATGGTTTTCGAACAGTGCATAGGCCACCGCCACCGGGCAACTGGCCAGAAAGCTGCTGCTCAGCCGCGCCTGGCCGCCCTCGATGCGCCATACGTTCTGCAGCGGGCAGTTGGCCGACGCCGGGCTGTCGGCTTGTGCCCGGTAACGCAGGTGGCTGGTTTCCAGCGCCTGCCGGCACAGCGCTGGGTCATCGCGTAGGCGCGACAGTTTGTAGGGGGTCAGCAGGTTGGGCGGCTGGCGTACGTCCAGCGGCGCCCAGGGGTTCCATGCGGCAGGCAGGCGCCAGCCGAAGTGCCAGGCCAGGCCGGCCACCGTCAGCAGGCCGGCCAGTAGCGCCAGCAATGCCCGCATCAGCGACGGAACAGGTCGTTCAGCTGGGCAAACGGCATGGTCTGCTCACCGTAGCCGAACGTGCCCTCATCGCGAATTTCCTGCGCCGCCTGGTAGAAGGCCCCGAGTGCAGCACGGGCCAGCGACGAGCCAACGCTGACGCGGCGCACGCCCAGGTCCTGCAACTGGTTGACGCTCAGCGGCACGCCCGCCATGCCCATCAGCACATTCACAGGGCGCGGTGCGACTGCCTGCACCACGGCACGGACTTCCTCCACGGTGCGCAGCCCAGGGGCGTAGAGCACGTCGGCACCGGCTTCGGCATAGGCTTGCAGGCGCAGGATGGTGTCGTCGAGGTCCATGCGCCCGTGCAGCAGGTTTTCTGCCCGGGCGCACAAGGTGAACGGGAATGGCAGGCTTCGCGCAGCCTGCACAGCGGCGCGCACGCGCTCCACAGCCAAGCCGAAGTCATAGATGGGCGCATCGCTGCGGCCACTGGCATCTTCGATGGAGCCGCCCACCAAGCCAATTTCGGCGGCACGCAGAATGGTCTGGGCACAGTCTTCGGGCAAGTCGCCAAAGCCGTTTTCCAGATCGGCGGCCACCGGCAGCGCGGTGGCATCGACGATCTCGCCGGCATTGTCCAGTGTATCGTCCAGGCTCAAGGCGCCTTCGGCGTCTGGCCGGCCCAGGCTGAAGGCCAGGCCTGCACTGGTGGTAGCCAGCGCCTCGAAACCCAGGCTGGCGAGCAACTTGGCGGAGCCGGCATCCCACGGGTTGGGGATGACGAACGCGCCGTCGCGCTCGTGTAACGCCTTGAAGGCCTCAGCTCGCAGGGTTTGCACATCCATGGTTCAACCTCCGGCAGTCAGGGAAAGGTCAGAGTAGCCCCAATTGTTCGACCTCAGGGGCGCGCGGCAATTCCGGCAAAGGTGCCAGGCCCGGCAAGCGTGCCATCAGGCGTTGATGGAAACGCTGGGCCAGCGCCGCAGCCTGGCGATTGTCCGAGGTGTGCAGGAAGATATAGGGATTGCGGCCTTCTTCGATCCAGGCGGCGACTTTTTCTACCCAAGGGCTAAGGAAGGTGTGATTGGCCTCCAGTTCAGGATGACCAATGAAGCGAACCTGCGGGTGCTGGCTGAAGGCTGCCGGCCGCGGAGGCACCTTGGGCTTCTTCGACTGCGCATGCAGCACGGCAGGGTCGCGCGAGGTGCAACTGAACAGCGCACGTGGGTCGAGACAGATGCGCTCCACACCGCGTTCGTGGAGCAGGCGGTTGAGCAGGCGTTCTTCGTCACCCTTGGCAAAAAAGGCCTGGTTGCGCACTTCCACAGCCACGGGCACGGCAATCTGATCAAGGAAGTGACAAAGCTCACCCAAGCGCGCCGGGCCGAACTGGGCCGGCAACTGCAGCCAGTAGGGTGATACGCGCCGGCCCAGCGGGGCCATCAGCCGGGTGAAGTCGAAGGCAGGCTCAAGCTGGTCTCGCAGGTCGCCTTCATGGCTGACATCCCGCGGAAACTTGGCAGTGAAGCGAAAGTGCTCAGGCATGACCTGCGCCCAGCGGGCAATGGTGCCGGGAGCGGGACGTGCGTAGAAAGTGGTGTTGCCTTCGACGGCGTTGAACACCTGGCTGTAGAAGCCAAGCATTTGGTTACTGTTGGCGTCAGCGGGGTACAGGTAGTCGCGCCAGGCGTTTTCGCTCCACGACGGGCAACCGAGAAAGTAAGGCAGTGGTAAGGGGTTCATCCATCAAATGTACAGGTCGAGCCCCAGTACTTCCATGTCCCAGTCAGTAAAGCCGGCAGTGCTCAGGTAGCTGGCCAGTGCGGTGGCGGTGCGGCGGTCACGGGCGCGAGGGAAAACCATGTCCTGCTGGCGGACTGGCAGTCCACCACCAGGGCGGCGGGCGGTGGCTTCCTGCGGGGCAGCTTCTGCCTCCTCGATCACCTCGGCATCGTCGATGGCCTCGTCACGCACCGCTGCTTTGCGCGAGGTGCGCTTGAGCGGGTAGGACTGCGATGAGAAACCGTCGATACGCATGGCATGAGCACTCAGGACCAATGATGGCAATTTAGCAGCATCAGGGTTCCGTCGCTAATGCTTGAGTGATAACTGGACCACAGATCGCGCAAAAGGTTTTAGCGTGTTCGGCGATAACCGACGAACAGCACTCAGTGTTTCTTGGGCGTGGCTACATTATCGCGCAGATAAACCGGTTGCGCCTGCTCGGCGACGATTGCCTCGCCACGGGCCCAGGCAAAGGTGGCCAGGCTGAGAATGTCCAGAGCATTGGGCAAGGCAGCCGGGTTGCTCGCCGCCACCTGTACCGCCAGGCGATCGGCATAGCCCCACCCGGTACCGGCACCGAACCACTCGCCATTGCTGCCTGCCGGCAGCGCCACCTGCTCGGGCGGCAACACGGCTTCACGGCCGACCAGGCGCATTTCGCCCGCTGTGGCCTGGTAGCAGCCCCAGTAAACCTCATCCATGCGCGCATCGATGGCAGCGGCCACCTGCTGCACGCCATGCTCGCGCAATGCACCCTGGGCCAAAGCGGCCAGGTTGGACACCGGCAGCACTGGGCGTTCGAGGGCGAAGGCCAGGCCTTGCACAACCCCAATGGCAATACGCACGCCGGTGAACGCGCCCGGGCCACGGCCAAAGGCAATGGCATCCAGCGCATTCAGTGGCACGCCAGCGTCGGCCAGCAGTTGCTTGATCATCGGCAGCAGCTTCTGGGCATGCATGCGCGGGATCACCTCGTAATGGCTGGTTACCTTGCCGTCATGCAGCAGCGCGACGGAACAGGCTTCGGTGGCGGTATCCAGGGCCAGCAGGGTGGTCATCGAACGGGTATCCAGATGCGAATGAAAAAGAGCGGCAGTATAGAGCAGCAGCGGCGTTGTGTCCCGAGGGGGCCGCTGTGCGGCCCATCACGCTGATTTCAAAGCCTGCACTGGCCCTGGAGGAGCGACCTTGCGTCGCGAAAAGGGCCGCAAAGCGGCCCCAGGGTTTCAGCGGTATCACACCATTGTCTGGGGCTGCTCTGCAGCCCTTTCGCGACACAAGGCCGCTCCCACAGAAGCGGGCCGTTGTCGAGGTGCGTCCGGCGCCGGTTCAGCTCAGGGCTGCCAGGACCTTGGCGGTGATGGCTTCAACCGAGCCGACACCTTCGATGTGGCTGTACTTCGGCTTGCCACCATTGGCAGCCGACAGCTTCTGGTAGAAATCCACCAGCGGCTTGGTCTGGCTGTGGTAGACCGACAGGCGATGGCGAACGGTTTCTTCCTTGTCGTCGTCACGCTGGATCAGGTCTTCACCGGTCTCGTCGTCCTTGCCTTCCACTTTCGGCGGGTTGTACTGAATGTGGTAGGTACGGCCCGAGGCCAGGTGCACGCGGCGGCCAGCCATGCGGCCGACGATTTCCTCGTCGTCCACGGCAATTTCGACCACGGCATCGATGTCGACACCGGCAGCGACCATGGCTTCGGCCTGTGGGATGGTGCGTGGGAAGCCGTCGAACAGGCAGCCGTTGGCGCAATCAGGCTGAGCGATGCGCTCCTTCACCAGGCTGATGATCAACTCGTCGGAGACCAGCTGGCCGGCATCCATGACTTTCTTCAGTTCCAGGCCCAGCGGGGTGCCGGCCTTGACGGCGGCACGCAGCATGTCACCGGTGGAGATCTGTGGAATACCGAACTTTTCGGTGATGAACTTTGCCTGAGTACCTTTACCGGCCCCGGGAGCTCCCAGCAGAATTACGCGCATCTTGTGCTCCTCAAATTTTTGTATGAAATTCAATGGATTCGGCGACCAGGGCCAAGTCCGGATAATCGGGTATGACCATAAATCGGTCAGAAGGCTGCTCAAGATACACAGCGCCCGGCAGCCAGACAAGCGTCCCAAAGTTGCAGGAATGCGCCACTTGCGGCTGACCGGGCAGGCGGTTGCGCCTGGCGCAACCGCCCTCCCCGTCATTGTGCCGGGCCTGTATGGCCGTCACCAGACATGACCCGGGCTTGCCCTTAGCCGGTGTTGCGCAGCCCGGCGGCAATACCCGCCACGGTCACCAGCAAGGCCTGCTCCAACGGGCTGTCCAGAGCGGCTTCGCGGCTGCGCGAGCGGGCCAGTAACTCTGCCTGCAGGCGGTGCAACGGGTCCAGATAGGTATTGCGCAGGCTAATGAATTCCAGTGTCTCGGGGCTGTGCGCCAGTAGCACCGGCTGCCCGGTCAGACCCAGCACGACCTGGCATGACTGCGACAATAGGTCGCGCAGGTGCGCACCTAAAGGACGCAAGTGCGGTTGCACCAGACGTTCGTCGTAGGCCTCGGCAATTTGCGCATCCGCTTTGGCCAGTACCATTTCCAGCATGTCGATTCGGGTGCGGAAGAACGGCCATTGCTCGCGCATTTGCGCCAGCAACTCCCCTTGACCACGGGCCAAGGCATTGGTCAGCGCCGTTTCCCAGCCCAGCCAGGCCGGCAGCATCAGCCGGGTCTGGGTCCAGCCGAAGATCCACGGGATGGCCCGCAGGCTTTCGATGCCCCCGGCGCGACGCTTGGCCGGGCGGCTGCCCAACGGGAGGCGCCCCAGCTCCTGTTCTGGCGTCGACTGGCGGAAGTACTCGACGAAATCGGGATTCTCCCGTACCACGCTGCGGTAGGCCTGGACACCATCGGCGGCCAACTGGTCCATCACTTCACGCCAGGCCGGCTGCGGGGGCGGTGGTGGCAACAGCGTGGCCTCAAGCACGGCGGCCAGGTACAGGTTGAGGTTTTGCTCGGCGATGCCCGGCAAACCGAACTTGAAGCGAATCATTTCACCCTGCTCGGTGGTGCGGAAACGCCCCGCCACCGAACCCGGTGGCTGCGACAGGATCGCAGCATGGGCCGGACCGCCGCCTCGCCCGACCGTACCGCCACGGCCGTGGAACAGCAGCAGCTCGACCTGATGCTCGGCACAGATACGCACCAGGTTTTCCTGAGCCCGGTACTGCGCCCAGGCAGCAGCGGTGGTGCCGGCGTCCTTGGCCGAATCGGAGTAGCCGATCATCACTTCCTGCGGGCCGCGCAGGCCCGCGCGGTAGCCCGGCAGGCCAAGCAGGCGCTGCATGACCGGGCCGGCGTTGTCGAGGTCGGCCAAGGTCTCGAACAGTGGCACCACACGCATGGGGCGGGTCAGGCCGGCTTCCTTGAGCAACAGTTGCACCGCCAATACATCCGAGGCGGCACCGGCCATGGAGATGACGTAAGACCCCAGCGAGGCGGCCGGCGCAGCGGCCACTTCCCTGCAGGTCGCCAGCACTTCGGCGGTGTCCGCTTGCGGCTTGAAATGCGCAGGCAGCAGGGGCCGGCGGTTTTTCAGCTCGGCCTGGAGGAACGCGATGCGCTGCTCCTCATCCCAGTCGGCGTAACGCCCCAGGCCCAGGTAATCGGTTATCTCGGTCAGCGCATCACGGTGGCGGGCAGCGTCCTGGCGTACGTCCAGGCGGCCCAGGAACAGGCCGAAGGTCACCGCACGACGCAAGCAGTCGAGCAGCGGCCCCTCGGCGATCACGCCCATACCGCATTCGTGCAGTGACTGGTAGCACAGCTCCAGCGGCGCGATCAGCTCGCGGTTGTCCACCAGCACGTCGGCACCGGCCGGTTGGTTGCTGGTCAAGGCCGAATGCGCCCATGCGCGTGTCGCACGCAGGCGGTCGCGCAGTTGCTTGAGCACAGCGCGGTAGGGTTCGGCACTGTCGCCAACCTGTTTGCGCAGGGCGTCGTTGGCCTGCTGCATGGACAACTCGGCGGCCAGTGCATCGATGTCGCGCAGGAACAGGTCGGCGGCCATCCAGCGCGCCAGCAGGAGTACTTCGCGGGTGACAGCAGCCGTTACATTGGGGTTGCCATCACGGTCCCCACCCATCCACGAGGCAAAGCGGATCGGCGCGGCCTCCAGCGGCAGGCGCAGGCCAGTGGCCTCCAGCAGGGCCTTGTCGACCTTGCGCAGGTGGCTGGGGATGGCATGCCACAGTGAATGCTCGATCACTGCGAAACCCCACTTGGCTTCGTCTACCGGCGTAGGCCGGGTACGGCGGATTTCCTCGGTGTGCCAGGCCTCGGCGATCAGCCGGCGCAGGCGCTCGCGCACTTGCTGGCGTTCTGCCGGGGTCAGGTCACGATGGTCCTGTGCGGCCAGTTGGCCGGCGATCGCGTCGTACTTCTGGATCAGCGTGCGACGGGCCACTTCGGTGGGATGTGCGGTGAGCACCAACTGGATATCGAGCTTGGCCAGTTGCCGGGCCAGGGCATCGTTGCTGTGGCCGGCCTGCTTCAAGCGCCCCAGCAGCTCGGGCAGTACCTGCGCTTCGAATGGCTCGGGCTGGTCGGCGTCACGGCGGCGGATCAACTGGTACTGCTCGGCCATGTTGGCCAGGTTGAGGAACTGGTTGAAGGCCCTCGCTACGGGCAGCAGGTCTTCTTCGGCCAGGTCCGCCAGGGTCGAGCTCAGCTGCTCACCCGGGCCGCGACGGTCGGCCTTGGCACTGTGGCGGATGTCCTCGATTTTCTGCAGGAACGCATCGCCATGCTGTTGGCGAATGGTTTCGCCAAGCAGTTCACCCAACACATGGACATCTTCACGCAAACGCACATCGATATCGGTCATTGGCGCTCTCTCCGTTGCATCCCTATCAGCCTCAGCGCGCCCTGTGCAGGAGCGAGCGGTATCCCCCAAGAGTGCCCACAGCCGAGCGACGATGGCAAGCCGTGATCGGCCAAACCAAACTAAAGTGAAAGCACAGCACTCCCATGCAGTGCAGCCTTTCCAGGCGTCAACAGAGGTCATCATGAAAATCCGTGAACTCGCCCAGCACTGGGAACAGAATGCCGCCGGTACCCTCAGCCGTACCGGTCATGTCCTGCACCTGGACCTGGAGTCCGAAGCGCGCCTGGCCGCGCTGATCGACATGTACCCCAAGCGCACCGCCGAAGAACTGCTCGGCGAACTGGTCGCCGCCGCCCTTGAAGAACTGGAGGCCAGCTTCCCCTATGTACAGGGTCGCCAGGTCATCGCCACCGACGAAGAAGGCGACCCGTTGTACGAAGACGTTGGTCCTACGCCGCGCTTTCTCTCCCTGTCCCGCCAGCACCTGCACAACTTGAGCAACGCGACCGTCGACAGCGACAAATAATCCTGCGCGCCAGCATTCCGGGCCTGCTCAAGGCCCGGAATACCGCTCCATCCTGGGAAAGTTCCAGGCAAATCGCACTGACCGATCAGTCAGAAATAGTTATCCGATCACGGCGCTTTTTTCTGAACTATTCGAAAAACCTTCGAGTCGGAGCCAATAGCCATCACGCTAAAACCCTGCACACTGCCCTCGTGCACCGTTGAACTGAAGCGCGCGGTTATGTCAGGGATTGAGCGATGGACTGCTACGGACATCGTCGTTATCAGGAGTGATCCAATGGAGCTGACCACCATGAAGACCCGCACTAGCAAACTGTCATCCACTCATGTGCGCGGGTTCAAGCTGGCCGCGCTGGCGCTGGGCAGTAGCCTGGTCCTGGCCGGCTGTGCGGGCAATCCGCCCACCGAGCAGTATGCCGTTACCCAGTCCGCCGTGAACTCCGCCGTCAGCGCTGGCGGTACCGAGTTCGCCGCCGTGGAAATGAAAGCGGCTCAGGACAAGTTCAAGCAAGCCGAAATCGCCATGCACGACAAGAAGTACGACGAGGCCAAGCGCCTGGCCCAACAGGCCGAGTGGGATGCACGCCTCGCCGAACGCAAGGCCCAGGCAGCCAAAGCCCAGAAGGCCGTGCAGGATGCCCGCCAGGGCGTTCAGGACGTACGTGAGGAAGGCCTGCGCAGCGTTCAGTGAGCCCTGCCCCGCCAACCTTAGCCTTCGCACACGATCAAAGGATGAACACTATGCGCAAACACGTCATGATTCCCGCCCTGCTGGCCCTGAGCGTCGGTCTTGCTGCCTGCTCGCACGATCCGAATGCCAATCTGGAAGCGGCCCGCACCAACTTCTCCTCGCTGCAGAGCGACCCGCAAGCGAGCAAAGTCGCGGCACTGGAGACCAAGGACGCCCAGGACTGGCTGAACAAGGCCGACAAGGCCTACATGGACCGTGAAGACGAGAAGAAAGTCGACCAATTGGCCTACCTGACCAACCAGCGCGTCGAAGTGGCCAAGCAGACCATTGCCCTGCGCACCGCCGAAGCTGAACTGAAGAATGCCTCGGCCCAGCGCGCCCAGGCCAAGCTGGATGCCCGCGACGCGCAGATCGCCAAGCTGCAGGACAGCCTCAACGCCAAGCAGACCGACCGCGGAACGCTGGTGACCTTCGGCGACGTGCTGTTCGACTTCAACAAGGCCGAACTTAAGAGCAACGCCTACCCGAACATCACCAAGCTGGCCCAGTTCCTTCAGGAAAACCCGGAACGCAAGGTGATCGTCGAGGGCTACACCGACAGCGTCGGCTCGGCCAACTACAACCAGACCCTGTCCGAGCGCCGTGCCAACAGCGTGCGCATGGCACTGGTGCGTGCCGGGGTAGATCCGGCGCGTATCGTTTCCCAGGGCTATGGCAAGGAGTACCCGGTAGCGGACAACTCGAGCAACTCGGGACGTGCGCAGAACCGTCGGGTGGAGGTGACCATCTCCAACGACAACCAGCCGGTGGCACCACGCTCGGTGAGCCAGGTTCAGCGCTAAGGCTGGCTAGCTGAAAGGACAAGCCCCGCGATCGACGCGGGGCTTTTCTTTGTTCGCCGATAATGTTGTGCCGCCTGTGAGATCGAGCGCCGCCCGCGCGGCGCATCGCGAGCAAGCTCGCTCCTACATCTGTTTCGGGCCAATTATTCCTGTGGGATTTGCGCGCGAACGCCTTGGCGCATGGCGCGATATCGCGTCGTACAAACAAGGCGGTCGCGCGCGTCTGTCACAGGCGTAACTGGCCCGAAACTGATGTAGGAGCGAGCTTGCTCGCGATGCGCCGCGCGGGCGGCGCTCGATCTCGCGGGCGCCAAAAATGCTGCGCCGAACACTCACTGCACCTGCTGCGGTGTTTCCTCGCCCATGCAGCGCACCGCGCGCTTGCGGTTGTCCACCAGCACGCCGGTCAGGCCTTTCTGCTGGGTGTCGAACAGCACCAGCACGCCGTCGACGCACTGGGCCACTTGCGGCGCCGGGTCCAGCGATACCTTGTAGTCCTCGCCGGGGATGGTCTTGAGCATGGTGAAATCCTGCAGCAGCAGGGCATCTTCGGGCTTGGCGAAATGCAGGTAACCGTAATACCACAAAGCCCCTACCGTCACGATGATGCTGCCGACGCCGGTCAGGATCAGCGGGATGGCGTTGCGTTCTTCACTCATTGCTTGTTCTTCTCGTCAGGGAAATTGGGCACTTCGGCAAGCCGCCGCAGGCCGTTGAAATGGCTGGGATCATCGAGGAACCGCAGCATCACCTGGCGCCAGGTAGGGTCGGCGAAGGTCTGCACGTGACCCCCTCGGGTCAGTTGCAGCACCCGCGGTGGTGGCGCGTGCTGATACAGCCGGATGCCGTTGTCCATCGGCACCAGGTTGTCGTCGATGCTGTGGAAAAACAACTTGGGCGGGCTGCTCAATCGCTCGATCGAGCGGATCGCGCTGTCGCCGTCCGGCACCAGCCACGACAGCGGAACCTGCAATGGCCAGGTCATCCAGGAGGTGCTGAGCGCAAAGCGCCCCACCGCGCGGTAACTGGCCGGCACACCATCGAACACCAGGGCGCTGAAGCGCTGACGCTGTTCGGGGTGGGCCGCCAGGTAATGAATGGCCATGGCACCGCCCAGGCTCTGCCCCAACAGTACCAGCGGCTTGCCCTTGACCTCGGGCGCCTGCTGCAGCCAGGCCATGGCTGCAGCAATGTCCTGATACACCTCCGGCAGGCTCGGCTGACCCTGAGACAAGCCATAGCCGCGGTAATCGATCATGAACACCTGGTAGCCCTGCTCCGGCAACCAGTAGCTCCCCCCCAGGTGCCCTGGCAGGTTACCGCCGTTGCCGTGCAGGTGCAGCACCGTGCCCTTGACCTCGACCCCGGCCTTGGCTGGCAGCCACCAACCGTGAAGGCGGATGCCATCAGCAGTCGTCAGCGTGACATCGCGGTATTCCAGCTTGGCGCGCTCCGGGGTGAAGGCCTGACCACGCTCGGGGTAGAACAACAGGCTGCTGCAGCCGCCAAGGCTCACCAGGACCAGGCCGAGGACGAGCAGGCGGCAGTGCTCAGAGAATGTTCGCGTAGTCGGCTTCAATGCGATCCAGGCTCAGGTGGTTGAGGAAGTTGGAGAAGCACATCCAGGCCGACAACGCACTCAGGTCGCGGAACTGTTCAGGCAGGTACTTGGGCGGCTCGACCAACCCTTCCTCAACCAGTTGGCGCAGGGTGCGCATGTCTTCCAGGGTGGTCTTGCCACAGAACAGCAACGGGATCTGTTCCAGTTTGCCCTTCTTCACGGCCAACTGAATGTAGTTGTAAACCATGATGAAGCCCTTGAGATAGGACAAGTCCTTGGTGAATGGCAGGCCGTTGGGCACCGAGCCGCGGAACACCCGGCTGGCGTTGCTGTAGCTCTGCGCCATCTCAAAGCCCTGCTCGCGGAAGAAACCGTAGACCTGCATGAAGTCTGCACCCTCCTCGACCATGTGGATGGCACGGGTGCGGTTGGTGAGCTTGCGCAGGCGGCTGGGGTAGGAGGCAAAGGCGATCACCTCCATGAGAATCGCCAGGCCCTCCTGGGTTACCGTCGACGAGGGCGGGCCCTTGGCCAGGAAGGTACAGATCGGCTGGTTCAGGCCATTGAGCGTGGTACCGACGTGCACCAACCCTTCGTGCACCTCCAGGGCGCGCACATCGCGGGCGTTGAACATGGCATCGGCACGCACCTTGATGTAGTCGGCACCGGCTGCGGCGTCGGCGACGATACCGTCGGACTCGAACACGCGAATGGTACCTTCGGCCTCGCCGAACACGTTGTTCAGCCGGTGCTGGAGGATCTCCACCGCCTCCTTGGCGGTGAGATTCTTTGGCTCATCCTTGAGGTCACCACGGCCATCGATGTTGTTCAGGTAGTCCGACAGCATCAGGCCAAGGTCGGCCAGGGTCGGGTCACCGGCGTGGAAGGCATCCGAGGCGGCGCCGTACAGCTCCTGGGAGATCAGGCCGAAGTCCTCGGTACCGCGCGCTTCGAGCATGCGAACCACCATGCGGTATTCGCGGCACATGCGCTTCATGATCTGCCCGACCGGGTTGAACTGGCCCAACTGGCGAATGATGTCGCGCTCGATGCCCTGGAACTCGGCCTTGACCGCGCTGGAGTCGAACGACAGCGGGCGCGACTGGTAGTAGGCGCGATCAACCGCCGGCGGCTCCTTGCCCTTGGCCTTGAGAAAGCCCTGGCGGATGTTGTCGTCCCACTTCACCGCGTCAAGGACCCGGATCGGCGTCTGTGCCGCGACGATGCGGTCGGACAGGGCGCGGATGGTTTGCTGGTATTCGTCCACCGGGAACTCCTTTCTAGTACACGAAACCTGTACCGGCCTCTTCGCGGGCAAGCCCGCGAAGACGCCAACACGGTCATTTGCCCGAGCGCTGGAACCGCGCCACTTCGACGAACAGGTCGGAGTTGGCCGGGTCGTCCAGGTAGGCCAGCACCCGCGCCGCCGGGCTGTCGATCAGCACGCCGTCGCCGTTGTCCTCCGGCACTTCGGTACTACGACCGCTCAGTTCCTTCTTGTCCACCGCCTGCTGTACCTGCTCGACATCCAGGTTGTAGACCACCAGTTCCTTGCCATCGACGATATCGAAGCCGCCAATCAGGAAATTGCCACCCAGGCGCTTGGGCACGCCGGCCGACAGGTACCAGCGGTTGCCGTGGCGTGACACGGTGAACACGTATTCTTCAGGGGCCTTGCCCTTGGCCGTGGCCACCGCCTTGTAGGCGTCGCCACCGCTACGGCTGATCACCAGTTTCAACGGTTCCCCCCAGGCGTCCTTGCTGCTCCACTTGCCGAGCAAGGCCTTGGGCGCTGCCTGGTTGCTGGGCAAAGGCTCATGGAAGGTCACCAGACAACCGCCCAGCAGCAGGAATGACAAAGTCAACAACACCACACGCCAGGCTCTCATCAGGTTCTCCTTGAAAAGGTCGTTCTCGGCTCAGGCCGATGCCAGCACCAGCTGCAGGTATCGGGTAAGCATAGCGAGCATCTGCCCATCGGCTTGCGCATTCGCTTGCTTGAGCAGGCCTTGATATTCCAACTGCTCGATAATCGCCGTCAACATCTGTGCATCCTGCTCCGGCTGCCGCGAACCCACGACCTGCAGCAATTGCCGGGTGCCGTGCAGCAGGATCTGCTCATGAGCGCACACCAGCTCAGCCAGTCGCGGGCACAGCAATGCTTCCTGGCGGAAAGCCTGCTCGGCCATCAGGAAGTCACGGCGGTTCAGCAGTTGCCGCTGAACGTAATCGGCAGTCATGCGCGCCACGTCGTCAGCCAGCCGCGCCCGTGCCTGCGGGCTGCCATCGCCCTGTGCCAGCAACTGGCGCAACACCACCTCGGTATTGGCCCACAGCTTGGCCATGTAGGCCGCACTGCGCTCGACGTACTGGGCAAAGGTATCGGTGAGCAGGTCCTCGATGTCCTTGAAGTAGTAGGTGGTGGCCGACAATGGCACGCCGGCCTCGGCGGCCACTGCCCGGTGGCGCACACCGCGCACGCCATCGCGCACGACAATGCGCATGGCGGCATCGAGAATCAACTGGCGACGCTGTTCGCTGCCTTGGCGGGCAGTCTTGCGGCCTTGGTATTGCACGCTTTCGGCGACGGCGGTGGCGATGCCGGCGGCGCCTTGGTCAGGCATGGCGGGTGTCACGGGGGATACCTCATGGGGGTGTTTCGTCAG
>NZ_JBICLK010000014.1:0-1387 GCF_043105275.1 Pseudomonas sp. TYF_14
ACTGGCATTTTTCATTTTCGGGTGGGGTACTTCGCTGGACGTTGCTTCACCGTTCGCGGAAACCATCGGTCAGGCCGTCGATGTGGCAAGACATATTGTGCCGCCGAAGCCTGCAGATCCGACAAAAATCCCGGCAAATTTCCGGGGTGGTTCAAGGATGTGCCATGCAGCAAGCCCAGTATTGCCCAGCTACAGGCAGTAAAACTCATCTCGCATGGGTACACACCAGGGCACTGTCGAGACATTTGCACCATCTGATAACGCAACAGGTTGTAGCCCAGCAGTACGCCCCATAGCTCTTGCGCAATCATCTCCGGCGTCTTGCTTCTCAGCGTATATTCACCACCTAAAAGCCCTTGCTTGATCTCTCGATATCCCAGTTCGATTTCCCAACGCTGACTGTAAAGGTCGACGATCTCATCACCCGGGAAACGCAGCGGATCCACCATTGAGGTCAGTACGCTCACCACCTTGCCTTTAATCGTCTTGCTTAACAGCCGTGCTCGAGTCTCCAGCGGCAAGCCGGGCCATTGCTTACGGGCTTGTGGCGAGGTGCGCAGAATGACTACGGCATCGTTGCGTCCAAGCTTGTGCTCGACTTCGTACTGGCTACCCTTCTTCAAAGGAATAAGCCAATGACGCTGCTCGCCTTGTGATTGCCAGTGATGCAGCAAACCCAACGAGTAGAAACCTTTATCGAACAGGGTCAGCGAGTGATCAGGCGTGGTAGCGATCAACTGTTCGGCCAGCTTCATTTCGCTACTGTGATAGCTCTCGAAAGTACTGCTTATCAGCAGATGGCTAGTCAGTTCCATCTGGCAGACCATTCGGACTTGAGGGTAACTGCCATCGCCATGCTGATTGGTCGCGCCGCCGTAGCACGCCCGATTTTCTGCGGTGTCGGGGGTATTCCAGACGACGCCATCCACACCCAAAAGCGTTAACCCCAACCATTGAGGGTGTTGGACTTCTGCATGCCATCGCTGCTGGGTGAGCGAAAACACCTCGCGAACCGCTTCGCTACCCAGCCGTTGCCGTCCCTGAACAACAGCGCTGGGCGCCACCAGCGGTCGCTTGCCCGGCAGCATGATGTCCATGTGATTCACGACATCCCAAGCCGACATCCGGCGGAACAACGCCATGCCGATGATGCACCAGACCAGGCTTTCCAACGGCAACCGGCGCTTGCGTATAGTCGAGACGCCTGCCGTTTCGAAGGCCTGTTTCACAATGTCTGGATCAAGCAAGGCTCCAAGCCCTTCGAGGGCATGTGGCCGCGATGCCATTTCATGAGTGAGGGACAGGGCTTTTGACAGGCGCATAAAAAATCCGATGCTCGTTTCCAAGCATCGGATTTTGCGGCCTATGGGCTAAAGGTCAATGCGTC
>NZ_JBICLK010000015.1:0-44360 GCF_043105275.1 Pseudomonas sp. TYF_14
AGGCACCGCACCATCGTTATTCTTGAGCACAACTTATGCCTAATCCAACCCGATCCACTTTCTTCGACATCACCAGCGAACAAGGGCTTTTACGCACCTCGATCGCCGCCACCCTGTTCATCGCCACCATCGGCATCGCCTTCGGCCTTGCCTCCGGCTCGTTTTCCATCGTCTTCGACGGCGTATACTCGCTGGTCGACGCCAGCATGAGCGGGCTGTCGCTGGTGGTGGTCAAGCTGATCACTTCGCACACCACCAGCGTGCAGATGTCGCGCAAGCTGCGCGAGCGCTTCACCATGGGTTTCTGGCACCTGGAGCCCATGGTACTGGCACTCAACGGCATTCTGCTCGGCGGCGTGGCCATCTACGCGCTGATCAACGCCGTCAGCAGCCTGCTGCAAGGCGGGCGCCACCTGGAGTTCGGCATTGCCATGGTCTACGCGGCGCTGACGGTGATCACCTGTGTGACCATCGCCGTCATCGAGGCCCGCGCCAACCGCAAACTGAAGTCAGACTTCGTGCGCATGGACGTCAAGGGCTGGGTGATGTCGGCCAGCATCACGGCCGCACTGCTGATTGCCTTCTGTTTTGGTTATGCCGTGCAGGGCACTGCGCTGGAATGGGTATCACCCTATATTGACCCGGCGGTGCTGGCGCTGGTGTGCCTGGTGATCGTGCCGTTGCCGATGTCGGTGGTGCGTCAGGCGCTGTCTGAAATCTTCCTGGTCACCCCTGGCGACCTCAAGCTGCACGTAGATGAGGTGGCCAAGGCCTTCGTCGCCCGCCATGGCCTGCAATCTTACCGCGCCTATGTCGCCAAGGTCGGGCGTTCGCGGGAGATCGAGCTGTATTTCATCGTGCCCAAAACCATGGCGGCGAAGACCATCGATGAATGGGATGCCTGGCGCAACGAGATTGGCGACGCGGTAGGCGGAGAAGGGCCGGACCGCTGGCTGACAGTGGTGTTCACTGGCGACCCGGAATGGGCCGAGTAATTGGTGGGCGCTCTGCGCCCTTTTTCCGAAACCCGTAGCGCAAACGAAAAAGCCCGCGACCATTTCTGGTAGCGGGCTTTCACGTACTGCGTATGGTGGGTCGTGTAGGATTCGAACCTACGACCAATTGGTTAAAAGCCAACTGCTCTACCAACTGAGCTAACGACCCATTTGATGGCGCGTATAATACTGATTTCTAACGAGAATTCAACACCCCATCACGATTTTTTCAAAAATACCGAGTCGGATCTTCGATACCGGCGGCCTTGAAACCATCGGCGCGCAGGCGGCAGCTGTCGCATTTGCCACAGGCGCGGCCGTCATCGTCGGCCTGGTAGCAGGAAACGGTCAGGCTGTAGTCCACACCACGGGCCATACCGGCCTGCACGATCTGCGCCTTGCTCATGTTCTGCAGCGGCGCCTGGATGCGGAAGCCCTGCTCTTCTACGCCAGCCTTGGTCGCCAGGTTGGCCATGCGCTCGAAGGCCTCGACGAACTCGGGTCGGCAATCCGGGTAGCCGGAGTAATCCACGGCGTTGACGCCAATGAAGATGTCGCGCGCTTCCAGTACTTCGGCCCAACCCAGGGCCAGCGAAAGGAACACGGTGTTGCGCGCCGGCACATAAGTGACCGGAATGCCTTCACCCGGGGCTTCCGGCACGTCGATGCTGCTGTCGGTCAATGCAGAACCGCCGATGCCGTCGAGGTTCAGCCCAATCACCTTGTGCTCGACCACACCCAGGTCGCGGGCCACGCGGGCAGCGGCGTTCAGCTCGGCACGATGACGCTGGCCGTAGTCGAAGCTCATGGTGTAGCAGCTGTAGCCTTCGGCCTTGGCCATGGCAACCACGGTGGCCGAATCCAGGCCGCCGGACAACAGGATTACTGCGCGTTTTTCTGTCATGTGTACGTGCTCCTCAATCAACGTCCGGGCTCGTCGTTCCACAGCAGCTTGTGCAGCTGCAGTTGGAAGCGTACAGGCAGGTTGTCAGCAACGATCCAGTCAGCCAGGTCACTGGCGTTCACCTGATGATGGCTGGGTGAGAACAACACCTCACCGGCACGCTCTGCCAGGTTGTACTGGATCAGCTTGGATACCGCCCAGTCATAATCCTCGCGGGAACAGATGACGAACTTGACCTGGTCGTTGCGTGTCAGTTGCTCGATGTTCTCGTAGCGGTTACGGTGCGACTCTTCGGAGCCTGGGGTTTTCAGGTCGACCACACGGCTGACGCGGGTGTCGGTGCCGGCAATATCCAGCGCGCCGCTGGTCTCCAGCGACACCTCGTAACCGGCATCACACAGCCGCTGCAGCAACGGCAAGGCGTTGGGCTGGGCCAGTGGTTCGCCACCGGTGACACAGACGTAGCGCGGTTTGAAGCCGGCCACTTGTTCGAGGATCGAATCAAGGGTGCGTACGGTACCGCCACTGAAGGCATAGGCACTGTCGCAGTACTGGCAACGCAGGGGGCAACCGGTGAGGCGCACAAATACCGTGGGCAGCCCGGCCGTTCGCGTCTCACCCTGCAAAGAGTAAAAGACTTCGGTGATGCGTAATGTGTCTTGCATGCTCGCCACGGGCGTGACAGCTAAACAGGCTGTCCGCCTCCGTCAGGCACTGTCGCGGACTCGACATAGCGTTATCCGCAGCAGCGTGTTTACGAAAAAAGGGCAGTGATTCTAACGAAAAAACCCGCGACTGGCGCGGGTTTCTTTCGAGCGGTACAGCGACAACGCCTAGAGCTTCTGCAGGTCACGCTGGGCCAGTTGAGCGGCAGAGGTGCCGGGGTACTGGGTCACGACCTGCTGAAGGATGCCTTTTACCTTGTCGGTATGGCCCATACGGCGCTCGACATCAGCCAGTTTGTACAGCGAATCTGGCACCTTGCTGTGCTTCGGGTACTTTTGGCTGACCTGGGCAAAGGCCTGGCTGGCGCCTTGCAGGTCACCCTTGGCCAGGTTCACTTCACCCAACCAGTATTGGGCATTACCGGCGTACTGGCTGTTGGGGTACTTGCGCAGGAAGGCGTTGAACGCCTGGCTGGCCTTGTCGAAGTCTTTCTGTTTGATCAGGTCGAAAGCTGCGTCGTAATAGAGCTTCTCTTTCGCCGGATCACCGGGCTGGCTACTGCCGGCCGGTTGTTGCGCAGCAGCACCTGCTGCGGCATCGGGGGCGGCATTGGACGCGCCACCACCGGAGGAATTGTCAGGGGTTGCGGCAGGCGCAGCGCCACTGTTGATGCGACGGTCCAGGTCCTGGTAACGCTCCAGGTTTTCCTGCTTCATGCGGGACACATCGTTTTGCAGCTCTTCGATGATGCCTTGCTGGCGGGAAAGCTGATCCTGCATCTGTTGCAGCTGCATGAACAGCTGGCCCTGTGCAGAGGCAGGGGCCGAAGCCCCTGACCCGGCATAGGCGCCGCTCGTGCCATAACCCGCAGGCGGATAGCTGCCTGCGTTGTCATCTACTACAGGGACCTCAGCCCAGGCCGCAAGCGGCAGGCTGAGTGCGAGGACGGTTACTACACGGCGGCACATACGCATAAGAACTTACTTACGCAGTTCTACGCGACGGTTCTGAGCCCAGGACTGCTCGTCGTTGCCGGTAGCAACTGGACGCTCTTCGCCGTAGGAAACCAGTTCCAGCTGAGCAGGGGAAACGCCCTGCAGAACCAGGTAGCGCTGAACGGCTTTCGCACGACGCTCACCCAGAGCCATGTTGTACTCGCGGGTGCCGCGCTCGTCGGTGTTACCTTCCAGAACAACACGGTTGCCGTTGGCTTTCAGGTCCTTGGCGTGAACGTCCAGAGCGCGCATGGCTTCTGGCTTCAGGTCCGAGCTGTCGTATTCGAAGTAGAAGGTGGTGATTGCGCGCAGGGCGGCTTCTTCGCTCAGGGAGCCGTCAACAGCGCCAGTGTTGGCACCGTAGCCAGCGTTAGGGTCTACAGCAGCGCCTTCGCCTGCGTTATCACCGCCCTTCGAGGAGCAACCTACAGCTACGGCCATGGCCAGAGCCAGCGCAGCAAATTTACCAAACTTCAGCATTTCCATCGTGAAACTCCTAATGAAACCCCAGTGTGTTAAGCAAAATGTATTACGCCGCAATCAGTTCAGGTAAGGGGACCAGGACGGTTCTCTGACTTCGCCTTGAGCGGTAGGAAGTGGGAGCCTCACGCGGCCGTTCAGCGACACGAGCATCAAGACTCCCCGGCCCTGCTGGCGGGTGGCGTAGATTAGCATGGTGCCGTTTGGCGCAACAGTGGGAGACTCATCAAGACTTGTTTCAGACAGAATCTTTACACTTCCGCGTTGCAAGTCCTGTGCCGCCACTTTGAAGTTGGTAAAGCCCTGTTGGCGATGAATCATTACCAGGGTCTTTTCGTCCGCCGAAAGTTTCGGGTTGGCGTTGTAGTTACCTACGAACGTTACGCGCTCGGCACCACCACCACTGACCGACTGTTTATAGATCTGCGGTTTGCCGCCACGGTCGGAAGTGAAGTAGAGGGTGTTGCCATCTTTGCCCCAGAACGGCTCGGTATTGATACCCGGGCCTGCAGTAACACGGCTGATCTGGCGCGAGGCCACGTTCATCACGTAGATGTCCGGGTTGCCGTCCTTGGACAGTACGAACGCCAGGCGCGAACCGTCCGGCGACCAGGCTGGCGCACCGTTCAGGCCTTCGAAGTTGGTCACCTGCTCGCGGCGGCCAGTATCGATGTTCTGCACGAAGATACGTGGGCGCTTCTGCTCGAACGAAACGTAGGCGATACGTTTGCCATCTGGCGCAAAGCGCGGCGACAGGATCGGCTCACGCGATTGCAGCAGGGTCACCGCACGCGCACCGTCGTAGTCCGAACGCTGGAGGGTGTAGCGGGTGTTATTGGTGGAGAAACGCTCGGCCGTCACGTACAGCATGCGCGTAGAGAACGCGCCCTTGATGCCGGTGAGCTTCTCGAACGACTGGTCGGCAATGTAGTGCGCCATATCGCGCAGCTGGTCGGTGCTGCCCGCCACGCTGCCGGTCAGCACTTGCTGCTCGGTGGCGACGTTGAACAGCGCGTACTGCACCTGCAGGCGACCGCCCGACGGCACGATGCTGCCGACCATCACGTACTGTGCACCCAGCGCTTTCCAGTCACGGAAGATCACTTCGCTGGCCTGCGACGGCTGGCTGATCATGTTCTGCCGCGGAATTGGCGAGTAATAGCCAGAGTTGCGCAGGTCGTTGCCGATGATGTCGGCGATGTCTTCAGGCAACACGCTACCGCCCTGCAGACCGAACGGCACTACCGCGATGGGCGTGGCCCGGTCGCTGCCGCTGGTAACCAGGATGTTCTTTTCTTCTGCCACCGCCATGCCTGCCACGCAGCAGAGCATGACCAGCAGTCCTCTCAGACGTTTAATCACAACGCTAGATCCTCAGGTGTAAATGTCATCTTGAACGAACGATATTGGTTGAAATCGCTCGGCTTCATACCCTGCATCTCGGTCAAACGACCAATGTTCTTCACCGCAGCCACCGCCGAACTGTCATACGGGCCGTCACCACTGGACCGGGCCACGCTGACATTGGTGATGGTACCGTCCGGCAACATGTTGATCTGCAGGACCACCGTCATGCCCTTGCGCGCGGAAGGCGGACGTGCCCAGCCCTCGGCCGCGCGCATGCGGATCAGGTCGTCGAAGTCGCCGGCCACCTGGTCACCCTGCTCGTCGGCCAGCGCCTGCTGCCGCTCGGTGGTATCGGACAACAGCTCGGCCAGTGCCTGGGCTTTCTTGTCTTCTGCCGCCTTGCGGGCCGCTTCCTGTGCCTTCTTCTGGGCATCTGCAGCGGCCTTTTTCTTGGCCTCTTCAGCTGCCTTCTTCTTCGCGTCCTCGGCCGCCGCTTTCTTCTTGGCGTCCTCGGCTGCTTTCTTCTTGGCCTCTTCGGCTGCCTTTTTCTTGGCGTCCTCGGCGGCTTTCTTCTTCGCCTCTTCAGCGGCCGCTTTCTTGGCCTCTTCTTCGGCTTTTTTCTTGGCTTCGTCCTCGGCCTTCTTCTTGGCGATGTCGGCCTGCTGTTTCTCGGCAGCTTTCTTCGCCTCGTCGGCCTTCTTGGCTTCGGCAGCTTTCTTGGCCTCGGCAGCCTTGGCGGCTTCAGCGGCCTTGGCAGCATCCTCGGCTTTTTTCGCCTCGGCGGCTTCGCGGGCCTCTTCGGCCTTTTGAGCGGCGTCAGCTTTCTTTTGTTCCGCGGCCTTCACGGCCTCCTGCTCGACCTTCTTCTGTTCCAGCTGCTCGACTTCGGTCTGGCGCGAAGCGGTTTTCTTCGCCTCCCCGGCAATCTTCTGATTGGTCTGGGTGGTTGCCTGGCTCTTGGACTTGAGCTGGTACAGGGTAGCCTGAACGATCGGCTTGGAAGGCGGCAGCTCCGGCGTCATGGCAAAACTGACGAACAGCAGGGCGAACACCAGCACATGCAGGCCGATGGCCCAGACACTGGGCCAGAAGTAGCTTTCCGAGGCGGATGGCTCTCGCTGTTGCATCAGGGCGCCTCGGTAATCAGGCCAACGTTACCGACACCGGCCTTCTGCAACCCGCCCATGGCACCCATGACCGCGCCATAGTCGACAGCCTTGTCGCCACGAATGAACACCTGGGTCTGCTTGCCCTGGTCACGGCCGGCAGCAATGATCTTGGTCACGGCGTCGGTCATGGCCGGCAAGGTCATGGCTTTGTCCATCTGCTTGTCGGTATCGACTTCGCTGCCGAGGTTCCAGTAATAGGTTTTATCGGCCTTGATGGAGATGGTGAGGATCTGGACGTTGTTGTCCTGCGGCAAGGCTTCGCTGGAAACCTTGGGCAGGTCGACCTTCACGCCCTGGTTGAGCATGGGCGCCGTCACCATGAAGATGACCAGCAGCACCAGCATCACGTCGATGTAGGGCACCACGTTCATCTCGGCGACGGGCTTGCGTTTGTGGCGAACTCGGGCCATGGGCTTCTACCTGATTACTCTTCGCTGGTGTGCACTTTGCGGTGCAGGATCGCCTGGAACTCGTCGGCGAAGGTGTAGTAACGGCCGATCAGTACTTCACTGCGCGCGGCGAAACGGTTGTAGGCAATAACAGCCGGGATTGCCGCGAACAGGCCGATGGCGGTAGCGATCAGTGCTTCGGCGATGCCCGGAGCAACGGTAGCCAGGGTGGCCTGCTGGGCGCTGGCCAGGCCGCGGAAGGAGTTCATGATGCCCCACACGGTGCCGAACAGGCCGATGTACGGGCTGGTCGAACCAACGGTGGCCAGGAACGGCAAGCTCTGCTCGAGTTTTTCTTCCTCGCGCGAGATGGCCACGCGCATGGCACGGCCAACACCTTCCATGACGGCGTCCGGGTCAACACCCGGTTGCTGGCGCAGGCGCGAGAACTCCTTGAAACCGGCACGGAACACCTGCTCCACGCCGGAGTCCGGGTCTGGGTTGCTGCCTGCCTGGCGGTACAGCTTGGACAGGTCGATACCCGACCAGAAGCGCTCTTCGAAGGCATCCAGCGCACGACGACCGGCGCGCAGCATGGTGCTGCGCTGGAAGATCATGATCCATGAGGTGACCGAGGCGGCCACCAGGGTCAGCATTACCAGCTGTACCACCACGCTGGCATTGCTGACCAGACTCCACATGGAGGTATGGTCGACGACGTTAGCTTCCACGCTTATTCTCCTGCATTCGATTGATTACCCGAGCCGTCCGCCGCAAAGGCGTCGCGCAGCTGGGGGGGTAGGGCTCGGGGTTTGAAAGTGTCGGCGCGCACGGCAGCCACCAGGAACTGCCCTTCGCAAAGCAGCGTTTCATCCTTTTCCCGCCAGACCTGCTGTACGAAACGCAAGCTGGCGCGATTGAGTTCAAGGACCTGCGCGGTCACCCGCAATTCGTCATCCAGCCGCGCCGGCGCGTGATAGCGCGCTTCGCTGGAATGGACCACGAACAGCAGGTTGTCTTCAGCCAGTTGCGACTGGGAAAAGCCCAGGTGCCGCAGGCGTTCGGTGCGCGCGCGCTCCATGAATTTCAGGTAGTTGACGTAATACACCACGCCGCCCGCATCGGTATCTTCGTAATAGACGCGACACCGATGTGCGAACGGTTCGAGCTGATTTTGCGCGCGCATACTCTAGTGCTTACTCCTCAGCTTGCCAATCCGCTGTGGCAACTGTTTTTTCTTCATTAATGTCTTATTGCCAGCGCACCAGGGGCATGCCAGCGGTAGGACCACAAAAAGTCGCTTTCGATCTGTCATTCATCGCCTGGCTCGGAAAAATCGCCCCCCTCCCCCAAGCGCCCGGGAATATTCAGCCCAAAGTGCAGGTAGGCATGCCGGGTGACCACGCGGCCGCGTGGCGTGCGCATGATGTAGCCCTGCTGAATCAGGTACGGCTCAAGCACATCTTCGATGGTATGACGCTCTTCGCTGATGGCTGCAGCCAGGTTGTCCACGCCCACCGGGCCGCCATCGAACTTCTCGATCATGGTCAGCAGCAGGCGACGGTCCGAATGGTCGAAACCACGCTCGTCGACATCCAGCAGGTTCAGCGCCATGTCAGCCACGGCCTTGGTGATCTGGCCCTTGCCGCGTACCTCGGCATAGTCACGCACGCGGCGCAGCAGGCGGTTGGCGATGCGCGGCGTGCCACGGGCACGGCGGGCGATCTCGTAGGCACCCTGGTCTTCGATGGCCAGGCCAAGGATGTTGGCCGAGCGGCTGACGATGGTGCTCAAATCCTTGTCGTTGTAGAACTCCAGGCGCTGGACGATACCGAAGCGATCACGCAGTGGGTTGGTCAGCATGCCGGCACGGGTAGTAGCCCCCACCAGGGTGAAGGGTGGCAGATCGAGTTTGATAGAACGGGCTGCGGGGCCTTCGCCGATCATGATGTCGAGCTGGAAGTCCTCCATGGCCGGGTACAGCACCTCCTCGACAACAGGCGACAGGCGGTGGATTTCGTCGATGAACAGCACGTCGTGCGGCTCGAGGTTGGTCAGCATGGCTGCCAGGTCGCCGGGGCGCTCGAGAATCGGCCCAGAGGTGCTCTTTACCGACACGCCCATTTCATGGGCGATGATGTTGGCCAGGGTGGTCTTGCCCAGACCGGGCGGCCCGAAGATCAGCGTGTGGTCAAGCGACTCGCCGCGGCCGCGGGCGGCCTGGATGAACAGCGCCATCTGCTCGCGCACCACCGGCTGGCCGATGTACTCGTCCAGGCTCAGCGGGCGAATCGCACGGTCCTGGACTTCTTCGCGGTCGCGGCCACTGGCGGCGATCAGGCGGTCGGCTTCGATCACTTGGAAATCATCCCTTTCAGGCTGCGGCGGATCAGCTCTTCACTGCTCAGGCCGGCCTTGTCCTTGATCGCGGCAATTGCCTTGCTGGCTTCCTGCGGCTTGTAGCCCAGCGAGACCAAGGCACTGACTGCATCGGCCTCGGCACTGGACTCGCTGGCGACCGGTAAAGGCCCATCGGACACCAGGGTGAACATGGCCGGCGAGGTTTCCCAGGCCTTGAAACGGTCCTTGAGCTCGACCAGCAAGCGCTCAGCGGTTTTCTTGCCGACGCCCGGTACGCGCACCAGGGCTGAGGTGTCCTGGGCCTGCACGCAGCGCACCAGTTCATCCACTTCCAGCCCGGACATCAGCGCCAGGGCCAGCTTCGGCCCTACGCCGTTCAGGCGGATCAGCTCGCGGAACAGCTCGCGCTCGCGCTTTTCGGCAAAGCCGTAGAGCAAGTGGGCATCTTCGCGCACGACCAGGTGGGTATGCACCGTGACGGTTTCACCCACTTTGGGCAGACGGTACAGCGTGGTCATGGGAACTTCCAGTTCGTAACCCACGCCGTTGACGTCGATAATCAGGTGAGGCGGTTGTTTTTCCGCCAGGGTGCCGCGCAAACGTCCAATCACGTTCCGATCCTTCCTCTCGGGGAGCCGGTCAAAGACCGCTCAACCCTATCAGCAAATGCAGCGGGTGAATGCATCACCCGAACAAAATGTGTATCAGCGCATGAAGCGCTTACAGACGCAAGCGCCCGCCGCGTCGCCGCGCTGTGGTCAAGCCATGCGGCACCAGGCTGGAGCGGGTGTGGGCGTGGCACAGAGCGATGGCCAAGGCATCGGAAGCGTCGATCTGCGGTTTTTGCGTCAATTTCAGCAGGTGCATGACCATCATCATCACCTGCTCCTTGTTGGCCCCGCCCGTGCCGGCCACGGCCTGCTTGACCTGGGTGGCGCTGTACTCGGCGATCTCCAGGCCGGCCTCGGCGGCGGCGACGATAGCCGCGCCACGTGCCTGGCCAAGCTTGAGCGCCGAATCGGCGTTGCGGGCCATGAACACCCGTTCGATGCCCATGGTCACCGGGCCGTGCTGGGCAATGATTTCACTGACACCACGAAAAACAATCTGCAGCCGCTCGTGCAGCTCACCGCTGCCGGTGCGGATGCAGCCCGACGCCACGTACTCGCAACCACGGGCGGTCTGGCGTACCACGCCATAGCCGGTGATGCGCGAGCCGGGGTCGATACCTAGAATCAGAGTCATAAAGCCCGTCGAAAAAATGATGCATCTCTACAAACTGCGCCGGCCCTTTCGCGGGTAAACCCGCTCCTACAGGTACTGCACCACATTTGAAATGGGCGTAATACCTGTAGGAGCGGGTTTACCCGCGAAAGGGCCGGCACAGGCGCTATCAAACGCTCAGAGTTGGCACAAAATGCCAAATCACCTTAGCCGAGGTTTTCCATGATCTCGTCGGAAATCTGGGCATTGGAATAGACGTTCTGCACGTCGTCCAGGTCTTCGAGCATGTCGATCAGCTTGAGCACCTTTTCGGCACCGTCCTGGTCGAGCTCGGCACTGGTGGTCGGCTGCATGACGATTTCCGCGTCAGCGGCCTTGAAGCCTGCCTCTTCCAAGGCATTACGCACGGCATAGAAGCTGTTGAACGAGGTGAACACGTCGAACGAGCCGTCGTCATTGGCGACCACGTCGTCGGCATCGGCCTCCATTGCCGCTTCCATCAACGCGTCCTCTTCCACGCCCGGGGCAAAGCTGATCTGGCCTTTGCGCTCGAACAGGTAGGCCACCGAACCGTCAGTACCCAGGTTGCCGCCACACTTGGTGAAGGCATGACGCACGGCCGCGGCGGTACGGTTGCGGTTGTCGGTCATGGCTTCGACCATGATCGCCACGCCACCCGGGCCATAACCTTCGTAGCTCAGCTCTTCGACATTGTCGCTTTCATTGGTGCCAGCACCACGGGCCACGGCGCGATCGATGATGTCGCGGCTCATGTTGGCGCCCAACGCCTTGTCCAGGGCCAGGCGAAGACGCGGGTTGGATGCCGGATCCGGGCCACCCTGCTTGGCAGCGACCGTCAGTTCACGGATCCACTTGGTGAAGACCTTGCCTCTCTTGGCATCCTGGCGCTCTTTGCGGTGCTTGATGTTCGCCCACTTGGAATGACCAGCCATAACGACTCCGAATCCTTTGAATCACAAACGGCCCCGCCCCATGACGGGGCGGGACGGGAAAAAACCTGCGTCGAAACGCAAAGGCGCATCCATGTGGATGCGCCCGGGGACTGCTTACTCGACCTTGGTCTGTTCGCGCAGTCGGATGTGCAGTTCGCGCAGGGCCTTGGCGTCGACCATGCCAGGGGCCTGGGTCATGACGCATGCAGCGCTCTGGGTTTTCGGGAACGCGATCACTTCACGGATCGACTGGGCGCCGGTCATCAGCATGACCAGACGGTCCAGACCGAATGCCAGGCCACCGTGAGGCGGTGCCCCGAACTTCAGAGCGTCGAGCAGGAAGCCGAACTTCTCTTCCTGTTCTTCTGCCTCGATACCCAGCAGACGGAATACCGCCTGTTGCATCTCTTTACGGTGGATACGGATCGAACCGCCACCCAGCTCGGTACCGTTCAGCACCATGTCGTAGGCACGGGACAGGGCAGTGGCCGGGTTGGCCTCGAGCTCTTCCGGGGTGCACTTCGGCGCGGTGAACGGGTGGTGCAATGCAGTGAAGCTGCCGTCTTCGTTCTCTTCGAACATCGGGAAGTCGACGACCCACATCGGCGCCCACTCGCAGGTCAGCAGCTCGAAGTCGTGACCCAGACGAATACGCAGCGCACCCAGGGCTTCGCTGACTACCTTGAACTTGTCGGCACCGAAGAACACGATGTCGCCGTCCACGGCACCCACGCGGTCGAGGATGTTGTTGAGGTTGGCCTCAGGGATGTTCTTGACGATCGGCGACTGCAGGCCTTCGACACCCTTGGCGCGCTCATTGACCTTGATGTAGGCCAGGCCCTTGGCACCGTAGATGCCAACGAACTTGGTGTACTCGTCGATTTTGCTGCGCGGCATGCTGGCACCACCTGGCAGACGCAGGGCGGTAACGCGGCACTTCGGATCGTTGGCCGGGCCGGCGAACACCTTGAAGTCGACATCCTTCAGCTGGTCGGCAACGTCGACCAGTTCCAGCGGAATACGCAGGTCTGGCTTGTCGGAGCCGTAGCGGCGCATGGCCTCTTCGAAGGTCATGTGCGGGAATTCGCCGAATTCCAGATCGAGCACTTCCTTGAACAGCTTGCGGATCATGCTTTCGGTCAGGCCCATGATCTCGCTTTCATCGAGGAAACTGGTCTCGATGTCGATCTGGGTGAATTCCGGCTGACGGTCGGCACGCAGGTCTTCGTCACGGAAGCACTTGGCGATCTGGTAGTAACGATCGAAGCCAGCGACCATCAGCAGCTGCTTGAACAGCTGTGGCGATTGCGGCAGGGCGAAGAAGCTACCGGCGTGGGTACGGCTTGGCACCAGGTAGTCGCGGGCGCCTTCCGGGGTGGCACGGGTGAGAATCGGGGTTTCGACGTCGAGGAAGCCGTTTTCGTCGAGGAAGCGACGGATGCTGCTGGTGATGCGCGAGCGCAGGCGCAGCTTGTCGGCCATTTCCGGGCGACGCAGATCGATGAAGCGGTAACGCAGGCGGGTTTCCTCGCCGACGTCGGAGTATTCGTTCAGGGGGAACGGCGGGGTTTCCGCTTCGTTGAGCACGTTCAGCTGGTAGCCGAGGATCTCGATGGCACCGGAAGCCATGTTGGCATTCACTGCACCTTCAGGACGCTTGCGGACCTTGCCGGTGATCTGCACGACGTATTCGCTGCGCACGCGGTCGGCGGCAGCGAAGGTTTCGGCGCGATCCGGGTCGAACACGACCTGGGCCATGCCTTCGCGGTCACGGATGTCGAGGAAGATCACCCCGCCGTGGTCGCGGCGACGATGGACCCAGCCGCAAAGGGTGACTTCCTGGCCGTCCAGGCTCTCGTTCAGTTGGCCGCAATAATGGCTGCGCATCATGATGGTGGTTTCGCTTCTCGTGATTCGTGTATTCGGTGGAGGCCTTGGCCGCCCGGAGGGCTAATACTGCAAGACCCGGTCACAGCATTCAACTCAGTCGGCCTTGTCGCCGCCTGCCAGATTCTTTTTCGCCCCGGTCTTGAAGTCGGTTTCGTACCAACCGTTACCGCTCAGGCGAAAGCCTGGCACCGACAGCAGCTTTTTCAGTGCCGGCGCCTGACAGGCCGGGCAATCGGTCAGCGGCGCGGCGCTGATCTTCTGCAGCACTTCCATGCGGTGCTCGCAGGACGCACATTGATAGTCATAAAGGGGCATGGGTGTCTCTCGTCAACCATAACGCTGGCTGCCGGGGGGCAGCAAAAAGCGGGATTATATATGGTTAGCAAGCACTGCGCAGCCCGCCTGGCGATCAGCGCGCACTTGGCGGGTCCTGCAGCCACGCCACGCAGATTACCCGGATCAGCCCGCTGAAATTGCGCACTCCGCCCTGGCGCAGGTGCACCTCACGGTCCACGTAGGACAACACGGCACTGACCGAACAACGGTTGGCGGCGGCGATGCGCTCTAGGATACCCCAGTAGACAGCCTCCAGGCGCAGACAGGTAGAAAAGCCGTTGAGCCGCACGGAACGTGACACCGGCTGCGTCTGCAACATGTCGAAGTCCGCCTTGAACGGGTCGATGCACTGTTTCCCTGGCCAGTTGCCCTGGCCGGCCATACGCTTGTTCGCTTGCATCATGCGCCACACTTCCTCGTCACAGGTACCAGGTGGCCTATGAAGCGCTGACGGGCGAGCTTAAAGCAGCGGCAAAATGTTCCTTCGCAAATACCAGATTGCCAGGCGGAGCCTGTGGGAGCAGGCAATGCGGTGGATGGCACCGGCTGCGCCGGTGTTCGCGGGCACGCCCGCTCCCACGGGGGTTGCGCAAGCTTTCCCCTTGAGCAACGGTTACTTGTCGTCGAGCAGTACCCGCAGCATCCAGGCGGTTTTCTCGTGAACCTGCATGCGCTGCGTCAGCAGGTCGGCGGTCGGCTCGTCACTGACCTTGTCCACCACAGGGAAAATGCTGCGCGCAGTGCGTACCACGGCCTCCTGCCCCTGAACAAGCTGGCGGATCATCTCGTCTGCCGGGGGGACGCCTTCCTCCTCCTTGATCGACGAGTGCCGTGCATAGAATGCATACGAACCCGGTGCCGGGAAGCCCAAGGCACGGATGCGCTCGGCGATCGAATCGACTGCCAGCGCCAGTTCGTTGTACTGCTCTTCGAACATCAGGTGCAAGGTGCGGAACGACGGGCCGGTGACGTTCCAGTGAAAGTTATGGGTTTTCAGATACAGCACGTAGGTATCCGACAACAGGCGGGACAGCCCATCGACGATGGACTTGCGATCTTCTTCACTGATACCGATATCGATTGCCATGAAGCTCCCCTTTCCACAAGGCTTGAGACTCAAGCGGGTGCCGACCACTGTAGCAACACTTGCCGCATGCCGCATGTGACATGGCGCAATACATTGCCCACTGGGCGGCCTGCGGTTTGAGTAGGCTGCGGCTTTACTGTTAAATAGGCAGTGTGCCACCCGTGCGGACTGTCATTGCCGGGTGCATAGGCTGGCCTGCCACGTGTTCGCGCTCTATATCTCATGCGCACCGTGCTGCCAGCTCTTCCTGTGATCGGCCTTATCAACAGTGAGCCAACCCCATGTTCAAGATCGTCCATCTGGTGACGGGCGTGGCAGCTTTGCTGCTATCGCTCATACCCAGCCTGAAAACCGATGCGACACCCTTCCTGCAACAACCCGACGCGGTCTACCTGGCCCTGCTCGGCCTGCTCAACCTTGTGCTGGCCCCGGTCGTGCCGCTGTATCATCGCGGCGCACGGCAACAACTGCAGCACCTGGCCTGCGCCCTGCTGGTAGTCGCCGTCGTGCTGCAGACCCTGACGCTACTGGCCCGCCCCGAAATGGGCAACCTGGCAGCCCTGGTGTGTGCGGCGCTGGCCGTGGCCGTGCATCTGGCCGTGGGCTTTGCCCGCAGCACGCGCAAGGCACGCGGCACTCAACACGTGGCACAAGATGCCGGCAACCGTGATACCGGCACCGTCAAATGGTTCAACACGTCGAAAGGCTTTGGTTTCATCTCCCGAGACTCGGGCGATGACATCTTCGTGCACTTTCGGGCCATCCGCGGTGAGGGCCACCGCATTCTGGTCGAAGGCCAGCGCGTGGAGTTTTCGGTGATGCACCGCGACAAGGGCCTGCAGGCCGAAGACGTGGTTGCAGTAAACCGCCGTTGACCAACGGCTGACCGGCCGACGCTATCAACGGCAAACCAGCGCCCACAAGGGCCGTGCTGCACCTGAAGGCAGCATCATACCTGTGGGGGCTGGCTTGCCGGCGATAGCAGCCTGGAACAACTCAATAATGAGGAGGCGGGGCCTCTTCCCCTTCGCTGCCATACTGGCCAACCATCTCTTCATGACGCTTGATCAGCTCGGCCATCTGCAATTGCAGCCGCTCGATCACCCGCGCTTGCTCCACCACCACGTCATTCAGCGCCTGGATAGTGTCATCCTGAAACGCCTGACGGGTTTCCAGTTCGACCATCCGCATTTCCAGTGTCATCTCAGGCCTCTTGGTATCCAGCAAGTTGTAGCCCGCGCAGACGCTGGCGAACAGATTGCAGTTGATCATCGGTGTAGCCCACAGGCGCACACTTGCCCCATACCGGTGCCGGCCATGCAGCGTCGTCGCGCTGGCGCACAATCACATGCATGTGCAACTGGCTGACCACGTTGCCCAAGGTAGCCACGTTCATCTTGTCGGCCCCATAGCTGGCTTTCAACGCCTCTGCCAACAAGGTGGTTTCCTGCCACAACTGCTGTTGCTCTGCCGCATCCAGCTCGAACAGCTCACTGATACCAGCGCGCTTGGGCACCAGAATGAACCATGGGTAATTGGCATCCTTGCTCAGCAGCAACTGGCACAGCGGAAACTCTCCCAACACCAGCGAATCCTGCTGCAAACGCGAATCGAGGACGAACACGGCATATCTCCTTCAGGCAATACATCCCGCTTCAGGCGGAAAACAGGGCAGCAAGGATACCTTGCACACTCCCGGTAACACAGCGCTACTTTTCGCACCAAAATGAGGCCACCTGCCCGCCCCTCCCACACTGACCACCCCACAAACGACGCTGGATGAACAAGTTGCGGTAACACTTTGACTCTAAGGGCAACTTTTTAATTTTTAATGATTCTCGATCGTACAAATCACACAAGCAGCCTTCGCCCCGCGTTTACGGGACTTTCCGACCCTCGGTAGCAGGTTTTGTGAAAATTTCATGAACTGTTGCGAATTTTGAGCACGCTTGTTGCATTCCCTTCACGCCAAGTCGGCACGACATCTGCAGTCACAGGTGTACGCGACAAATAACAACAGCGACATGGGTTACCAGGGAGTTTCCTCAACCGGAATCGGCAGTTACAGATTCGTTACGGTGACAGGAATAGCGCTGAGGTTATACGGCCCCTGAACCGGGGCGTGATTTGCGACATGGAAATACTTAAAAGCGACACGGTGAAAAAGTTCCGCAAAGAGTGCTTATAGCCATATCGCCAACAACAGTCTGCGTGCTATACATTTTCGCCGACATAAAAAGAAAGAGCTGCCCCATATAACTAAAAGACTTGGACGCAGCGGTACTCTTCCTAAAAACCAAAGGAGCAAATCACGATGCGCGTGATGAAGTGGAGCATGATCGCCCTGGCCGTTTCGGCGGGGACCTCGCAGTTGGCAATGGCCTCGGCACAGGACGAGTCCAAAGGTTTCATCGAAGACAGCAAGCTGAGCGTCAAGACCCGCATGCTGTATTTCAGCCGTGACTTCCGTAACAACGAAGGCGGCCAGAGCCGTCGCGAAGAAACCGGCCTGGGCTTCGTCGGCACCTTCGAGTCCGGCTTCACCCAAGGCACCGTGGGTGTGGGTGTCGACGCCATCGGCATGCTCGGCCTGAAACTGGACAGCGGCAAGGGCCGTGCCGGTACCGGCCTGTTCCCGACCGGTTCCGACGGCCGTTCGCAGGATGACTACTCCAAGGGCGGCGGCGCGGTCAAATTCCGCATCTCCGACACCGTGCTGAAAGTGGGTGACCAGTTCACCGCGCTGCCGGTCTTCGCCACCGATGACAGCCGCCTGCTGCCAGAAATTGCCCAGGGCACCCTGATCACCAGCAACGAGATCGAAGGGCTGACCCTGCACGCTGGTCACTTCACCAGCCTGACTGCCCAGGAACAAACCAACCGCGACAGCTTCGGCCTGAAGGAAGCCAACGTGGTCGGCGGCACCTACGCCTTCACCGACAACCTCAGCACCAGCCTGTACTACTCGAAGGTTGAAGACTACTGGCGCAAATACTACGCCAACGTCAACTGGGCGCTGCCAATCTCCGACAATCAAGGCCTGGTGTTCGACTTCAACATCTATGACACCAAGAGCGAAGGCTCTGCCGAGTACCGCGCATTCGATGGCGAGAAGCTGGACAACCGCGCGTTCAGCCTGTCGGGCGCCTACAACATCGGCGCTCACACCTTCACCCTGGCCTACCAGAAAGTCACCGGCGACGGCGACTATGGTTATGGTATCGACGGTGGCGGCACCATCTTCCTGGCCAACTCCGTGGCCCGCTCCGACTTCAACGCCGAAGACGAGAAATCCTGGCAGGCTCGCTACGACCTGAACTTTGCCGAATACGGCATTCCAGGCCTGACCTTCATGACCCGTTATGTACGCGGTTCCGACGCCAACGTCGCCGGCACCACCAACGGCAAAGAATGGGAACGTGACGTCGACATCAAGTACGTGCTGCAGGAAGGCCCGGCGAAAGACCTGAGCTTCCGCGTGCGTCAGGCCACCTACCGTTCTTCCGATGGTGTCTACTACGATTCCCCATCGATCGATGAACTGCGCCTGATCGTGGAGTACCCGCTGAGCATCCTGTAAGCCTGGCTTGCAGTGCCCCGCACCTGAAAAAGCCCGGCAATCACGCCGGGCTTTTTCTTGGCTGACAAGTGTCACGCCCTGGGGCATCCTGTACGCCTTCGTTTCCCCCCCGTACAATGCGGGGCTATTTCAACGTCTTAGGCAATCGACACGGCTAACCATGCGCACCAGTCAATATTTGCTCGCCACCCAGAAAGAAACCCCTGCCGACGCAGTGGTCATCAGCCATCAGCTCATGCTGCGTGCTGGCATGATCCGCAAACTGGCCTCCGGCCTGTACACCTGGCTGCCGATGGGCTTGCGGGTAATGCGCAAGGTCGAAGCCGTGGTGCGTGAGGAAATGAACGCCGCCGGCGCCCTGGAAGTGCTGATGCCGAGCATCCAGCCCGCCGAGCTGTGGCAGGAATCCGGTCGCTGGGAGCAATACGGCCCTGAGCTGCTGCGCCTGAAAGACCGCCACCAGCGCGACTTCTGCGTTGGCCCTACCCACGAAGAAGTGATCACCGACCTGGCCCGTAACGAGCTGTCCAGCTATAAACAGCTGCCGCTCAACCTGTACCAGATCCAGACCAAGTTCCGTGACGAGATCCGCCCGCGCTTCGGCCTGATGCGTGGCCGCGAGTTCATCATGAAGGACGCCTACTCGTTCCATGCCGACCAGGCTTCCCTGCAGGAAACCTATGATCGCATGCACCAGGCGTACAGCAATGTGTTCACCCGCCTGGGCCTGGACTTCCGCCCAGTGCAGGCCGACACCGGCTCGATCGGGGGCAGCTACTCGCACGAGTTCCACGTGCTGGCAGAGTCTGGTGAAGATGACGTGATCTTCAGCGACAGCTCCGACTACGCCGCCAACATCGAGAAGGCCGAAGCCATCCCGCGTGAAACCGTGCGCCCTGCCCCTACCGAGGAGCTGCGCCTGGTCGACACCCCGAATGCCAAGACCATTGCCCAGTTGGTGGAAAACCACGGCCTGCCGATCGAAAAGACCGTCAAGACCCTGATCGTACGCGGTGCCGAAGAGGGCAAGCTGATTGCCCTGATCGTCCGTGGCGACCACGAACTGAACGAAATCAAGGCCACAAAGCTGGAACAGGTTGCCGACCCGCTGGTCATGGCCACCGAAGCCGAACTGCGCGACGCCATTGGCGCCGGCGCCGGCTCGCTCGGCCCGCTCAACCTGCCACTGGAAATCATCATCGACCGCTCGGTTGCCCTGATGAGCGACTTCGGCATCGGCGCCAACATCGACGACAAGCACTACTTCGGCGTCAACTGGGAGCGCGACCTGCCGGTGCCACAGGTTGCCGACCTGCGTAACGTGGTCGAAGGCGACCCAAGCCCGGACGGCCAGGGCACCCTGGTTATCAAGCGCGGCATCGAAGTGGGCCACATCTTCCAGCTGGGCACCAAGTACAGCGAGGCGCTGAAGTGCCAGGTGCTGGGCGAGAACGGCAAGCCGGTCGTACTGTCGATGGGTTGCTACGGCATTGGCGTGTCCCGTGTGGTTGCAGCTGCCATCGAGCAGAGCTATGACGACAAGGGCATCATCTGGAACGACGCCCTGGCTCCGTTCCAGATTGCCCTGGTCCCACTGCGCTACGAAACCGACGTGGTCCGCGAAGCAACCGACAAGCTGTATGCCGAACTGACTGCCGCCGGCTATGAAGTGCTGCTGGACGACCGCGACAAGAAAACCAGCCCAGGCATCAAGTTTGCCGACATGGAGCTGATCGGCATCCCACACCGCATCGTCGTCAGCGATCGCGGCCTGGCCGAAGGCAACCTGGAGTACAAGCACCGCACCGAGCAGGACGCCCAGGCGTTGCCGCTCAATGAAGTGCTGACCTTCCTGCAGGCCCGCGTTCGCCGCTGATAACCAATGCACGAGTGATCATGTACAAGCGAAGTACCTTTACCCTTGGGGGCGCCGCACTGTGCGGCGCCCTGCTCGTCAGCGGCTGCGCCAACCAGATGTCCCAGCGCAGCGACCATGAGGAGCGCGTCGAGCGCAAACTGCTCGAGCATACCCTGCAGATCGATGTCGGCGAGCCGAAGGTGATGGAGCTTCCGCAGCGACGTGTGCGCGTGCATGAGCAAAAGCGCTTCGAAGTCACCGAATTCGAAGTGACCCGTCGTTATGACCGCTACACGCCTTACCAACCCTGGCGGGAGATCTACGAGATCCCGCTGGGTGCAGTGGCCGTGGTGGCGGGTGTCGGCGCCAATGTGGTCAACGTCTTCGCCTTGGGTAACCTGCCGCAAAGTATCACCCACGACTGGCTCAGCTATGGCGTGGATGGGCTCAACCCGTTCATGAACGTGCCATCCAACGGCCGCGCCCAGCAGAACCTGGCCGGGATCAGCGAAGTGCAGAAAGGCAAGCGCGAGGAATCCATCAGCCTGCCCTGGAGCGAGCGCCTGGTCGAGGTCAAGGCCGGCAAGATGACCCACGAGCTGACCACCGACCGCAACGGCGTGCTGCGCCTGAACCTGCTCGACAGCCCGTTCTCCGAGCAGAACCTCAACCACGTCGGCACCCTGCACCTGCAAGTACTTGACGAGGACAATGCGGTACGAGGCGATGCCAGCCTGTTGGTCAGCGCCACCCTGCGCAATAAGCTGCTCGAAGCCCATGAGCTGATCTTCGATGACCTCGAAGATGATGATGTCGGCCAGTGGGTGCACCGGGTCAAGCGCCTGTCCGAACTGGGCCTTGAAGAGGAAGCCAGTGAAATGGAACAGAGCCTGATCGAGCTGACCCGCAACGATCCGGAGCTGCAGCAGGAGTTCCTGCAGTCGCTTACCAAGGCCACTGGCCGGTTGGTGGCGGATCCAGGCGTGCATTAATAGAAGGGGCTGCATTGCAGCCCCTTTCATTTGGGCGGAAACAGCTCCAACTGTTCATGCGCGCCCCGCAAGTCACGCAACCTCACCCCTACCCCTAGCAAGCGCACCGGCTTGCCGCCACGGGCGAACGCCTGCCCCAGCAATTGCCGATAACTCTCCAGATCCCGGCCCGCCCCGGCCTGCTCCATGGTGGTCTGGCTGAAGTCATGGAACTTGACCTTGACGAACGGTTTGTCTGGCCGGTAACTGCTGTCCATTCGGGCGATGCGTTCGTTCAGGCTATCCAGCAACTCTGGCAGCCGCGCCAGGCAACTGGCCAGGTCTGGCAGGTCGGTGTCGTAGGTGTTTTCCACACTCACCGACTGGCGTCGGCTGTCGTTATGCACCGCACGCTCATCGATCCCTCGCGCCAGCCCCCACAACCGCTCGCCAAAACTGCCGAACTCACGCACCAATGCCAGCCGTGACCACTCACGCAAATGCAGGCAGGTTTCGATGCCCAGCCGCGTCAGTTTGTCGGCCGTCACCTTACCCACCCCATGCAACCTGGCCACCGGCAAGGCTGCAACGAACGTTTCCACTTCATTTGGGGTAATCACGAACAGCCCATTGGGTTTGCGCCAGTCACTGGCGATCTTGGCCAGAAACTTGTTAGGCGCCACGCCAGCCGACACGGTGATATGCAGGGTGCGGGCAACACGCCGGCGAATATCCTCGGCAATGCGCGTGGCGCTGCCCGAATACCACTGGCTGTCGCTGACATCCAGATAGGCTTCGTCCAGGGACAAAGGCTCGATGAGCTCCGTGTAATCGCGAAAGATCGTGTGGATTTCCCGCGAGGCCTCACGGTAGGCCTCGAAGCGCGGCTTGACGATCAACAGATCGGGGCAAAGCTTCAGCGCATGCCGCGATGACATGGCCGAGCGCACACCATAGGCACGCGCTTCATAGTTGCAGGTGGCGATTACCCCGCGATGGTCGGGCGAGCCCCCCACCGCCATGGGGCGACCGGCCAGGCGCGGGTCGTCACGCATCTCGATCGCAGCGTAGAAACAATCGCAGTCGACGTGGATGATCTTGCGCAAGGACATGGACGACCGTCAGCACTGTAAATTCATACAGATAGTATCGCATGCGCCCTGCTCTGAAAAAGCTCACCTGCCTTGCTACACGATAATCGGCCTGAAAGCCCCGCCGTGACTGAGCTGAACACGGTCATGAAGCGCTAAGGGTTTGAACAAAAAAGGTTTTTCCATAACAATTGCTTGACATCAGTGCGTAAATCCGTAGAATTCGATCTCACAGGCGCGGGATGGAGCAGCCTGGTAGCTCGTCGGGCTCATAACCCGAAGGTCGTCGGTTCAAATCCGGCTCCCGCAACCAGATTCGAGAAAAGGCCACTGCTAACGCAGTGGCCTTTTTCTTTTGCCCGTTAAAAAGCTTTTTCGAAAAAACATCGACAAATCAAAGCCTAGCGCTTGACATATAAACTACACGCTGTAGAATCCGCCCCACTGACGCGGGATGGAGCAGCCTGGTAGCTCGTCGGGCTCATAACCCGAAGGTCGTCGGTTCAAATCCGGCTCCCGCAACCAGATTCAAGAAAAGGCCACTGTTAACACAGTGGCCTTTTTCTTTGCCTGCTGATAAGCATTCGCGAAAAAACGTCGAAAAATCAAAGCCTAGCGCTTGACATACAAACCACACACTGTAGAATCCGCCCCACTGACGCGGGATGGAGCAGCCTGGTAGCTCGTCGGGCTCATAACCCGAAGGTCGTCGGTTCAAATCCGGCTCCCGCAACCATATTCGTCAGAACAAACCCCGCCTGTGTAAAGCAGCGCGGGGTTTGTTGCTTTATACCTCCCTGACTTTCGTCGCCTCGATTTTCCCTCCCCTCATGCCAACCCGCAGGCTTGAGATGTCGTGCCCAGGATGAACTATCTTTAACCCTGCCAAGCCGCTGCAAACGCCTGAGGCCGGAGTAACATTGGATACGTTTTCCTAAGGGACTTTCACTTGGCCGCACCTTTCCTTCACCTCGCGCTGCATGCCCGGGGCAACTCATGACTTCGCACAATCCCGAACCTCCGGTGCCACTCGCTACGGCGCTACCCGGTGCTGTGCAGCGCCTGCCCCTACTCGAACGCCTGAGTCGCTACCGCCAGCCCATAGGCCTGATGGTGACCCTGTTACTGTTCACGATGGCCTTGATTGCCTGCCGCCACCTGCTGAGCGAGCTGGACATCTATGCCTTGCACGATGCCATGCTCAGCGTGCCCACCCAGTCATTGCTGGGCGCCTTGCTGGCGACGGTGATCGGCTTTGTGATCCTGCTGGGCTACGAGTGGTCGGCCAGCCGCTATGCGGGCGTGAAACTGCCAGCACGCAGCCTGGCACTGGGCGGCTTCAGCGCCTTTGCCATCGGCAACGCCATCGGCCTGTCGATGCTCTCTGGCGGCTCGGTTCGCTATCGCCTGTACGCACGGCAAGGGCTTGGTGCTGGCGAAGTCGCACGCATGACCGTGTTTGCCAGCCTGTCACTGGGCTGCGCGCTGCCGCCCCTGGCCGCCTTGGCGACATTGAGCAACCTGCCGGCGGCCTCGACAGCGCTGGGGTTGGCGCCCGGCCTGCTGGCAGCTGTTGCCAGCGCCGTGCTGGTGGTGTCTGCCTTACTGGTAATTGGCTTGTACCGCCGACGCCTGGCCGAGCAACCGGCGGCCAATAACCTGCTCGTTCAACTGGGGCGGCGCACACTTCGCCTGCCGGATGCACGCCTGGCGGCCCTGCAATTGCTGATTACCGCGTTGGATGTGGCAGCGGCTGCCACCGTGCTCTACCTGTTGCTGCCCGAAGCCCCTCCTTTCGGCGCGTTCGTGCTGGTGTACCTGCTGGCCTTGGCTGCGGGCGTGCTCAGCCACGTACCGGGCGGCGTCGGGGTGTTCGAAGCGATCCTGCTGGCGGCCTTTGCCGACCAGCTCGGTGCCGCGCCGCTGGCGGCAGCCTTGCTGCTGTACCGGCTGATCTATGTGGTACTGCCACTGCTGCTGGCCTGCGTGTTGCTGCTGGCCAATGAAGCCCGACGCCTGCTGTTTGCGCAACAGGCCATCAAGGCCGCTTCGGGGCTGGCCGCGCCGATCCTGTCGATCCTGGTGTTCCTGTCCGGCGTGGTGCTGCTGTTTTCCGGTGCCACGCCCGAGATAGATACGCGCCTGGAGCATATGGGCTTCCTGGTGCCACACCGGCTGATCGATGCCTCTCATTTCGGCGCCAGCCTGATCGGTGTGCTCTGCCTGCTGCTGGCCCAAGGCCTGCGCCGGCGCCTGTCCGCCGCCTGGCTACTGACCACCGTGCTGTTGCTGGTCGGCGCCCTGCTGTCGCTGTTGAAGGGCTTTGACTGGGAAGAGGCTTGCCTGCTGACCTTTACCGCCGCCCTGCTCGCGCTGTTCCGCCGCTCGTTCTATCGCCCCAGCCGACTGCTGGAGCTGCCCTTCTCGCCGGTGTTCCTGGTGGCCAGCGCCTGTACGGTGGGCGCATCAGTGTGGCTTCTGCTGTTCGCCTACCAGGATGTGCCTTACAGCCATCAGCTGTGGTGGCAGTTCACCCTCGATGCCGATGCGCCACGGGGCCTGCGCGCCGCCATGGGCAGTGCCTTGCTGCTGGCTGCCGTGGCACTGACGTGGCTGCTGCGTACAGCGCCACCCGTGATCCACCTGCCTGACGAAGAAGAGTTGCAACGCGCCAACCGTATCCTGCAGGCCTCCGACCAGCCCGACGGTGGCCTGGCGCTGACTGGCGACAAGGCGTTGCTGTTCCACCCGCGTGGTAACGCGTTCCTCATGTATGCCCGGCGCGGCCGCAGCCTGGTGGCGTTGTACGACCCGATAGGCCCGGCCCAGGAACGCGCCGAGATGATCTGGCAGTTCCGCGACCTGTGCGACCTGCACCACGCACGCCCCGTGTTCTATCAGGTGCGCGCAGAGAACCTGCCGTTCTACATGGACATCGGCCTGACCGCATTGAAGCTCGGTGAAGAAGCCCGGGTCGACTTGCGCCGCTTCGACCTTGAAGCCAAAGGCAAGGAGATGAAAGACCTGCGCTACACCTGGAACCGCGGCGGACGCGATGGCCTGAGCCTGGAGATCCATGAGCCCGGCCACGCCCCGCTGGCTGAGCTGAAGGAAATTTCCGACGCCTGGCTCGGCGGCAAGAACGTGCGCGAGAAAGGCTTCTCGCTGGGGCGCTTCAGCCCAGACTACCTGCAGCACTTCCGCATAGCCCTGATTCGCTTCCAGGGCCGCCCGGTAGCCTTCGCCAACCTGCTGGAAACCCATGGAAACGAACTGGCCAGCCTCGACCTGATGCGTGCGCACCCCGAAGCGCCAAAGCTGACCATGGAATTCATGATGATCGGCTTGATCCTGCATTACAAAAGCCATGACTACGGGCGTTTCAGCCTGGGCATGGTACCGCTGTCCGGCCTGCAACCAAGGCGCGGCGCACCCTTGACCCAGCGCTTGGGTTCGCTGGTGTTCCGCCGTGGTGAGCAGCTTTACAACTTCCAGGGGCTTCGACGCTTCAAGGACAAGTTCCAGCCGGACTGGGAACCCCGCTACATGGCCGTGCCAGCCGGGCTCGACCCGCTGGTGGCACTGGCCGACACCGCCGCCCTGATTGCAGGCGGCCTGACTGGATTGGTGAAACGCTGATGACCCGACGCTTTTTGTTGTACCTGCTGGTTCCCCTGCTGCTGGCCGCCCTGGGTGGTGCGCTGGCCTTCTGGCTGTGGACGCGCCCGGCCCCCGAGGCGCGCCTGGAACAGTTGAGCATCAATGACACCAGCATCACCCGTGTTACCCCTGGCGTGCACCCCAAGGCCCGGGTGGCCATCGGCGTGCCACAAGACCAGGCACTGACGGGCAAGCAACTGCTCGACCTGAGCCAGGCCGGTGAAGCCCAGTTGGTGCAGGTGATTCTGCCGCCTGGCGACTGCAGCAAGCAGCAACAGGCCATGGACCAGGCGCTGAACCAACTGCAGGAAAAACCGACCTTGGTCGCCGGCATCGGCCCCGGTGCCGTCCAAGCCTGGCGCTGGCTGGCCAGCCAGAACGATGACAAGGCGCGGGCCATTTCCGTGGGCTTCACCCTCGAACAGCCTGACTGCCAGGCACCGCTGCCCAAATCGGCTGCCCATGGCCACTGGAACGTCGCCTGGAACGACAACCCGGATGACGCCAGCGCCGCCTTCGTGCGCGACCAGGCCAACGCCGAAACCAGCATCAGCGACTACGACATCCACTTGCCACAAGTGCTCAAGGCGCAACTGACCCAAGCCCTGGTCGGCCGCGACGGTAACGCACTGGCCATCCCGGTGGTCGAAGTGCCGGCCGGGCAAACCACAGACACGGTTACCTTGTTCCTCTCTGGTGATGGCGGCTGGCGCGATCTGGACCGCGACGTGGCCGGGGAAATGGCCAAGCTGGGTTACCCGGTGGTGGGCATCGACACGCTGCGCTACTACTGGCAGCACAAGACCCCGGAACAAAGCGCCGCCGACCTTTCCGAGCTGATGCATCACTACCGGCAGAAGTGGGGGACCAAGCGCTTCGTCTTGACCGGCTATTCGTTCGGCGCCGACGTGCTGCCGGCGATCTACAACCGCCTGCCCGTCGAGGACCAGCAGCGTATCGACGCGGTGATGCTGCTAGCCTTTGCGCGCAGTGGCAGCTTCGAGATCGAGGTCGAGGGTTGGCTGGGCAAGGAAGGCCAGGAAGCGCCAACCGGGCCGGAAATGGCCAAGCTGCCAGCGTCCAAGGTCGTGTGCGTATATGGCGTCGAGGAAACCGACGAGAGCGGTTGCACGGAAAAGACGGCAGTAGGTGAGCGCCTGAAACTGCCTGGCGGGCACCACTTCGACGAGAACTACCCGGCACTCGCCAAGCGGTTGATTGGCGAGATCGAAACGCGCCAAGGCAAGTCCAGCGTAGCTGAGCAGAACTGACAAGGCTCAGGGCCGCTCTGCGGCCCTGAGCCTGCTGTATAACCCCATTCAGATCTCGACCTGGGTCCCTAGCTCGATCACCCGGTTCAACGGCAGGTTGAAGAAGCGCAAGTTGCCGTTGGCATTCTTCAGCAAGAACGCGAACAGGTTGCCCCGCCAGCGCGACATCCCCTCCAGCCGTGACGCGATCACCGTCTCGCGGCTGAGGAAGTAAGTGGTGCGCATGGGCGTGAAGTCCAGGCCATCCAGATGACACAGCTTCAACGCGGCAGGCACGTCCGGCTCATCCATGAACCCAAAGTGCAGCAATACCCGGAAGAATCCGTCGCCATAGGCTTCCACCTCGAAACGCTCATGTTCCGGCACCCGGGGCCGGTCCTCGCTGACCACAGTCAGCAGCACCACCTGGCTGTGCAGCACCTGGTTGTGCAACATGTTGTGTAACAGCGCATGCGGCACGGCATCGGAGCGTGCAGTCAGAAACACCGCCGTACCCTCGACCCGGTGCGGTGGCTGAATGCGGATGCTGCTGATGAACAATGGCAATGGCAGCGCCCCTTCATCGATGCGCTCGACCAGAATCTGCTTGCCGCGCTTCCAGGTGCTCATCAGCAGGTACAGCACACCACCGGCCAACACCGGGAAGGCACCGCCCTGAGCGATTTTCGGCACGTTGGCGGCGAAGAACAGCCCGTCGACCAGCAGGAAGCCGACCAGAATCGGCACTGCGAGCAGCGGCGGCCACTTCCACAGCAGCAGCATCACCGCTGACACCAGGACGGTGGTGATCAACATGGTACCGGTCACCGCAACCCCGTAGGCAGCCGCAAGGGCACCTGACGACTCGAAACCGATGACCAGCAACACCACGCCCACCATCAGCGTCCAGTTCACCGCACCAATGTAGATCTGCCCCTGCTCGTCGCTTGAGGTGTGCTGAATCTGCATGCGCGGAATATAGCCCAGCTGGATGGCCTGGCGGGTCAGGGAGAAGGCCCCGGAAATCACCGCCTGCGAGGCGATAACCGTGGCCATGGTGGCCAGCCCGACCAACGGCAGCAGCGCCCAGCCCGGCGCCAGCAGATAGAACGGATTGCGCGCGGCCTCCGGGTTTTGCAGCAGCAATGCACCCTGGCCGAAGTAATTGAGCACCAGCGCCGGGAGCACCAGGATGAACCAGGCCCGGGCAATCGGCTTGCGGCCAAAGTGCCCCATGTCGGCGTACAGCGCCTCGGCCCCCGTCAGCGCCAGCACGACCGCGCCGAGAATGGCCACGCCGATGCCAGGGTGCACCACGAAGAAATTGACTGCCCAGGCCGGGTTGAACGCCTTGAGTACTTCCGGGCTCTGCGAGATGCCATGCACACCCAGCGCGCCCAGCGCCAGGAACCAGGTAACCATGATAGGACCAAACAGCTTGCCGATCTTCTCGGTGCCGTGCCGCTGTACCAGGAACAGTGCCACCAGCACCACCAGCGAAATTGGCACCACCCAGTGGTCGATACCGTCGAAGGCCAGGCCCACGCCCTCCACTGCCGACAGCACCGACACCGCCGGGGTGATCATACTGTCGCCATAGAACAGCGAAGCGCCGATCAAGCCACAGATCACCATCAGTGTGCGCAGCCGCGGGTACGCCGCCGTGGCCCGCCGCGCCAGTGCGGTCAGCGCCATGGTGCCGCCCTCCCCCTGGTTATCGGCGCGCAAGATGAACATCACGTACTTGAACGACACCACCCACAGCAGCGACCACAGGATCAGCGAGAGGATCCCCAGCACGCCATCATGGTTGACCGACACCCCGTAGCCGCCGGTAAAGACTTCCTTGAGGGTATACAACGGGCTGGTGCCGATATCGCCATAAACCACCCCGACCGCCGCCACCAGCAGGCCCACCGACCGCGATGCCCCCTGCTTCCCCTCGTGCCCGCTCTCAGCGTGACTGCTTGCCTGAACCATCGACCACTCCCGCAAACGGCCATCACGGCCCTTGGTAATCAATCTGCCACCAGGCCCTGGAAGGTACCCCGGCACAACGGCGCGAAGCATAGCGCAGCGTTCGTCGTATTTCTGCTGGTCAAGCGCCCTTGCGCTCGCTAGAATTGCGCACTTTTTGATCAGAGGCGCCAAAAGCGCCCGTCAAGTTCGCCCCCGATTCCGGCCGGGCGACCTGCATTCAATACCGAGGTTAGTCATGCCCACCACACCCGCCACCCCCAAGGTAGGTTTCGGTTTGGAAGGCCTGGATTGCCCTGATGACTCTCAATCCATACTTGAACGTTGATCTCAACCTATACCGCTCATCCCCTGATCAAGAAGAATCACACGCTGACACAAGCGTCACCTTGTACAACTTAGATGAGCGCCCTATTATCCAGCTACGCCATTGACGCATAGCAGGGACTGCATGATCTTCATCGAGACCCCAGTATTCACCTCCGATCTCAGGAGCACCTGGATGATGAAGAATACCGGGCTTTGCAGGCCTATCTGGCCGAGCATCCCGAAGCCGGTTCTCTCCTGGAGGAAACCGGCGGCCTCAGAAAGATCCGCTGGGCAGCCAAGGGCAAGGGCAAGAGTGGGGGTGTACGAGTGATCTACTACCACGTCACTGCAGCCCACCAGATCCGTATGATTCTGATCTATCGCAAGGGCATCGTGGATACCTTGACAAGCAGTCAGAAAGCGCAGCTTCGCGCACTAAACAAAGGGTGGAAATAATGGAAAAGCATCTCTTCGATCGTCTTGTGGAAAGCATGACTCAGATGGATGAGATCGATCGCGGTGAGCGTCAGCCCTCGCGTGAGTTCCACGTAGACGCACTTCAAGTCAAAAAGATTCGTCAAGCCACTGGCCTTTCCCAGGCTGCGTTTGCCAAACGTATCGATGTCGCAGTAGGAACTCTACGGAATTGGGAACAGGGCCGTCGCGAACCTGAAGGACCAGCTCGTGCCTTGCTTCGAGCGATTCATAACGATCCCGAACATGTACTTGCGGCCTTGAGCTAAGTACACGAAAGCCACCAGGCCCTAGAAGGTACCCCGGCACAACGGCGCGAAGCATAGCGCAGCGTTCGTCGTATTTCTGCTGGTCAAGCGCCCTTGCGCTCGCTAGAATTGCGCACTTTTTGATCAGAGGCGCCAAAAGCGCCCGTCAAGTTCGCCCCCGATTCCGGCCGGGCGACCTGTATTCAATACCGAGGTTAGTCATGTCCACCACGCCCGCCACCCCCAAGGTAGGTTTCGTAAGCCTGGGTTGCCCAAAAGCCCTGGTCGACTCCGAGCGCATCCTGACCCAGCTGCGCATGGAAGGCTATGAAGTCGTACCCACCTACGAGGACGCCGACGTGGTGGTGGTCAACACCTGCGGCTTCATCGACAGCGCCAAGGCCGAATCGCTGGAAGTGATCGGCGAAGCCATCAAGGAAAACGGCAAGGTGATCGTCACCGGCTGCATGGGCGTCGAAGAAGGCAGCATCCGTGACGTGCACCCAAGCGTGCTGTCGGTCACTGGCCCGCAGCAGTACGAGCAGGTAGTCAACGCCGTTCACGAAGTGGTGCCGCCGCGTCAGGACCACAACCCGCTGATCGACCTGGTGCCGCCACAGGGCGTCAAGCTGACCCCGCGCCACTATGCCTACCTGAAGATCTCCGAAGGCTGCAACCACAGCTGCAGCTTCTGCATCATCCCGTCGATGCGCGGCAAGCTGGTCAGCCGCCCGGTGGGTGAAGTGCTGAGCGAGGCCGAGCGCCTGGTCAAGGCCGGGGTGAAGGAAATCCTGGTGATTTCCCAGGACACCAGCGCCTACGGCGTCGACGTCAAGTACAAGACCGACTTCTGGAACGGCCGCCCGGTGAAGACCCGCATGCTCGAGCTGTGCGAAGCACTGAGCAGCCTGGGCGCCTGGGTACGCCTGCACTATGTGTACCCTTACCCGAACGTTGACGACGTGATCCCGCTGATGGCTGCCGGCAAGATCCTGCCGTACCTGGACATCCCGTTCCAGCACGCCAGCCCGAAAGTGCTCAAGTCGATGAAGCGCCCGGCCTTCGAAGACCGCACCCTGGCGCGCATCAAGAACTGGCGCGAGCAATGCCCTGAGCTGGTGATCCGTTCCACCTTCATCGTCGGCTTCCCGGGCGAGACCGAGGAAGACTTCCAGTACCTGCTGGACTGGCTGACCGAAGCCCAGCTCGACCGCGTGGGCTGCTTCCAGTACTCGCCGGTAGAAGGCGCCCCGGCCAACGACCTGGGCCTGGCCGAAGTACCGGACGACGTCAAGCAAGAGCGCTGGGACCGCTTCATGGCCCACCAGCAGGCCATCAGTGCTGCCCGCCTGCAATTGCGCATCGGCAAGGAAATCGACGTGCTGATCGACGAAGTCGAGGAACAAGGTTCGGTTGGCCGCAGCTTCTTCGATGCACCGGAAATCGACGGCAGCGTGTTCATCGATGGCGACCATGGTTTCAAGCCAGGCGACAAAGTGCGTTGCCGTGTGGTGGATGCCGACGAGTACGACATGTGGGCTGAACCCATCTAAAACGGCTGAAGCCTGCAAAGCCCCTGCCCCGGCGTTCTCCATAGGGAATGACCGGCGCAGGGGCTTTTTTGTCAGAACGTGTGAAACAGCATCAGGCCGCCCTCGGCATCCGGGCTGGCATCCGAGAAGCCTTTGACTGCATAGAGTTGGACTTTCCACTGCGGGTTGAGCTTGTGGGTGAGGAACAGGGTAAGCTCCTTGATCTGCGCCCCGGTCGAGACCACTTTCTGCCGCCAATCGTAGGAGGCGCCGGCCGAAGTACCGACCGCCACCGGCAGGGCAAAGCCGAGACTGGCAAATACCGGGTCATCGAAGTCGCTATCGGGCGGGTCACCGAACTTCTTCCAACCCAGCGTCGCGAAACCGGTGACCGGGCCAAAGCCCTTGGCTATGTCGACCTGGGTGGTGTAGTCGTACTGGCCGGTGCCCAGGCACTGGTCTTCATCAGCGGTAGGGAATTTGACCTTGCCGATCAGGTCCAGCATCAGGCCGCCGTCACGACCATCGAGCAGTGCATAAGCGGCGCTGGCAACCGTGTCACCCAACCCGCTTTCCACGTCTCGGCAACCACCGGGCAAGGGGTCACCATTGGGGCCGACTTCGGGGTTGGTGATACGCAACCAAGGCACGGTAACCTTGTAGGTCATGGGGCCGCTCTCATACTTGCCGACCACCGGCACATACCAGATTTCCGAAGTGGTGCCGGTACCATAGTCGCCACTTGAATAATCCATGCCAATGGCGGCACTGAAGGTATCGGCCAGCGCCGACACGCAGGTGCACGAGAGCAAACAGGCGAACAGAGGGAGCGTGGGTCTCATTTGCAACTCAGTACTCTTTCGGGAAGCATGGCCAGACTTACCCAGCCTAGTTGGCTAACGCCCGGATCGCTCTGGATGCTCGACTTTTTCCACCGTCTCTGCCTTTTCCGGCCTCTCCACCTTTTCAACTTTCTCTGGTAACTCCACCTTTTCGACTCTCTCGACCTTTTCGACCTTTTCGACCCGTTCAGGCTTTTCGACTTTTTCGACTTTTTCGACTTTTTCGACTTTTTCGACTTTTTCGACTTTCTCGACCTTCTCGACCTTCTCGACCTTCTCGACCTTCTCGACCTTCTCGACCTTCTCGACCTTCTCGACCTTCTCGACTTTCTCGGGCTTCTCGACCTTGTCTACTTTTTCGACCTTTCCGGTGTTTTCGACTTCGACCTTCTCAACCCGATCGGAGCTACCACTGTTGCTGCGCGTCGATTGCTCCAATGCGTCGAGGTGTACCGACTTTCCCGACTTTTCACCGCTGCCATGGTCACTGGAGCCGTCAACGGCACTGCGCCCACTGTGATCATCGCTGTTTTCATCGCGATCGCTGGCCCCATCGCTTGCGCCATGACCGCTGCTGGAGCCGCCGGAGCTACTTCCGTCATGCTCACCACCGTGCCCCGACTGGCTTCTGTCAGGATTGTCGACACGGTCGTCCTGGAATTCCACGCGGGTTGCCCGCAGCTCGTGAGTTCCATTGAGCACCCCGCTCACCCGCACACGTTGATCAAGCGCCAACGCCGCTGGCTGCCGACCGACAATTACGGTGCCCTGCCCCAATGTCACATTGAGACCTGCAACCACCAACTGCCGAGCTTGTGTACGCTGTACCAGCCCTTCAACCACCGCCTGCTGGACACGACCAGCAAAAGGCAGGCTCGGGTCTGGACGGGTTTGTGCCACTTCAAGCTGGCGCCCGGTCCACTGGCCGCGCACCAGCACCTCACGAGCAGGCGCCACACGGGTACCCAACTTCAACCCTTGAAGGCTGCCAGTGCGATCAACCGCGCCGATGGCGCTGGCCTCCCTCAACCCCGGTGCCCGTTCGATACGGGTCGCCACGACTTCTCCCCGGGCATCGCGCAGGCCGCTGACCCTCACGGGCTCACCCGGGCGCAACCCTTCAGCTACCCGCGCGCCAGCGGCCAGCCGCACGGGTTGCCCCATGACCCGCAGTGGGGCCGAGGCATTGGGCAGCGCCGTCAACGGCCCTTCAAAGACGTTGAGGATCGAAATGCGCCCCGCTTGCAGGCCGCGCTGGGTGGCGAATGCCTCCACCGCCACCACCTGCCCGATCGCCAGGTGACCACTGCTGGCAGGCGCACCGTTCTCACTCACCGGTACGTCCTTGCCATAGTGCACTTCCATGCCATTGACGCAGATCGAGGCGAAGCCGGTGATGGTACCGACGATGCCTGTACCCCCAGTACCACCCGGGCGCAGGATCGGCGTACCGGTACCACCTACATCACCGTGGCGCTGATCAAAGTAGGTGCCGTCCACACCCTCCGCCACCGCGCCTGTGCCGCCTGTACCACCCGGGCGTTGCTGGACTGGGGCACCGGTGCCACCGACGCCGCCATTTTCATTGCGTGCACCGGTGCCGCCCATACCGCCGGGGAACTGCAGGCCTGCGGCACCGGCCATACCCATCTCGTCACGGCTGACACACACCGGCGCTGCGGCCACCTCGGCCGGGGCCATCAGGTTCCCCCCGAAAACCAGGGCAAACATGACAGCACTGAGGTAGCGCACAGGAAGAGTCATGGGCCGGGTGTCTTCGACGGATCGGAATCGGTAGCTTCAGTGTAGAAATAAAGCCCGACAGTGATGCGCTGACGTTGTTCGATACCGGGCTCATCAGCACTCTCCAACGCTGCTGCAAGCCGGCTAAAGGCAAGTAGTGTCTGCATGCCATCCTTGGCTACCACATCTCGCAAATGCTCGACGCTGGCCGGGCTCAAGGCATCGTAGTGCACGCTACGCTCAAAAAATGGCGGGCCTTCGCCGCTGAGGTTGTGCACCGCCGCACAGGCATGGTCATGCAGGTTGTGGCCGAAGTACGCAGCCTTTTCATCAAAACCCTTCTGTGGCACGAATGCATGGGCTTCCAGGTGCACGCAATCCTGCTCATCGAGCCGCACGACGCCCAGGCGCAACCATTCGTCCAGCACCACCCGGCCGCGGATATCGGTGCTGACCTTGGCGACCAGGGCGTCGAATGAGCAATCGCCACCCACACTGGCTAGCCGCGCAAGCGCCCTCGCCTGGCCGGGTGCCGAGCAGAATGGTGGGGTGTTGGTCCATACATTGACCAACTGTGCACCTAGCGTGATGTTATCCGGCAGGGCCGCAATTGCAGTGTCACCCTCATTACGCAGCCGCCGGACATCTTTACGATGTACGCCGGTAAGCAGGCTGATGCGGCTATCGGTTGGCGCGGTGTCGTTCAGGCGAAACTCGCGATGGGCCACATCGACGAACACCTCCTTGAGCAGGTCGGTGAACATCGTGTAGGTAACCCCTTTGCGCAGCATCAGGCGCACCAGCGGGCGCATCACACGCCGCAGCGCTCTCAGCATCGACGGGGGTAAGACAGGCGATTGCATCGAGGGCATTCCTTGACAGAGGCACCCAGTATAAGACGCGGGAATTAATCCCACGCAAACCGCAATCATATCCCGGCATGGACGAGGAAAAAGCTGTCAGCGCTCATTGGAAATGACGTGATAAAGGCAAGACAGGCCAGAACCTGCTCATACAAAACCCGTCCGCTGGGTTTTGTATGGGCCACTTCGGGTCAGCGCCAATCAGCTTCTGCTGTTGTCATCCCCGGCCTCGCCGCCGGCATGAACACCGTGGTCATTACCGGGTTCGCCACCCACATGGTTGCCGTGATCGTCACCAGGTTCACCACCAACATGATTGCCGTGATCATCGCCAGGCTCACCGCCGACATGATTACCATGATCATCCCCGGGTTCCCCACCCACGTGATTGCCATGATCGTCACCCGCTTCAGCATGGTTGCTGCTGCGCCCAGCGTTTGAATTACCGTCGTGGCCACTGCCGCTGTTGCCGGCATGGCCACCACCGTCACCGCCGCTGCCGTGGCCACCACTTCCGCTTCCGCCACCATGGCCACCGCCGCCACCACTTCCACCACCACCGTGGCCACCACCACCGCCGCTTCCACCACCACCGTGGCCACCGCCACTTCCACCACCACCGTGACCACCGCCACCGCCGCTTCCACCGCCACCGTGGCCACCGCCGCCGCCACTTCCACCGCCACCGTGGCCACCGCCACCGCCACCGCCACCGCCATCTTTAGCGTAGGCACTGGAGCCATGAGAAATCGAGTCAGGGATCAAGGCAATGGACATCGACAACACGCCAGCTACAGCAGCCGCGAGTAAAGCCTTCTTGAACAGCAGGTGGATTTGCATAGTCCGTCTCCAGGTCTTCGCCACGAGAACGCCAAATCAGTCAGTAATCTTGCTTCAGATTGAACTTATATTTACGTGGGATTTTTTCCCACGCTTAAGTAATAGACCGTCACTCCCCAGGTCTCAAGCGCTAAGCGAACAAGCCGACCGGTGGTTGGCCTGCTATGTTTTCCCTATCGCCCCAGAGGAACACCGGCATGTCTGCGCTACTGACGCTGCAAACCCCGCGCTTGTGCGACTACAGCGAGCTGGTACAAGTGTGGGAGGACTCGGTACGCGCCACCCACGACTTCCTGCCAGAGGGCTATATCCTGCTGCTGCGCGAACATGTGCTGCGCCGTTATCTCGACGCAGTGATGCTGGTCTGCTGCAAGGACCGCCAGCGCATCTGTGGTTTCGCCGGTGTCGCCAACGGGCGGGTGGACATGCTGTTCGTCGCACCTGGCTACCGTGGCCAAGGGGTAGGCAAGCGCCTGCTGCGCTATGCCATCAGCGAACTGAATGCCGAGTACCTTGACGTCAACGAGCAGAACCCGAAAGCGCTGGGCTTCTACCTGCATGAAGGTTTCGAGGTCATCGGCCGTTCGGAAACCGACGGCCTGGGCCAGCCCTATCCTCTGCTGCACATGAGGCTGATGCGCACAGTGCCTTGAGGCGGCGCCTGAATGTGCCGCGCTATGCGTCCAAAATGGCGCATCTGACACAGATTCCCATCATCTACCGCTTGCAGGCAGGTACAATGGAGGCCTTTCCCTGCCTTGCGAATTGCCCCATGTCCGAACCCGTCCGCCTGTCCAAACGCCTCATCGAGCAGCTCGGCTGCTCCCGCCGCGAGGCCGAGCAGTACATTGAAGGAGGCTGGGTAACGGTCGATGGCGTGGTGGTCGAGCAGCCGCAGTTCAAGGTTGAGCAGCAGCGCGTCGAGCTGCTGCCGGGCGCCCGTGCCGAAACCCTGGAGCCGGTGACCCTGCTGCTGAACCAGCCAGCCGGCATGGACAGTGAAGATGCCCGCGCCAGCATGAACATGGGCAGCCTCAGCGAGGCCCACCGCGAAGGCGTGCGCGCCCTGCACGGGCATTTTGCCCGGCAGGCCTGCGTGGCACCGCTGGAGCGTGGCGCCAGCGGCCTGCAGGTGTTTACCCAGGACTGGCGGGTATCCCGCAAGATCGAGGCCGACCTGCGTCGCCTGGAGCAGGAGTTCATCATTGAAGTGCGCGGCGAAACCACCCCCCAGGCGCTGGAACGCCTGGCGCGTGGGGCCATGCGCAATGACCGCGAGTTGCCCAAGGCCAAGGCCAGCTGGCAGAACGAGACACACCTGCGCATGGTGTTGAAGAACCCACAACCAGGACAGATTTCCGAGCTATGCGCCTACCTGCGCCTGGAGCTTTTAGGCATGCGACGCATTCGCCTGGGTGGTGTGTCGATGGGCAAGCTGCCCTTGGGCCAATGGCGTTACCTGGCTACCTCCGAACGTTTCTAAGCAATACGCCGCGCTGGAATGCGCGGCACCTGAACAGGATTCTGCTGCAATGAACCACAACGACGTCCTGCGCAGCCTGCGCTACATGCTCAAGGTGAACGACGCCAAGATGGCCGAAATCATCGGGCTCTCCGGCCTCGAAGTGCATCCTCTGGTGCTGGCCACCTACCTGAAAAAAGAAGAAGAGGAAGGCTTCGTGCGCTGCCCGGAACGGGTGATGGCGCACTTCCTTGACGGCCTGGTGATCTACCGCCGTGGCAAAGACGAGAGCCGCCCGCAGCAGCCGATCGAGCTGCCGGTAACCAACAACCTGATCCTCAAGAAGCTGCGTGTGGCCTTTGAGCTCAAGGAAGACGACCTGCACGCGATTCTCAAGTCGGTCAACTTCCCGGTCAGCAAACCTGAGCTCAGTGCGCTGTTCCGCAAGGCTGGCCACGACAACTACCGCCCGTGTGGCGACCAGTTGATGCGCAACTTCCTCAAGGGCCTGACCCTGCGCGTGCGCGGCTGAGTGGCCATGCAGCATACGGTTGTCCCGGTCGGCATCGTCCACTCCTGTTTCAAGGAAAAGTTCGCCATTCCGCGCCAGCCGCAACTGGCGCCTGCCGCCCGTGGCGTACTCGAACTGTTGCCGCCGTTCGATCAAGGTGACGCGGTCGAGGGCCTGGAACAGGTCAGCCATGTGTGGCTGCTGTTCCTGTTCCACCAGGCCCTGGAGGAAAAGCCGCGCCTGAAAGTGCGGCCTCCGCGTCTGGGCGGCAACAAGAGCATGGGGGTGTTCGCCACCCGCGCCACCCACCGGCCCAACGGCATCGGCCAGTCGGTGGTACGCCTGGAGGGCGTGGAGCCCGGGCGCCTGCTGCTGTCCGGGATCGACCTGCTCGACGGCACGCCGGTGCTGGATATCAAGCCGTATGTGCCCTATGCCGACAGCATCGCTGGCGCCAGCAACCAGATGGCCAACGCAGCGCCGGTGGCAATTGCCGTGCAGTGGGCCGACAACGCCTTGCTCCAGGCCCGCGAGCATGCGCTGCGCCTGAGCGAGCCGCTGGTGGAGCTAATCGAGCAATGCCTGGCGCAGGACCCACGGCCGGCCTACCAGATACCACCGTCCGAGCGGGTGTACGGGGTGAAGTTCTGGGATGTGCAAGTAAGGTGGCATTACCCGCAGCCGGACGTCATCCGGGTGTTGGAAGTGGTACTGGGCTGAGGGCCACGGGCTTCGCCCGTGTTCGCGGGCAAGCCCGCTCCCACAGTCCAATCGCGCCAGCTTTTAGAAATTGAGCAAGGCCCACACAAGGGACCGCGCAGACACGAAAAAGGCGACCTTTGGTCGCCTTTCTCATTTCAACCAGCTCTCAACGAGCCGGGCCTTCAGCCACGCCCAGGTCGTCCGTCGGGCGGGTATCGATCAGCGGCGCACCACCGGAGTCCAGTTCCGAAGCCAGCTTGTCGTTGTCCATTTCCTTGACCCACTTGGCCACTACCACGGTGGCAACGGCGTTGCCCACCAGGTTGGTCAGGGCGCGGGCTTCGGACATGAAGCGGTCGATGCCGAGGATCAGCGCCAGGCCGGCAACCGGCAGGTGGCCAACAGCCGACAGGGTCGCGGCCAGCACGATGAAGCCCGACCCGGTAACGCCGGCAGCCCCCTTGGAAGCCACCAGCAGCACCAGCAGCAGGGTGATCTGGTGAGTGATGTCCATGGTGGTGTCAGTGGCCTGAGCGATGAACACCGCAGCCATGGTCAGGTAGATCGAGGTACCGTCCAGGTTGAACGAGTAGCCAGTCGGGATAACCAGGCCCACTACCGATTTCTTGGCACCCAGGCGCTCCATCTTGGCCAGCATGCGTGGCAGGGCCGACTCCGAGGACGAAGTACCCAGCACGATCAGCAGTTCTTCACGGATGTAGCGGATCAGCTTGATCACGCTGAAACCGTGGGCGCGGCAGATACCGCCCAGCACCACCAGCACGAACAGCAGGCAGGTGATGTAGAAGCAGGCCATCAGGTAGCCCAGCTGCACCAGCGAACCAACACCATACTGGCCAATGGTGAAGGCCATGGCGCCGAAAGCGCCGATCGGGGCCAGCTTCATGATCATGTTGATGATGTTGAACATGACGTGGGCGAAGCGGTCGATCATGTCCAGCACCGGCTTGCCGTAGCTGCCCAGGCGGTGCAGGGCGAAGCCGAACAGTACCGAGAACATCAGCACTTGCAGGATGTCGCCGTTGGCGAAGGCGCCGACGACCGTGTTGGGGATGACGTTAAGCAGGAAGCCGACGGTCGTCTGCTGCGCGCCGGCGGCGGCGTAGGCAGCCACGCTGCTGGCGTTCAGGGTGCTGACGTCGATGTGCATGCCAGCGCCTGGCTTGACCACGTTGACGACGACGAGGCCGATGATCAGGGCGATGGTGGAGACGATTTCAAAGTACAGCAACGCGTAGCCGCCGGTTTTACCGACCGACTTCATGCTCTGCATACCGGCAATGCCGCTGACCACGGTACAGAAGATGATCGGGGCGATGACCATCTTGATCAGTTTGACGAAGCCGTCACCCAGGGGTTTGAGGGCAACGCCCGTTTCCGGGTAGTAGTGGCCGAGCAGGATGCCGATGGTGATGGCGACCAACACCTGGACATACAGGGATTTGTACAGCGGCTGACGTGTCGTCATGGCTAATTTTCCTCAAGTGTGCCGGTTCACCCTTCCCAGGGTGATGGGGCACCTGAATCGCTAACCCTCCTGCACTTGGAGGGATTTGTCGTTGTGTTCGAGCTGCCTGGGCAGGCCTCTGCGAGGATCAATAGCAAGGGTGGTGCCAAAATGCCCTTGAAGGGTGCAAAGCCCGTATTTACTAGGAATAAATGCCCAACGACAGGGCGATACTCCCGGGACGGATTGGCGGATTTCCGCCCGATGGCGGAATTTGTACAAGGAGGAATGGCGGAAATCCGCCCTTTGTGGATTGCCTGTGCCGGCCCATTCGCGGACTGACCTGCGAACGGGCTGGCACAGGCTAAGAATCAATCCAGGTGGAAGGTGATCCTGAACGCAGCGCCCCCCAGTGGCGAATCGCCAAGGCTCAGCTCGGCGTCATAGCTGTCGACGATATCCTTGACCACTGCCAAGCCGATGCCCTGCCCCGGGTGCTGGCTGTCCAGCCGCTCCCCACGCTCCAGAATGCGTTCACGCTGGTCGACGGGCACGCCCGGCCCGTCGTCCTCGATGCACAAGGTCAGATACCCCGGCGCTTTCATCAGGCTCACCCGCACTTGGCCCAGGCTCAGCCGGTAGGCGTTCTCCAGCAGGTTGCCGAGCATTTCCAGCAACGCGCCCTGCTCCATCGGTACCTGCGCCGCGTCCGGCAACTCCAGCACCACGTCCACACGTTTTTCCCGGTAAACCTTGGCCAAGGTGCTGCACAGGCTGTCGAGCAACGGCCGCAGCAATACGCTGTGGCGGACCAGGCCACTCTTGCGCAGGCTGGCGCGTTGCAGCTGGTAGTCGATCTGCTGGCTCATGCGCTCGATCTGGCTTTGCAGCACCCGCGCCTGCTCGCGCTCGCCGCTGCGCTGCTGCAAGCTTTCACCCACGCCCTGCAGCACCGCCAGCGGCGTCTTCAGGCTGTGCGCCAGGTCGTCCAGCGAATCACGGTAGCGCGTGCGCTGCTCACGCTCACTGCGCAACAGACGGTTGAGCGAGCGGGTAAGGCGCAGCAACTCGCGTGGGTGCTCGCCGCTCAGGCCGTCACGTGCACCGGATTCCACTTCATCCAGTTCGTGGCTGAGGCGTCGCAACGAGCGCAGCCCCCAGGTCAGGCCTGCCCACAACAACACCATGAGCGCCAGCAATGCAGCGCCGAACCCCAGGTAGAGCTTTTCGCGCAGGCCATTGAGGGTGGCCTTGTACTCGCTCACGGGCTGCAGAGCGACAATGCTGTAGGCGGCGCTCTGCCCGCCCAGCAGCTTTATCTCGACGTCGTATACGAAGAACTCTTCGCCATCTGACTGGTGAATGCGGTCGAACTCGTTGCCGCGCCCGTCATAGCGCGGCTGATAGTTGATGTGCCGGTCGGCGGTGGCACGCGACTGCCAGACCAGTTTGCCATCGCGGTCAAAGATATAGCCGAGCAGGCCTGTGTAGGGCAGGTTGTAGCGCTCGTCCGGCAGCAGTGTCGGCATCTGCAACCGGCCATGCTCGATACGCGCAGCGGAAATCAGCGTGGTCACATCCGAGGCCAGACGCTGCTCGATCGATTCCTGCAGAGCCAGGCTGAAGGCCTTCTGCAAGGCCGGCAGCAGCGCCAGCATGAACAGCAGCGCCAACACTGCGGCGGCCAGCATCAGGCGCACCCGCAGCGATCGGATCATCGGCAGCGCTCGGTGAACAGGTAGCCCAGGCCGCGCACCGTGTCGATGGGTTTGAAGCCGCGCTCGCCTTCAAGCTTGCGGCGCAGGCGGCCAACCAGCACTTCGATGACATTGGGGTCGCGCTCTTCGTCTCCTGGGTACAACTGCTCCATCAGGCGATCCTTGGCCACCACCTGCTGGTGATGGCGCATGAGGTATTCGAGGATGCGGTATTCGTAGGCGGTCAGGGGCAAAGCTTGTTCGTCGAGGGTGGCCTGCTTGCGGTTGAGGTCAAGCACCAAGGGGCCAGCGGCGATGGTCGACTGGGTGAAACCACTGGAGCGGCGCAACAGGGCATTGAGCCGTGCTTCAAGCTCCTCGAACTGGAACGGCTTGACCAGGTAGTCGTCGGCACCGGCGGCCAGGCCCTCGACCTTGTCTTGCCAGTTGCCACGGGCTGTGAGGATGAGAATGGGGAAGGTCTTGTCCTGGCTGCGCAGGCGCGTGATCAGCTCCAGGCCGCTGATACCGGGCAGGCCCAGGTCGATGATGGCAAGGTCGAAATGGTACTGCTCGGCCTGGTACAGCGCCTCTTCGGCATCAGCGACCGCCTCGACCACATGGCCGCTTTCGCCCAGGCGGGTGTAGAGGTGATGGCGAAGCAGGGCTTCGTCCTCGACCACCAGCAGTTTCATGTGCAGCTCCTTATGTGTATTGCCTGTACCGGCCCTTTCGCGGGCAAGCCCGCTCCCACAGTAATCGCACAGTCCCTGAAACCTGTGTAGCACCTGCAGAAACCCAAGGCACTGCACAGGTTCTGAGGTTTGTGCAGCACCTGTGGGAGCGGGCGTGCCCGCGAAGAGGCCAGTACAGGATAACGCGGCTCGTCCGTCAGAACTTGTATGAAGCCGCCAGGTAGGTCTGGGCGCTGCTGGTCAGACGCAGGGTGCCGTCCTTCGGCCCGCCATGTGCGCCCACCTCGGTCGCGGCATTGGTGCGCAGGTAACGGTAGCCCAGTTCGACCGAGGCCTTGTCGGTGATGTCCTGGATCACACCGGCCTGCAAGCCGTAGGCATAACCGTAGTCAGTGTCCCGGCTGGCGCCTGGCGAGTCCTGGGTCAGTTTGGTCACACCCAGGCTGCCACCACCGAACAGCTTGGTGGTATCGCCCACCGGCAGGAACAAGTCGTAGCTGCCAAGCAGGTTTTCCTGGCGCAACTTCAGGCCACTGTGGTCGCCAGAGACGTTGTCATAGGTCATGTAGTAGCGGCCCTGGTCGTTGATCTTGCCCAGACGCACACCCCAGGTATCGTCCTTGCCGATGATACCGTCGGCGTTGAGGTGGTCGGTGTTGCGTTGCAGCAGGCCGGACTTGCGGACTTTGTCGCTGGTCTGGCCGTAGGTGAGGCTGGCGAAGTTGTCGTCCGCAGCTTGGGCGGTGGTGATGCCAGCGGCACAGACGGCCATGGCGGCAAGCAGGGTATTGAAGGTTTTCATGGCTGGGTACTCCAGTTGGGTGCGCTGTTTCGGTCTGGAAGCTAGAGTAATCAGGGCACCCTGAACCGCGACTGAACCCTGGCTGAACCCCGGCTGAACGAACCGATAGCAAAACAAGGAGTTGTGAACATGCGAGCCCTGCTGGCCCTGACCCTGATGTGCAGCGCCGCCCTCGCCCAAGCGGCGGTAGTGACCCGTGAAATTCCGTATCAGGACGACGATGGCAACCGCCTCGTCGGCTACTACGCCTACGATGACGCGCTGGACGGCAAACGCCCAGGCATCGTTGTGGTGCATGAATGGTGGGGCCTGAACGACTATGCCAAGCGTCGTGCGAGAGATCTCGCCGCCCTGGGCTACAAGGCACTGGCCATCGACATGTACGGCGATGGCAAGCACACCGAGCATCCGCAGGATGCCCAGGCATTCATGGCCGCAGCGATGAAGGACCCGGCCGCAGCAGCAGCGCGCTTCGACGCGGGCCTGGAGTTGTTGAAAAAGCAGCCGAATGTGAACAAGCATCAACTGGGCGCTGTCGGCTACTGTTTTGGCGGCAAGGTGGTGCTCGATGCCGCACGCCGGGGAGAAAAGCTCGATGGCGTGGTGAGCTTCCATGGCGCACTGGCCACCCAGACCCCGGCAAAACCTGGTGTAGTGCGGGCCGATATCCTGGTCGAGCATGGTGCGGCGGACAGCATGGTCAGCCCACAGCAGGTAGAGGCGTTCAAGGCCGAGATGGATGCGGCCAAGGTCAACTACCAGTTCGTCAGTATTGAAGGGGCCAAGCACGGGTTCACCAACCCCGATGCCGATCGGCTGAGCCATGGTGAACATGGTGGGCCGGACATTGGCTATAACAAGGCAGCGGACGAGCGTTCCTGGGCGGATATGCAGGCGTTCTTCAAGAAGGTGTTCAATTAAAAGATTGCGCAAATCGTTATGGGAGCAACTGTCTTGCTCAATTTCTAAAAGCTGGCGCGATCCCTGGA
>NZ_JBICLK010000016.1:0-166641 GCF_043105275.1 Pseudomonas sp. TYF_14
AGGCTACCAGGTGTTCGCCACAACGCATTTGGCGCCTGTGAGACCGAGCGCCGCCCGCGCGGCGCATCGCGAGCAAGCTCGCTCCTACATTTGTTTCGGGCCAATTATGCCTGTGAGATTCGCGCGCGAACGCTTTGGTGCCTGTCTCGATATCGCGTCGAACAAACAAGGCGGTCGCGCGCGCCAGGCACAGGAGGGACTGGCCCGAAACAAATGTAGGAGCGAGCTTGCTCGCGATGCGCCGCGCGGGCGGCGCTCGATCTCACAGGCACTGCAAGGGTTGTGGCGGACACATCTCACAGCCAACACCCTCTCAAAACAGTTCCTCCCCAACAGCAACAACCAACCCCCAAAAACAAAGCGGGGAGGCCTGACGGCCTCCCCGCTTCATCTACTTCCCTTACAGGCTAGGGAATGCAAACTGCGACGCTTCATGGCTGGCCCGCTGCGGCCAACGCTGGGTAATGGCCTTGCGACGGGTATAGAAGCGCACACCATCCGGGCCATAGGCATGCAGGTCACCAAACAGCGAACGCTTCCAGCCACCGAAGCTGTGGTAGGCCACCGGCACCGGCAGCGGTACGTTCACACCCACCATACCCACTTCGATCTCGTCGCAGAACAGACGGGCCGCTTCACCGTCACGGGTAAAGATGCAGGTGCCGTTGCCATACTCGTGATCGTTGATCAGCTGCATGGCCTGCTCCAGGCTATTCACCCGAACCACGCACAGCACCGGGCCAAAGATCTCCTCTTTATAGATGCGCATCTCCGGGGTCACCTTGTCGAACAGGGTGCCACCCACAAAGTAGCCATCTTCATTACCCGCCACACGGAAGCCACGGCCATCCACCACCAGCTTGGCGCCAGCAGCAACACCGTCATCGATGTAACCCACGACCTTGTCACGCGCTGCCGCAGTCACCAGCGGGCCCATGTCCAGGCCGCACGAGGTGCCGGCACCAATCTTCAGCGCCTTGATCTGTGGCTCCAGCTTGGCAATCAGGGCATCGGCCACTTGGTCGCCCACGCACACGGCTACCGAAATGGCCATGCAACGCTCGCCACACGAACCGTAAGCCGCGCCCATCAGTGCACTGACTGCGTTGTCCAGGTCGGCATCCGGCATCAGCACCGCATGGTTCTTCGCGCCACCCAGGGCTTGTACACGCTTGCCACGCTTGGTGCCTTCGGCATAGATGTACTCGGCGATCGGGGTCGAGCCCACGAAGCTCAGTGCTTTGACTTCCGGCGCTTCGATCAGCGCATCCACCGCTTCCTTGTCACCGTGCACGACGTTGAGGATGCCCTTCGGCAGGCCGGCTTCCAGCAGCAATTGGGCAATGTACAGGGTCGAGCTCGGGTCACGCTCGGAAGGCTTGAGGATGAATGCGTTGCCACAGGCGATGGCCAGCGGGTACATCCACAGCGGCACCATGGCCGGGAAGTTGAATGGGGTGATACCGGCAACCACGCCCAGCGGCTGGAAGTCGGACCAGGCGTCGATGTTCGGACCGACGTTGCGGCTGTACTCGCCCTTCAGCACTTCTGGGGCTGCACACGCGAACTCGACGTTCTCGATACCACGCTTCAGTTCGCCGGCGGCGTCTTCCAGGGTCTTGCCGTGCTCTTCGCTGATCATCTGCGAAATCTTGGCTTCGTTCTGCTCCAGCAGTTGCTTGAAGCGGAACATCACCTGGGCGCGCTTGGCCGGAGGGGTGTTGCGCCAGGCCGGGAAGGCTGCCTTGGCCGAGTCGATCGCTTCCTGCACGGTTGCGCGGCTGGCCAGTTCGACCTTGCGAACGGCCTGGCCAGTGGACGGGTTGAAGACATCGGCGGTGCGCTCACCCTTGGTAACCAGTTCGCCGTGAATCAGGTGCTGAACAATGCTCATGCAAAACTCCAGATAAACAAAGGAGAGCCAGGCGCGCGCTGCGGGCATACGCCTGGCATCAATATCGGAAAGATCAGTCGATCAGGTTCAGGGTTTCGCCAACAGCATCGAACAAGCGGTCCAGTTCCTGCGGCTTGGTATTGAAGGTTGGGCCGAACTGCAGGGTGTCGCCACCAAAGCGTACATAGAAGCCCGCTTTCCACAGCTTCATGGCCGCTTCGTATGGGCGAACGATGGCATCACCGTCACGGGCGGCGATCTGGATGGCGCCGGCCAGGCCGTAGTTGCGGATATCGACGATATTCTTGGTGCCCTTCACGCCGTGCAGCAGCTTCTCGAAATGCGGCGCCAGTTCAGCCGCGGACTGCACCAGGTTTTCCTTCTGCAGCAGGTCCAGCGCGGCGAGACCGGCGGCACAGGCTACCGGGTGCGCCGAATAGGTGTAGCCGTGTGGGAATTCCACGGCGTATTCCGGGGTCGGCTGGTTCATGAAGGTCTGGTAGATCTCGCTGCTGGCAATCACTGCGCCCATCGGGATGGCGCCGTTGGTCACCTGCTTGGCGATGCACATCAGGTCCGGGGTAACGCCGAAGGCTTCCGAGCCGGTCATCGCGCCCATGCGGCCGAAGCCTGTGATCACTTCGTCGAAGATCAGCAGAATGTTGTGCTGGGTGCAGATTTCACGCAGGCGCTTCAGGTAACCCTTTGGCGGCGGCAGCACACCGGCCGAACCGGCCAGCGGCTCGACGATGACTGCTGCGATGTTGGAGGCATCGTGCAGCTCGATCAGCTTGAGCATTTCGTCAGCCAGCGCGATACCGCCCTCTTCCGGCAAGCCTTTCGAGAAGGCGTTCACCGGCAATACAGTGTGAGGCAGGTGGTCGACGTCCAGCAGCTGGCCAAACATCTTGCGGTTACCGTTGACGCCACCCAGGCTGGTACCGGCGATGTTCACGCCATGGTAACCACGGGCACGGCCGATGATCTTGGTCTTGGTTGCCTGGCCTTTCAGGCGCCAGTAGGCACGCACCATCTTCAGTGCGGTATCGGCGCACTCGGAACCGGAGTTGGTATAGAAGACGTGATTCAGATTGCCCGGAACCAGCTCGGCGATCTTTTCCGCCAGCTGGAACGACAGCGGGTGGCCGAACTGGAACGCTGGGGAGTAGTCCAGCGTACTCAGTTGACGGGTCACCGCGTCAGCGATTTCCTTGCGAGTGTGCCCTGCGCCGCAGGTCCACAGGCCGGACAGGGCGTCGAAGATCTTGCGCCCGTGGTCATCGACCAGGTAGTTGCCTTCGGCCGCCACGATCAGGCGTGGGTCGCGCTGGAAGTTGCGGTTGGCGGTGTAGGGCATCCAGTGGGCGTCCAGCTTGAGCTGGCTGGCGATACCGGCAGGACCAGTTTCGGGCATGTTCATCGGCGGTTCCTCGGAAGACGATTAGGCAACGATGGATGTTGTTGCAGCTAAATTGGCACGGCGATAGAGTCTGAAAAAGCCTACATTTCTAACCTTCAGACAGGCCGTGACTAAACTAATGAGCCGACGCCCCGATCCACTCGCCCAAGTCAGCGATTTCGACATCCGCCTGCTGAAGATCTATCGCAGCGTCGTCGAGTGCGGTGGCTTCTCGGCTGCCGAAAACGTACTGGGCATTGGTCGCTCGGCCATCAGCCAGCAGATGAACGACCTCGAGCAACGCCTCGGCCTGCGCCTGTGTCAGCGCGGCCGCGCCGGTTTCTCGCTGACGGAGGAAGGCCGCGAGGTCTACCATTCAGCCCTGCAACTGCTCAGCGCGCTGGAAACCTTCCGCACCGAGGTCAACGGCCTGCACCAGCATTTGCGCGGCGAGCTGAACATCGGCCTGACCGACAACCTGGTGACCCTGCCGCACATGCGTATCACCCATGCCCTGGCGGAACTCAAGGATCGGGGCCCTGATGTGCGCATCCAGATCCGCATGATCGCCCCCAGCCAGGTCGAGCACGGCGTGCTCGACGGCAGCCTGCACGTTGGCGTCGTACCACAGACCAGCCCGTTATCGGGGCTTGAGTATCAACCGTTGTACAGCGAACGCTCGCTGCTGTACTGCGCGGTTGGCCACCCGCTGTTCTACGCCGACGACCAGCAGATAGACGACGAGCGCCTCAACAGCCAGGAAGCCATCACCCCCACCTTCCGCCTGCCGGCCGACATCCAGGCGCACTACCAGGCGCTGAATTGCACAGCCAGTGCTTCTGACCGCGAGGGCATGGCGTTTCTCATCCTTACCGGGCGCTATATCGGCTACCTGCCCGACCACTACGCCATGTTCTGGGTGCAGCAAGGCCGTTTGCGTGCGCTCAAACCCAAGGAGCGTTTTTATGACCTGAGCCTGAGCTGGGTTACCCGCAAAGGCCGGCGCCCCAACCTGGTGTTGGAAAGCTTCCTCGAAAGCCTGGCTGCGACACGTTGATGCCTGTCTGTGCCGCAAACGCTTGTCACTTCGGCACAGGCAGGTAATCTTGTCCCACAGCCGCAGCCACTGCACCGTACGGAATCGTCCATGACCCTAGAAGTCCCTGCGCATCGCCTCTCCGCCTCGGGCAAGCCCGCGGGCCGTATCCGCCAGAAGAACGAACAGGCCATTATCCAGGCCGCCGAAGATGAATTCGCCCGCCATGGTTTCAAGGGCACCAGCATGAACACCATCGCCCTCAAGGCGGGGTTGCCCAAGGCTAACCTGCATTACTACTTCACCAACAAGCTGGGCCTGTACATCGCCGTGCTCAGCAACATCATCGAGTTGTGGGACAGCACCTTCAACGCCTTGAGCGTCGATGACGACCCCGGTGAAGCCCTGAGCCAGTACATCCGCACCAAGATGGAGTTCTCCCGGCGCAACCCGCAAGCTTCGCGCATTTTCGCCATGGAAGTGATCAGCGGTGGCACCTGCCTGACCGAATACTTCAGTGCCGACTACCGCGAATGGTTCCGCGGCCGTGCTGCGGTATTCCAGGCCTGGATCGAAGCAGGCAAGATGGACCCGGTCGACCCCGTACACCTGATCTTCCTGCTTTGGGGCAGCACCCAGCACTACGCTGACTTCGCCACCCAGATTTGCCAGGTGACTGGCCGCAGCCGCCTGACCAAGCAGGACATGGAAGACGCGAGCAACAACCTTATCCACATCATTCTGAAGGGCTGCGGCATCACGCCGGCTGCCTGACCGTCCTTTATGCCTTCTACCCTGCTCGACCTCTGCGAATACCGCGAGGAAATCCGCAAAAGCCGCTTCATCACCCTCGCCGGGCCGATCAGCAGCGCCGCCGAAGCGATGAGTTTCATCGAACGTCACAGCGACCTGGCCGCTACCCACAACTGCTGGGCCTGGAAACTCGGCGCGCAGTACCGCAGCAGTGACGACGGCGAACCCGGCGGCACCGCAGGGCGGCCGATCCTGGCAGCCATCGAAGCGCAGGACTGCGATCAGGTGGTGGTGCTGGTGATCCGTTGGTACGGCGGCATCCAGCTGGGTACCGGCGGCCTGGCCAGGGCCTATGGCGGCGGCGCCAACAAGTGCCTGCAACAGGCGCCCAAACGCCTGCTGGTGCAGCGCAGCCATTTCAGCTGCAGTTGCAGTTTCAGCGAGCTGGCGCTGGTGAAGCTGCGTCTGGCCGAGGTTGACGGCCTGGTCCTGGATGAACAGTTCACCGCCAATGGTGTGGACCTGGTGATTGCCCTCGGTGACGCCCACCTGGCGCCATTGCAACAGCAACTGGCGGACCTGAGCCGCGGGCGTATTTTGCTCGAAGCACGCTGAACATTGCCCACAACAACTGTGGGCCCGCCTGTGGATAAGCTTGGGGCACTCTCTTGCAGGCTAGTGATTTCGAGGCCCCCAGAGCTTTGATCATATTTTGATCACTATTTGATGACAGTCGTAAACTGCTGAATGTGCGCGACTTATCCCCAGCGAACCGCCCATCCAAGCCGCACCCCTCTTGCTCACCTTGCACACAATAACTGTGGACCAGCTTGTGGATAACCCGTGCGCCAACGGGCGAAGCGCCCGGCACCGCAAGGCCCAGACAAAACTGACCATTTTTTAACCAGACGCAAACCAGGCACGCGTATTCGCCGTGACGTATGCTCAATTCCTTTCTCCTACACCGATAAAGGAATGTTCCGATGGCTAATTCAAGAACTGCCCTCATCATCGGCGCCTCGCGCGGGCTTGGCCTGGGTTTGGTACAACGCCTGCACGAAGACGGCTGGCACATCACTGCAACCGTCCGTAACCCGCAGCAGCCCGGCGGCCTGGCGAACGTCCCCGGCGTGCACATCGAGCAGCTGGAAATGAACGACACCGTTCAGCTCGACAGCCTGCAGCAACGCCTGCAAGGCCAGGTGTTCGACCTGATATTCGTCAACGCCGGGGTCATGGGCCCCCTGCCGCAAGACCTGGAGGCAGTACACAACAGCGACATTGGCGATCTGTTCATGACCAACGCCGTGGCGCCGATACGCGTGGCTCGCCGCCTGGTGGGTCAAATACGCGAAGGCAGTGGTGTGCTGGCTTTCATGAGCTCGATCCTGGGAAGCGTCACCATCCCAGACGGTGGCGAAATCTGCCTGTACAAGGCCAGCAAGGCGGCACTGAACTCGATGATCAACAGCTTCTTCGTTGAGCAGAAGCGCCCGGACCTGTGCGTGCTGGCCATGCACCCGGGCTGGGTGAAAACTGACATGGGTGGCGAAAACGCCGAAATCGATGTGCTCACCAGCACCCGCGGCATGATCGAACAGATCAAGGCCCAAAGCGGCAAGGGCGGCCTGCGTTTCATCAACTACAAGGGCGAACCCTTGGTCTGGTGATTCACCAGGTCGCAGCCCGGCTGGGCGCATTGCCCAGCCAGCCCCTGTAGAATGGCCGCAACCGTACCTGATTGAGATGACCACTATGTATGACTGGTTGAACGCCCTGCCCAAGGCCGAACTGCACCTGCACCTGGAAGGCTCACTGGAGCCAGAGTTGCTGTTCGCCCTGGCCGAGCGCAACAAGATCGCCTTGCCCTGGGCCGATGTGGAGACCTTGCGCGGTGCCTATGCCTTCAACAACCTGCAGGAGTTCCTCGACCTGTATTACCAGGGCGCGGATGTGCTGCGCACCGAGCAGGACTTCTACGACCTGACCTGGGCCTACCTGCAACGCTGCAAGGCCCAGAACGTGATCCACACCGAACCCTTCTTCGACCCGCAGACCCACACCGACCGCGGCATTGCTTTCGAAGTGGTGCTCAACGGCATCAGCCAGGCGCTCAAGGATGGCCGCGAACAACTGGGCATCAGCAGCGGCCTGATCCTCAGCTTCCTGCGCCACCTCAGCGAGGATGAAGCGCAAAAGACCCTCGATCAGGCATTGCCGTTCCGCGATGCGTTCATTGCCGTAGGCCTGGACAGCTCGGAGATGGGCCACCCACCCAGCAAGTTCCAGCGGGTGTTCGACCGCGCCCGTAGCGAAGGCTTCGTCGCCGTTGCCCATGCTGGCGAAGAAGGCCCGCCCGAGTACATCTGGGAAGCCCTCGACCTGCTGAAGATCAAACGTATCGACCATGGCGTGCGCGCCATCGAGGACGAGCGCCTGATGCAGCGCATCATCGACGAGCAGATCCCGCTCACGGTGTGCCCGCTGTCCAACACCAAGCTCTGCGTGTTCGACCATATGAGCCAGCACAACATCCTCGACATGCTCGAGCGTGGTGTGAAAGTCACGGTCAACTCGGACGACCCGGCCTACTTCGGTGGCTACGTCACGGAGAACTTCCACGCTCTGCATACCCACTTGGGCATGACCGAAGACCAGGCACGTCGCCTGGCGCAGAACAGCCTGGACGCACGGCTGGTTTGAGTAGCATGACGACGTTGCGCTCAACCGACCTGCAACGTCGCCACGCGGGCTATGCGATTGATCTGCTGGATACCCAGCGCCGAAATATGCAGTGCCCGCGAGTCCTCCAACTCGCGCATCCAGCCAGATTGCAGGAACAACCTGAACAAGGCCTGGCCCAGTACGCCACCCAGATGCGGGCCCTGGTCATTCCATTCGGTGCAGCGGCAGATCACGCAACCTCGTTGCTGGTGTGGCGCCAGGGCATCGATGTACACCCCGACCAAGGCCAACTGCGCCCGCCCCTCGTCACTGACCCTCAAGTGCCGTCCGCTGCCTTCCAACCAGCCAGCCACCACCATGCGATGGTACAGCTCACTGGCCAACTCCCCACCCAGGTGATCGCCACAACGGCGCGCCCGGCGCATTGATAGCGGCAGCGACGATACCGGCGCTTCGGCACGCGTTCCCCTGGCGCTATCCAGCTGTACGCTGGCCAAGGCCTCTACCGCTGCTCCGACCTGAGGGGTAGCCAGGCAGAAGTAACGTTTGCGGCCCCTGGCTTCATGCCTGAGCAAACCGGCCGACGACAGCAGCGAAAGGTGTGCGCAGGCTGACGATGAAGTCAGGCCAGTCATTATCGCGAGCTCATTGGCCAACCGTGGTGTGCCATCGATCAATGCCCACAACATGGCACTGCGCTTGGGGTCGGCCATCAGGCTGGCAATTTGGCTGATACTGCTGGCTGCGTTCATGTCCTTGTAACTCCCTGCAAGTTCACGGTGGGGATGCGATGGCCAACCCTGCCGGGGAAGCGCCTCTCGCTGGCACTGGCCTGGCTCGCCAGTATAAGCCGCAGAAAAACGCCGGTCAGACGACCAGGTGCCGTCGTACTCATGACGAAAAACCACTGGGTATGCCTACCCATTGCAAGCAGCGAAGCGGCTTCGAAAACGCCCCGGAACCAAGTCAAACAAGGCACCGGTACGCCCACACAAATGCGCTGAAACATCTTGATGAAAACAAACTTGCAGCCATTTCAGATGTGGCCCACAGCAACCTTCCACAAATAGCGCGAAACAAAGCGAAGGTTCTGCGGGTTTGCAGGCATTGCGCCCAAAGTAGGAAACACCGCCAGGGAAATGCGCACACTTACCGTCAGTCAGGACGCTGAAGCCGTGTCATGGCAGGCTGGCGGGCCAGCGCTACACTTGAGCGGCTCCCCTTCCTGGAGGTATGCCGCGATGAAAATTATCGTAAGTGCGTCGAGCCGAAACCCCGCCTGCCCTTGGCAAGTCCAGCTCGATCAGCATGTGGTCAGTTTTCGCAGCGAGGCTGAGGCGCGCGCCTTCGTCGCCACGCTGGAAACCCGGCTGCAGGCACCTCACCCGCTTATGCGGGAGCCTTGGCCTGCAAACGCCGGGTCAACAGCGCAACACTGACCACCAGCGCCCCGCACAGGCTGATCACGATTGCCATGGGCACCGCACTGCCATCATGCAGTAGCCCGACCAGCGCCGCAGCACCCGCAGCTACGCTGAACTGCACGCAGCCCATCAGTGCCGAGGCGCTGCCGGCACGCGCGCCCTGTCCACTCATGGCGCAGGCCGAAGCATTGGGAATGATGCAACCAAGGCTGGCGATACAGATGAACAGCGGCACCAGTAGCGGCCACAATTGCGCAGGGCGCAACGCCGCCACGCCCAGCAGCACCAGGCCCGCAACCAGATACAGCCACACCGCACGGCCCAGCAGGAAGGCCGGCCCGCGTTTGGCCAGCAGGCGGGCGTTCACCTGCGCCACCAGAATAAAACCTGCGGCGTTGGTACCGAACAGCCAGCCGTAGTGCTCAGCGGGCACGCCATACAGTTTGATGAACACGAAAGGTGAACCGGCGATATAGGCGAACATGCCGGCAATGGCGATACCGCCGGTCAGGGCATGGCCGAGGAAAACCCGGTCAGCCAGCAGCCGCAGGTACTGGCGTAAAGCGCCAGACAGCGGTTGGCGGGGTATATGCTCGGGCAGGCTTTCCGGCAGGCCCAGGCTTACCGCAAGCAGGCAGCCAGCACTGAACAGGCTCAGCGCAAGGAAGATCGACTGCCAGCCGGCCAGGTTCACCAGCACCCCACCCAACATCGGTGCCAGGATCGGCGCCAAGCCCATGACCAGCATCAGTTGCGAAAACACTTTGGCGGAAGCTACCGGGTCGCACTTGTCGCTGACGATGGCCCGCGAAAGCACCATGCCGGCACAACCACCCAGTGCCTGGATGAAACGCGCCACTACCAAGGTATCGAGGTTGGGGGCGTAGGCACAGGCCAGTGATGCCAAGGTGAACAGCGTAACGCCGAACATCAGCGGTTTGCGTCGGCCAAAGCGGTCGGCAACCGGCCCATAGGCCAACTGCCCGATAGACAGGCCCAGGAAGTAGGCGGCCAACGTGGCCTGGACGTGTTTTTCATCGGTGGCGAACGCTTGCGCCATGGCCGGGAAGGCTGGCAGGTAAAAGTCGATCGCCAAGGGCCCGAACGCACTGAGTGCGCCCAGGATGAGCACCATTCGCAGGTTCATCAGGAATCCATAGCAGGCTAAGCAAGTGACTGATTCTACCTGCTGTGGACCCTGTCAATGTGAAAAGATTTGCAACACTGTTAGCCCCGGAGGGAGCAATCAGGTCTTCAGGCGAGTTCGGCCTGATACCCCTCATCCCGAATCGCAGTGAGGATCTGCTCCTGCGCCAACTCGCTCTGCACACGCACCTGTTTGTCTGCCAGATCAACTTCCACCCTGGCCGCCGCATCCCGCTCCTGCACCGCGCGGGTCACGGCTTTCACGCAATGGCCGCAGGTCATGCCTTGTACATTGAACACTTGCATGGGGGTTACCTCCTTCAGGTTTTTCACAAGTCTCAAGCTTGCCATCAGGGCAAGGTCAAGCCCTGCCTGCAACACCCGGGGTGGAAATCCGCGTCCGCGTCGGCCAAGCTGCGCCTTTGACGATCAGGCAAGCAGGAGATTTTTCATGTTCAGGGCAGCATTGGGCGTTGTCGGGCTCTTGGGCGCGCTGGCTGTGGTGCCACCGGCATTCGCCGAGGGCAACTCGGCCTACAGCGTACTGATCATTTCCCGGGAGCGCCTGGAAGTGGCCACCAGTTGCGAAATCGGCGTGTACCTCAACGACCAGCTTTCCGGGCGCGTTTTCCAGGAGCAGTCCACCTCGTTCAACCTGCCGCCTGGCACGGTGGATGTGCGCCTGCGCCTGCTGCCTGGGCAAATGCCGGGTTGCGCCCCAGGTATAGAGGACCAGCGCAGCACACGTTTGAATCTGCAGGCGGGCCAGATCAACAAATACCGCATCGCCATGGGGCAATATGGGCTGGAGTTGAAACGAGCCGACCTGGGCTATTGACCTTGCCTGCGTGGCAAGGTTGATGCTGGAGGCCTGTCCAAGGAGGAGAGCCATGCCCGCATCCACCATATACGACCTGCCGATCTCCGGCATGACCTGCGCCAGCTGTGCTGGCCGGGTCGAGCGCGCCCTGCGCAAGGTCACCGGCGCTGAACAGGTCAGCGTAAACCTCACCACTGAAAAAGCTCGGGTTCTGGCCCCGCCTGCCAGCCTGCCAGCCTTGGTCGAAGCCGTGCGCGAGGCCGGTTACGGGGTACCAACCCGCACCCTCGAACTGCAGATAGGCGGCATGACCTGCGCCAGTTGTGTCGGCCGAGTAGAGCGCGCCCTGGGCAAATTGGCCGGAGTCGAGCAGGTCAGCGTCAACTTGGCCAGCGAACGCGCGCACCTCGAAGTGCTTGCCGCGCTTGATGACAACCTGCTGATCGACGCTGTGCAAAAGGCAGGCTACAGCGCCAGCCTGCCGCAATCGACCAAAGACGACCAAAGCGCTGTCCAGCGCCGCCTGCGCAACGAGCGCCTGGCAGTCGGTGCAGCCTTGCTGTTGGCCCTGCCGCTGGTATTACCCATGCTGGTACAACCGTTCGGCTTGCACTGGATGCTACCCGCCTGGGCGCAGTTCCTGCTGGCCACACCCGTGCAGTTCATTCTCGGTGCCCGCTTCTACATTGCAGCCTGGAAGGCCGTGCGCGCCGGCGCCGGCAACATGGACCTGCTGGTGGCCCTGGGCACCAGCGCTGGTTATGGCCTGAGCCTGTACCAATGGGCACAGGCTCCCGCCGGCATGGCCCCGCACCTGTACTTCGAAGCCTCAGCCGTGGTGATTGCCCTGGTATTGCTGGGCAAGTACCTGGAAAGCCGCGCCAAACGCCAGACCGCCAGTGCCATCCGAGCCCTCGAAGCCCTGCGCCCGGAACGCGCCTTGCGCGTGGTCGACGGCGTGGAAGAGGACGTGGCCATCGCCCACTTGCGCGTGGGCGACCTGGTACTGGTCAAGCCCGGCGAACGCTTCCCGGTCGACGGCGTGGTCGAAGACGGCAGCAGCCATGCCGATGAGGCCCTGATCAGCGGCGAGAGCCTGCCAGTGCCCAAGCAACCCGGCGACAGCGTCACCGGTGGCGCCATCAATGGCGAAGGCCGGCTGCTGGTGCGTACCCAGGCGCTGGGCACCGAGACCGTGCTGGCGCGCATCATCCGCCTGGTGGAAGACGCCCAGGCCGCCAAAGCGCCGATCCAGAAGCTGGTCGACCGTGTCAGCCAGGTGTTCGTCCCGGCCGTGCTGGTACTGGCGCTGATCACCCTGATTGGCTGGTGGCTGGCTGGGGTACCGCTGGAAACCGCGCTGATCAACGCCGTCGCCGTGCTGGTCATCGCCTGCCCCTGCGCCCTCGGCCTGGCCACGCCCGCCGCGATCATGGCCGGTACCGGGGTCGCCGCCCGCCACGGCATCCTGATCAAGGATGCCGAAGCCCTGGAGCGTGCCCATGCGGTCAACCGCGTAGTGTTCGACAAAACCGGCACCCTCACCTCCGGCAGCCCGCAGGTGGTTCACAGCCAGGCGCTGGACGGCAACAGCGCCGACCTTTACCGCCTGGCCGGCGCCCTGCAGCGTGGGAGTGAACACCCGCTGGCCAAGGCGGTGCTGGTGGCCTGTGCAGAGCAAGGGCTGGACGTGCCAACCGTTGCCGACAGCCAGTCGCTGACCGGGCGCGGCATTGCCGGTCGCGTTGAAGGCCGTGAACTGGCGCTGGGCAACCGCCGACTGCTTGACGAAAGCGGTCTGCAGCCCGGCGAGTTGGCCGCCCAGGCCCAGGCCTGGGAAGCTGAAGGGCGCACACTGTCGTGGCTGATCGAGCGCGGCAAGCAACCGAGAGTGGTGGGCCTGTTCGCCTTTGGTGACAGCCTCAAGCCTGGCGCTGCGCAGGCCATCGAAACCCTTCACGCCCAACACATCAGCAGCCACCTGCTGACCGGTGACAACCGTGGCAGCGCCAACGTGGTTGCCGAGGCCCTGGGCATCGACGATGTGCATGCCGAAGTGCTACCGGCCGACAAGGCCGCGACCGTGGCCGCGCTCAAGCAGGAAGGAGTGGTCGCCATGGTTGGCGATGGTATCAACGATGCACCGGCGCTGGCCGCGGCCGACATCGGCATTGCCATGGGTGGCGGTACCGACGTGGCCATGCAGGCCGCCGGCATCACCCTGATGCGTGGCGACCCGCGCCTGGTGCCCGCCGCGCTGGAAATCAGCCGCAAGACCTACGCGAAGATCCGCCAGAACCTGTTCTGGGCCTTCATCTACAACCTGATCGGCATTCCGCTCGCCGCGCTGGGTTACCTCAACCCGGTACTGGCAGGAGCCGCCATGGCCCTGTCCAGTGTCAGCGTCGTCAGCAATGCACTGTGGCTTAAAACGTGGAAACCCACCAGCAGCACCCAGGAGGCGCCATGAACATCGGCCAGGCCGCCCGCCGCAGCGGGCTCAGCACCAAGATGATCCGTTACTACGAATCCATCGGCCTGCTCAAACCCGCCACTCGCAGCGACAGCGGCTACCGCCTGTACCAGGCGCAAGACTTGCACAACCTGGCCTTCATCAAGCGCTCCCGCGACCTGGGCTTTTCCCTCGAGGAGGTCGGCAAGTTGCTGACCTTGTGGCAGGACCGCCAACGTGCCAGCGCCGATGTGAAGGCGCTGGCCATGCACCACATCGATGAACTGAACCGGCGCATCGAGGAGCTGGTGAGCCTGCGCGACACCCTCGGCGAGCTGGTTTCGCACTGTCAGGGTGACGACCGCCCGGACTGCCCGATCCTCAAAGACCTGGCCAATGGCGCTGCAGGTAGCTGCTGTCACTGAGCTGCCACGCGCCTTTGGCATGCCATAAATGTCCAAACACGACCGAATAGTCACCAACCACGACTTTATCCAATAAATACGGGCGTTTTGGCTTCATAAAACCCGGATGCTGCCGATGCAGTTGCTACCTGCCTCGTGTGTCGAAAACAAAAATTCCGGGAGCGTCGATGAGCATCAAACAGAAATTGACCTGGGCATTCGCGGTCATCGCCGGCTTGCCCATCGTTCTGGTGGCCACCCTGGTGGTCATCAACCTGCGCGGCGAAGCCCGCGACGGATTCCTCGACAGCAGCAGCCGGGAAATCCGCCAGGTCAGCAATGCGATGAACATCTTCTTCCAGGGGATCAACCAGAACGTCGAGTACATGGCTTCCCAGCCAATGGTTGCCGCCACGGGCAGCGAGCTGAACAAGTACATGAGCGCAACCCCGTCCTACGAACTGGGCGAGCAGGCCAGCAAAATTCTCGACTTCATGACTCGCCTGGCCAACTCACATCCCGCCTACGCCTACCTGTCCTACGGGGTGAATGACGGCGGCTACACCGGCTGGCCGGCCGGCCAGAAGTTTGTCAATTATGACCCACGCACGCGCCCCTGGTACCAACTTGCCATGGCCAACCCTGGCAAGACGATGCGTACCGGCGCCTACTACTGGGCCGCCGACGATGCGGTGCTGGTCAGCACCGTGCGCACCGTGGCCAACCAGCTGGGCAACCCCGGCGGCGTGGTCAACATCGACGTGTCGCTCAAGGGCCTGACCGAGATCGTCAAGCAGATCAAACTGGGCGAGAGCGGCTACCTGATGCTGGTGGAAAGCAACGGCAACGTGATGGTCGACCCGCGCGACGCCGCCCACAACTTCAAGCAGCTGGGAAGCTTTGGCGACGGTTACGCCAAGCTGGCCAAAGCCGGCAAAGGCCTGGTCGAGGTCGAACTCAATGGCGTGCACTACATGGCCAACGTCTACCCCGACCAGCAGCTGGGCTGGACCTTCATCGGCCTGATCGAACAAAGCGAAGTGATGCAGACCACCACCCGGCTCACCTGGCTGATCGGTGTCATCGCTGTGGTGTTGGCCGCGCTGTTCGCGGTGGTCGGTGCGGCCTTCGCCAAACTGATCGTGCGCCCGATCAACAGCGTCACCAACGGCCTGGAGGACATTGCCCAAGGTGAGGGTGACCTGACCCGCAACCTGGAAATCCGCGGCCGCGACGAAACCGCGCAACTGGCCAGCTGGTTCAACCAGTTCCTCGGTGCCATTCGCAGCCTGATCCAGCACATCGGTGCTGCCGCCAGCAAGATCCTCAGCACCTCCAGCAGCTCGACCCGCGTCTCCAGCGACATGGCCGAGGCGGCCGGCCGCCAGCGCGAAGCCGTGGATATGGTTTCCACTGCATTCCACGAAATGGTCGCCACCGCCAATGAAGTGGCACGGTCCTGCAGCCAGGCGGCGCAGTCGGCCGACAACGGCCAGCAGCAGGCCCGCGAAGGGCAGCAGCAGATCGATGCAGCGGTACACAGCGTTGATCGCCTGAGCCAGGAGATCGAGCAATCGGCCCAGTCGATCCAGCAACTGGAGCGTGACAGCAACGCCATTCAGTCGATCCTCGGCACCATCCGTTCGATTGCCGAACAAACCAACCTGCTGGCCCTGAACGCCGCCATCGAAGCGGCCCGTGCCGGTGAGCAGGGCCGCGGCTTTGCCGTGGTGGCCGACGAAGTACGGGCGCTGGCCAAGCGTACTGCCGACTCCACCGCTGAAATCGACGGTTTGCTGGGCAACCTGGCCAGCCGTACCGCCGAAGTGGCCGAGCAGATGCACGCCAGCCTGGAAGTGTCGCAGCAGTCGGTGAGCCGCATTGGTCTGGCCCGCGACAGCTTCGGGCAGATCCGTGAGTCGGTGGATGTGATCCGCGACATGAACACCCAGATCGCCACGGCAGCCGAAGAACAGCATCAGGTGGCTGAGGACATCAACCGGCACATCAGCCAGATTCACGGGGATGCGCAGTTGGTGGCCGAGCTGGCCCAGGCGGCGCGCCAGGACTCCGAGAGCCTGGCCGGGCTGTCCAATGAGCTGGATACGCTGGTGCGCAGGTTCCGCACCTGACGTATGGCCTGTGCCGGCCCTTTCGCGGATAACCCCGCGAAAGGGCCGGCACAGGCAACCGAAAATCAGAGCTTCAATTCCCCCGGTGTCGCGCCAAACAGCTGCTTGAACGCCGCAATGTAGGCCGACGTGGAGTCATACCCACACCCCAGCGCCGCCTCGGTCACAGTCTCCCCCGCCTCCAGCAACGCCAGCGACGACAACAACCGCATGCGCTGGCGCCAATTACGAAAGCTCAAGCCGGTCTCCCGTTGAAACAGCCGCATCAGTGTCTTCTCCGAACACCCCAGCTCCCGCGCCCATTGCTGCAAGGTCTGCGGCTGGTCTGGTGCAGCGATCAAGCCATTGCACAGCGCCAGCAAACCAGGGTGGCGGGGCAACGGCAGCGAAAAACCGACTTCCGGCAAGGTGCGCAACTGATCGAGCAGCACTGCCACCAGACGCGATTCGGCGCTGTCGTCCTCTGGGTAATCTGCCGGGAACAGGCAGAACTGCTTGATCAGCTCGCGCGCCAGCGGCGTGACTTCCAGCACTCGGCATTGTTCCGGCGCCCATGGGCAGGCATCGCGGCGCACATACAGGCTGCGCATCTCGGCTTGCATCGAGGTGACCACTTCATGCTCGGCATCGGCAGGGATCCACACCCCCCACTGCGGTGGGGCGAAGTAACTGCCGTCGCGTGTGTACACGCCAAGTACACCGCTGATGGCGTAGGAGAACTGCACCCAGTCGTGCTGGTGGCGGGTAGTCCACGAACCGGCGCCAAGGCTTTCGGCACGGGCGTAGAGCGGTCTGGGCAGGTGTTCCAGCGCGGGGATAGCGCGGGGGTGTCCGATGATCGGCATGGTATGTTCTTGTAGTTCTGACCAGACAAGCCTAACAGCTGGATCATGATCGAGGCACTCACCGCCTCTGCAGTTACCCTCGAGGTGCTTCAGCGCTCGACGATAACGGTCACCCCCTGCCCGCCTGCCGCACAGATCGAAATCAGCCCGCGCCCCTTACCCGCCGTCGCCAGCAGCTTGGCCAGGTGGGCCAATATCCGCCCACCGGTTGCCGCAAACGGGTGCCCGGCCGCCAGCGAACTGCCCTTCACATTGAGTTTGCTGCGGTCGATCGCGCCCAGCGGCGCCTCCAGGCCCAACCGCTCACGGCAGTAATCGGCATCTTCCCAGGCCTTGAGCGTGCACAGCACCTGGGCAGCAAAGGCTTCGTGGATTTCGTAGTAGTCAAAGTCCTGCAGCGTCAGGCCATTGCGTGCCAGCAAGCGCGGCACGGCATACACCGGCGCCATCAACAACCCTTCGCGCCCCGTGACAAAATCCACCGCAGCGGTTTCGCCATCGACCAGATAGGCAAGCACCTGCAACCCCTGCTGCTGCGCCCACGCCTCGCTGCCCAACAGCACCAGCGAAGCACCATCGGTCAACGGCGTGGAATTACCCGCCGTCAACGTGCCCTGCCCGCTGCGGTCAAAGGCTGGTTTGAGTCTGGCCAACTGTTCAAGACTCAGGTCGGGGCGCAGGTTGTTGTCCCGTGCCAGCGAAAGAAACGGCGTCAACAGGTCGTCCTGCCAACCCTCGGCATAGGCCGCAGCCAGCTTCTGGTGGCTAAGCAGCGCCAATTCGTCCTGCTCGGCGCGGCCAACGCGCCAGGTGTGGGCCATGCGCTCGCAATGCTCGCCCATCGACAACCCCGTACGCGGCTCGCTATTGCGTGGCAGCTCGGGTTTCAGGTGATGAGGCCGCAGCTTGAGGAAGGGCTTTAACCGTTCGCCAAGGCTTTTGCCACGGTTGGCCTGCAGCAATATATGGCGCAAGCCTTCGTTGACGGCGATCGGCGCATCGGAGGTGCTATCGACACCGCCGGCAATACCGCAGTCGATCTGCCCCAGGGCAATCTTGTTGGCCACCAGCAGTGCAGCCTCCAGCCCGGTACCGCAGGCCTGCTGGATGTCATAGGCCGGGGTCTGCGGTGACAGGCGCGAACCCAACACGCACTCGCGGGTCAGGTTCATGTCGCGCGAGTGCTTGAGCACGGCACCGGCCACCACCTCGCCCAACCGCAGCCCGTGCAGGCGATAGCGTTCGATCAAGCCTTCAAGCGCGGCCGTGAGCATCGCCTGGTTGCTGGCCGTAGCGTAGGCGCCATTGGAGCGGGCGAAAGGGATCCGGTTGCCGCCCAGGATCGCGACCCGGCGAGTTGAACGCATGCGCGTGTTCCTCCTGAAACAATTTGTTCGGTACAGCCTAGGTGTTTTTACCGCATTCGAACGACCCTGCCGCAAAGTTGGTCCACACTTTCAAGCTTGCCTTTCGGGAGACCCCTCATGAGCGATCGCTACCTCGGTTTTGCCAACTCCAATCTCGGCCGCCGCCTCGTGGATGCCCTTGGCCTGCCACGCCCGGCGCCACTGGAGCGCTGGCAGGCTGGCCGCCTGCGGCCGGTGGAAGGTGCCCTGGTACTGGGTGGCGGGCCACTGGCGAAGCAGGTCGAAGCCATCGCCCCGCGCCTCACGGACGAGGTATACAGCTTCAATGCCGACAACCTGCAGGCTGAAGCCTGGGTGGCCGGCCTGGGGCCGAAAATCAAGGCCGTGGTATTCGATGCCAGTCACTTGTCCGACAGCGATGCACTGAAGCAGTTGCGTGAATTTTTCCAGCCGCTGTTACGCAGCCTGGCCCCATGCGCCCATGTACTGGTGCTGGGCCGTGCACCGGAAGGCCTCGACGACCCACTGGCCAGCGTTGCACAGCGTGCCCTTGAGGGCTTCAGCCGCTCACTGGCCAAGGAACTGCGCAATGGCGCGACTGCCCAGCTGCTGTATGTCGCCCCCGGTGCCGAAGATCAGCTGGAAGGCGCCCTGCGCTTCTTCCTCTCGCCAAAGAGTGCCTTCATCTCTGGCCAGGTACTGCGCCTGCAAGCCTGCACCAGCCAGGTGGAGGACTGGACCCGCCCACTCGGCGGCCGCCGTGCGCTGGTCACGGGGGCTGCGCGCGGTATCGGCGCCGCCATTGCGGAAACCTTGGCACGGGACGGCGCCGATGTACTGCTGCTGGATGTACCGCAGGCCAGCCAGGACCTCGACGCCCTCGCTGCACGCCTCGGCGGCAAGGCACTGCCACTGGACATATGCGCGAGCGATGCGGCAACGCAACTGCTCGCGGCCCTGCCCGACGGCATCGATATCGTGGTGCACAACGCCGGTATCACCCGCGACAAGACGCTGGTCAACATGACGCCGGAATACTGGGACGCCGTGCTGGCCGTGAACCTCAAGGCACCGCAAGTGCTCACCCAGGCGTTGTATGACAACGGTGCGCTGGGGGAAAACGCGCGCATCACCCTGCTGGCCTCGGTCAGCGGCATTGCCGGCAACCGCGGGCAGGCCAACTATGCCGCGAGCAAGGCCGGGCTGATCGGTTTGGCCCAGGCCTGGGCGCCACGGCTCGCCGAGCGCGGTGGCAGCATCAACGCCATCGCTCCCGGTTTCATCGAAACCCACATGACTGCAGCCATGCCCATGGGCCTGCGCGAGGCGGGCCGGCGCCTGAGTTCACTGGGCCAGGGGGGGAGCCCGCAGGATGTCGCCGAAGCCATTGCGTGGCTCAGCCAGCCAGGCTCCGGGTCGGTCAACGGCCAGGTGCTGCGGGTGTGCGGCCAGGCACTGATGGGGGCTTGAACATGAGCCGACAATGGCACGACCTGCACAACCCTGCCGCCCGCGCCAGCCTGTACCTGCGCGCAGCCAGCAAACGCTCCATCAGCGGCGAACGGCTGCCGGACGATGGCCTGCGCTGTTTCATGCGGGTCCAACCGGGCAATCTGGGTGCCTATCGAAGGCTTTGCCACTTTCCCGATGATGGCCGCCTGCCGGGGACCTATCCACATGTGATGGCGTTCGCCCTGCAATTGCAGCTGATGACGGCCGATGATTTCCCCTTCCCGCTGCTTGGCCTGGTACACCTGCACAACCGCATCGAAGTGCTGCGCCCCCTGGGTGCTGTCGAAGGGCTGCGTTTTGCGGTGTACGCGCACAACCTGCAGCGCCATGCCAAAGGTGGCACCTTCGACCTGGTCACCGAGGCTGAAGATGGCATCGGCCTGCTCTGGCGCGAGACCAGCCGCATGTTGGTGCGTGGCTTGGCCCTGGAAGGCGAGGCAAGTGAGCCCGCCGACCCTGAGCCTGATCCATTGCCCGAGGCCACCCGCTGGTATGCCGACAGTGATATCGGCCGGCGATATGCCAAGGTGTGCGGGGATTACAACCCTATCCACCTCAGTGCTGTCAGTGCGCGGTTGTTCGGCTTTCCAACGGCCATTGCCCATGGCATGTGGACCAAGGCCATGGCCTTGGCCGCGTTGCGCGGGCACTTGCCGCACAGTGGCTTTGCCTTTGAGGTGGACTTCCGCAAGCCGGTCAGGTTGCCTTCAGAGGTGGTGCTCAGTGCCAGTGAAGCGGGCCCTTCGGGCCAACTGCGCCTGGACGGGCACGGGGACGTGCTGCATATGGTCGGCCGTTGGGAGTGCCTGTAGGGCCGGGCCTGTCCTGGCGGTATACGCTTGCTTTGCATCGGGCCTGGGCAGAAGCTATGCAGCAATAGGAGACCCCCGATGAACCTGCAAGAACTCACCCAACGCCTGCATCAGATCCGCGATACCAATGACTGGCGCGGCTTCCACAGCCCGAAGAACCTGGCCATGGCCGCCAGCGTCGAAATGGCCGAACTGGTAGAAATCTTCCAGTGGCTGAGCGAGGACGAATCGCGCCAGCTGCCTGCCGACAAACTGGCCCACGCCGGCCAGGAAATCGGTGACGTGGTGCTCTACCTGTTGCTGCTGTGCAGCGAACTGGGTCTGGACATGGACCAAGTGGTGCGTGCCAAGCTGGCCGACAGCGAGAGGCGCTTCGCCCGATGAACGACCGTCATTTCGATGAGCTGGCCACTCGCTTTGCCGAAAAGATCTATGGCGGCGCCAAGGGTGCGATCCGCCTGGCCGTGCTGCAGGCAGACCTGGCCGAAGCGCTACCCGACCGCCCGCTACGCATCCTCGACATCGGCGCCGGGTTGGGCCACATGGCCTTGTGGCTGGCAGAGCGCGGCCACCAGCTGACCCTGGCCGAACCCGCGGCGCCCATGCTCGACGGCGCCAGGGCGCGCTTTGCCGAAGCCGGCCAGACCGCGACCTTCATCCAGGCGCCCTGGCAAGACCTGCTCGGCCAGCTGACCGAGCGCTACGACCTGGTGCTCTGCCACGCCGTGCTCGAATGGCTGGCCGAACCCGAGAGCATCCTGCCGGTGCTGCACCAGCTCACGGCCCCCGGCGGTTGGTTATCGCTGGCCTTCTACAACCGCGACGCACTGGTCTATCGCAACCTGCTCAAGGGCCATTTCCGCAAGTTGCGCAGCAACCGGCTGGAGGGTGAAAAGCAGAGCCTGACCCCACAGAAACCGCTTGATCCACGCGAACTCAAGGCGCAACTTGAGCCTATGTGGCAGGTTGAAAGCGAAAGCGGCGTGCGGGTGTTTCACGACTATATGCCCAAGGAATTCCAGGGCAAGGCCGAGCTGCTCGACCTGTTGGAAATGGAACTGGCCCACCGTCGCCACCCCACCTTCGCCGGGCTTGGCCGCTACCTGCACTGGGTTTGCCGCCCCCGCTAATCCGCCGCGCCAGGAGGAACACATGCCGTACCGTCTGTTGTGCCTGGCCCTGCTGCCCATTGCCCTGGCTGGCTGCCAGGGCAGCAACCCTTATGTGGCCAGCAGCCGCCCGTTACCACCAGCCCCTGCCCAGGCGGCCACCACCTTCGACGCCAGTGCATACCCTGCGCCCGCTCGTGATTATGGGCACTACCGCAGCTGGAGCTGGCGCAACGGCCAGTTGCCCAGCGGCGCTGTCGATGCCGACCCGGCGCAACTGGCCGATGCCGTCAGCGGTGCGCTCGACCAGCATGGCCTGCGCCCCGCTCGCACAGGCCCTGGCGACTTGCTGGTGAGCGCCGATATGCGCCTGGAAAAACGCTTGCGCCAAGTGCGTGACTACGACACCTACGACCCCTACTACGGGCCGTATCCCTATGGGGGGGTCGGCTATGGCGGCTACCGCCACGGTTATGGAGGCTATGCCAGCGTGCCCATCGTGCGTACCTACGAGGTCGAAGTCCTGGTGGTGCGCATCGACCTGTACGACGCCCGCAGCGGCCAGCCGGTCTGGAGCGCCAGCGCCGAAAGCAGCAGCAACAAGGACTCGCCCCGCGAACGCGAAAGTGCCTTGCGCGATTCTGTGCACAAGGCACTCAGCGGCTATCCTCCCAGTTAATAGCTAACGGAGAACCATCATGTTGCGCCGTCTCGTTCTACTGTCATTCGCGTTATTGCTCGCTGCCTGCTCGAGCAATAACGTCCAGCAGGATTTCGATGCCAGCCGCGATTTTGCCGCCTACCGCAGCTGGGCATGGCAGGAGCCAGGCCTGCAGTACCGCCCGGATGACCCGCGGATCAAGAGCGACCTCACCGAGCAGCGCATTCGCCAGGCGGTGGCAGACCAACTCGACCAGCGCGGCCTGCGCCCGGTACAAGGCGGAGCGCGGCCCGACCTGGCAGTACGCACATACCTGATCGTGGAGCAGCGCCAACAACAGATCACCACCAACTACGGCGGTGGCTGGGGTGGCTACTGGGGCGGCTACTGGGGTGGCCCGATGTACAACGAAACCCGCAGTGTCGACTACAAGGTCGCCACCATCCAGGTCGACATGTTCGATGGGCGTGACGGCAAGCTGGTATGGCGCGGCAGTGCCGAGCAGATCATGAACAACTACCCGCCAAGCCCGGAAGAACGCAACAGCGCAATCCGCAATACCGTGGCCAAGGTGCTGGGCAACTACCCACCGGGCAGCAAAAAATAGCGTTGGAACGCGGCTTTTGCATGCACCGTGGCCCGGCGGGAGCGGGTTTACCCGCGAAGCAATTGGCCCGGTGCATGGCACCGGCTTCGCGGATGTTCGCGGGTGACCCCACGCCTACATAGATGGCGACTCCGAGTACGACTGCGTCACCGGCCTGGCCTGTGTCAGCTACGACAAAATCCATTCCACGCACGCCTTTTTTCCGATGCCAACCGCACTCCCCCGCACGTTCCCGTCTATCTTCTTTTAAGGAAACCTGACTGACCGGGTAGAAGTGTTCAACATTTGGGAAAGGCGACCTGCCAATGCAAAGCATTGTTCTCCTGCTGTGGCTTGCCTTGTGCTCCGAACAGGATGTGCGTCAACGCCAGATCTCCAACGTGCTGACCCTGGGGGCGGCTGGCTGCGCCCTGGCCTGGCTGTTCAGCACCGGTCACAGCTGGATAGGCGCCGAAGCCAGCGAGGCCGGTTGGGCGCTGGCCATCGTCATGCTGCTGACCCTGCCAGGCTACATGCTCGGCCGCTTCGGCGCCGACGACGTCAAGCTGATGGGCGCCCTGGCCCTGGCCACCAGCCCGCAATATGTGCTCGGCACCTTCATTGGCGCGGGTGTCACTGTACTGGTCTGGCTACTGACCCGCCGCCGCCTGTGGACGCTGCTCAACCCCAAGGTAAAGAAGCGTTTGCAGGCCCTAACCGAAGAAATGGGCGACAAGCAGGCGTTCGTCCCCTATGTGTTATCAGGTTTTCTTCTAACGGCCGTATGGATCCAATAACCCTTCCAGTGGTCCGATGACTTGTACAGACCTTGTACATATTCGCTGAGTGCGACTACTTTTAAGCTGCCAGAGCGTCTGGCACGGGAGCAGGGCCGTATAAGAACAGGGAGTTGATCGTGTCCAGATCAGTGAGTGAAGTAAAGGTGTTGGTGGTTGATGACCAACCGGTCATTGTCGAACAGCTGAGTGAATTCCTTCAAACCAAGGGCTATGCCTGCGTTACAGCCCTCTCAACCGACGAAGCCATCGAGCACTATGTGGCAGACCCGACCATCGGCTTGCTCATCTGTGACCTGCACATGCCCGATCGGGATGGCATCGAGCTGGTGCGCGCCTTGAAGGAAATCAACGGCAGCCAGCGCACGTTCGAAGCCATCATGTTGACAGGGCGTGCCGAGAAACAGGACTTGATCCGGGCGATACGCGAAGGGTTTGCCGATTACTACCAGAAGCCGATGGACCTTGATGAACTGCTGGCAGGCGTCCGCCGGCAGGAAGAGGCCTTGCTGGAGCGCCAGCGCAACATCCGCGATCTGGGTGGGCTGAACCAGCGCTTGCAGGAACTGGCCGAGTCGGTGGACGAACTGTATCAGGACCTGGAAAAAGCCCGTGGCCAAGGCACCCACCGGCGTGCCAGTGATGCAGAAGAAAGCGAAAGCGAGCTGCCAGCAGCGTTCGAGAAACTGTCTCCACGCCAGCTGGAAGTGGCGCGCCTGGTAGGCAAGGGCAAGACCAATTACCAGATCGCCTGCGAACTGGGCATTACCGAAAACACCGTGAAGCTCTATGTGTCTCAGGTATTGCGTTTGACGCATATGCACAACCGCACCCAGCTGGCTCTGGCGCTGACCCCCAGCTCGTCACCCGTGCACCAGCGGTTCACGACCCATTGAGTGAAGGCTCGGCTTACCATCTGGAGCGGCCTCGTGCTGCAAAGGCTGCTCCTGCAAGCCCATAGTTGCCTGCTACAACTGGATCGCCAGGTTCAACGACAGCCGAGGCCCACGGTCCAGGCTATCCAGCGCCACATCCGCCAACGGCTTGGCCACTTCCAGCGCCACATTGAACACATGCCCACCCCCTAACCGCACACCCAGCGCCACCGAAGCCAGATGGGCGTCCTCCACCGGTCCCCGGTTATGCCAGGCCTGAGCGGTATCCACCACCGCATAGGGCTGAACCCGCGCAAGCCAGCGACTGCGCACGCTGTAGTTGAGCTCGTAAGCCACACCCCAGCCCTTGTCACCGTCCGCCTGATCGCGCGGGTAACCGCGCCCGAAATGCTGCCCGCCAAACCCCGCACGCTCGCTGTCGGGCAATCGATCATCACTCCAGTACAACGCCCCGGACACCACCCCCTGCACGTTTTCCAACAGGGTGTCGCTCTGCAAACCGGAAAGCCGCACGCGCAGGAAGTCGAGATCGTAGTCAGCATCGCTGCGTGCCCCCAGGTAGTCCAGCCCCTGATGGACCCCGGCACTGACGATACGCAAACGCCCCTGCTCCACCTTGCGCCAGTCACCTTCGAATGAGAGCGCCCGCACATAGGTGTCGTACTTGCGAGACGATGGCTGCTCGGCCATCCGGTCTTCATCATGCTCACTGACCGAGTACACGTGCCCCTGCACCGCCAGCCACTCATTCGGCCTGACAACCACCGGCTGACGCAGGCCGATCGCATAGCGCTCACTGTCGTGCTCGCGGGTGATATCGCGGCCATCGTTCAAACGTATGCGCGTGCCGGGCTCGCTGCGGTAGCGCGACGCCGACAGCAGCAGTTGGCTACCGGCGGCGTCCAGGTACTGGCTGTAATCGAGACGCTGGTAGTAGACCCGGTCATTGCCAGGGGGCAGCAGCCAGCTGGCCGTGACGCGTTCGCCATGGCGGGTCTGGGCATTGCTGGCTACGGTGATCAGGGCCTGTGCAGCATCACGGCTGGAGTCGGCCACGGTCACAGCGGCGCTGAGCGGCTTGCGCCGTGCATGCACGGTCAGCTGGGCGACACCATCGGCAGCCCGCGCCATTGCCAGTTCGGCCTCTACCACAACCCCTGGCATGCGCGTAGCCAGGCCCAGATAGCGTTCCAGCGTTTCGCGGGTCAGTGGGCGCTCGGCCTCAATGCGCGCCAGCAGCTGCTGCAAATACTCGCTGGCCGGCCCAATATCGCCGTCCACGCAGTAATCACGTACGTAACCTTCGACCAGCACCACGTTGACCCTGCCATCGGCCACATCCTGAGGAGGCAGGTAGGCATACGACAGCAAGTAGCCCTCCTGCCGGTAGCGTTGGGTCAGGCGCTGGGTGTATTGCTGCAATTCACCCACCGTGGTTTCGCGCCCGATCAGCGGCTGATAGTGTTCGCGCAGGTCGCCCAGGGGGAACACCGTGCCGCCCTCGAAGCGCACTTTATGCAGTACCAGCCGGGTGTTGGCCGGGGCCCAGTCGGGGTTGTCGATAGCCGCCCCGGCCAGCCGTATGCGGGGGTTCACAGGGGAGTAGTCCGTCATCGGCAGGTTGGCGCTGGGCAGACGCCGCTCGTACTCATGGCTGTCGAGAAACCCCGGCAACGGGTCGGCGTGGGCAGCAAGTGCCCAAAGCAGCAACATCAGGGGCACGACCAGAGGACGCATAGGGCACTCCATGTTCCCATGGGTTGCGGGGCACCAGCCGGTCACACCCGTCACTTGCAAGCGTAGGTGCTGGCCCGGCTGTCGTCGAACACCTACTCACTGACCTGGAACGCCACCCGCGCCGTCTGACCGCTTTCGTCCAGCGCGCTGAGTTCGGCCTGCCCGACCTGTGGCAAACGCAGCAACAGGCTGTCCTGCCCCTGGGTTTCACCCAACGGCTGGCCGTTGAGGAACCACCAGCGCCGTCCACCACCCCCCAAGGCAGAGACCTGCAATTGCAACGGCTCAGTGCTGGTGGCCGGGCGGCGCAGATTGTCGCCTGGGCGCACGCCGACAATCGACAGCGGTGGTGCACTGGCCGGCGCCTGCGGCGGGCAGGCCGGGTCGATGGCCGGCAAACGCGCCATGCGCCGCTCGACACGGGGTAGCCAAGGCTCCAGCGGTGCCGGCCACAGGGCGATGTCACGCGCCTTGGCGCCCGGGCAGCTACCATCGACCCGCAAGCCCTGCTCGTTGACCCACACTTTTTCGCGCAAGCCCAGGCCCAGCGGCTGGTCGGCTGCCTGCAAGGTGGGTGGCGTGGTGCCGTCCAGGGTCCATGCAAAGCGCTGACGCCGACAGTTGGTGTCCTGCTTGCTCATCGGCTGGCCCAGCGGCCAACAGATCGCCGCAACGCCGATATTCGCAGGTACCGGCGCTACCGGGACGCTGATGCCGCGTTGGCTGTCGCGATTGCTCAACAGATCGTGCACCTGCAACATCAGCGGCGCCGCCGAGGCCAGGCCGAACTGCCCAGGCACCGGTGTACCGTCGGGGCGGCCAATCCATACGCCGATCAGGTAACGCGGCCCCACGCCAATCGACCAGGCATCGCGAAAGCCGTAGCTGGTGCCGGTTTTCCAGGCCAGTAGCGGGCGCTGCACCAATTCGGCGTGCGGGTCGCGGTCCGGGCGCGCCTGGCCACTGAGGATACGCCGGATGATCCACGCCGCCCCCGGTGACAGCAACCGGTGCTCCACCAGGGGGGCCTGTGGCTGCAAGCGCACCTGCGCACTGTTGCCACCCCGCGCCAGCGCCGCGTAGCCGCCGACCAGGTCCTCCAGCCGGCTGCCGGCACCGCCCAGGATCAACGACAGGTTGGGCTCGGCAAGAGGTGGCAGTATCAACGGCATGCCCGCCATGCGCAGTTGTGCGGCAAAGCGTTTCGGGCCGTAGGCCTCCAGCAATTGCACGGCGGGCAGGTTGAGCGACAGGGCCAGCGCCGAGCTGGCCGACACCGGTCCGCTGAACCCCATGGAGAAGTTGCCAGGGCGATAGTCGCCATAGCGTCGCGGAACATCCTGCAACAGCGATTCGGAATGGATCAGGCCATCGTCCAGTGCCATGCCGTAAAGAAACGGTTTGAGGGTGGAGCCGGGCGAACGTAGCGAGCGCACCATATCGACATGGCCAAAGCGGCGCTCATCAGACAAATCTATCGAGCCCAGGTACGCGCGCACCGCCATGCTCTGCGCTTCGACCACCAGAATGGCGGCCGAGGTACGCTCCGGCAGCCGTGCGCGCCAGCCCAGCAGCAAGTCTTCAAGGCGCCGCTGAAGCGCAGCGTCAAGCGTGGTACGGATCAGCGGCGGGCTGTCAGCGCTGTTCAGGCGCCGGGCCAACAATGGCGCCAGGGCCGGCTCCTGGCGTGGCGCCAACACCAGCGGCTCCTCGGCCGCCTCGCGAATTTGCTGGGCCGGCCATACCTGGTACTCAGCCAGGCGCTGCAGCACCTTGTCCCGGGCACGCTGGGCACGCTCGGGGTGGCGGTCCGGGCGCAGCCGGCTGGGTGCCTGGGGCAGCACGGCCAGCAGTGCCGCTTCGGCAGGTGTCAGGTGCAGGGGCGACTTGCCCAGGTACGCCCAGCTGGCTGCCGCCACGCCCTGAAGCGTGCCGCCGAAAGGTGCGCGGTTCAGGTAGATCTGCAGGATGTCGCGCTTGGACAAGTGCCATTCCAGCTGCAAGGTGCGCCATAGCTGACGCAGTTTGCCGACCAAGGTACGGTCGTGCGGGTCGAGCAGCCGTGCCACCTGCATCGACAATGTGCTGCCGCCCGACACAACACGCCCGCCGCGCAGGTTCAGCCAGGCCGCGCGGACCAATGCCAGCGGGTTGACCCCTGGGTGGTTGTAGAACCAACGGTCCTCATAAGTCAGCAAAGCCTGCAGGTAAAGCGGCGAAACCTCTTCAGGGCTTACGGGGTAGCGCCACACGCCATCAGCATCGGCAAAGCGCCACAAGGGCGTGCCGTCTTCGGCCAGCACTACCCGGGCCAGGTCATCACCCGGCAGCGGCAACGGCCAGATACGATCAGCCAGCCAGAACAGGCTGCCGAGCACCAGCAGACTGATCAGCGTGGCACGCAACAACCTGCCCGCACGGCACCGTGGTCGCGCTAAGCTTGGCATCGGGAACCGACCTGGCCAGGTAATGGCCAAAGGCTTTGGGACGACAACCTCGCCGATTTTTTCATCAGGAAGCAACTATGCATGTAGAAGGTTTTTTCGAGTGGCTGGGCCAGGCACTGGGGTCGTTGATCCGCTTCATCGTCGACGCATTGAGCGGGTTGTTCAACCTGCTGGCCAATGCCGGTGGCAACTTCATCGATGGCCTGTCGCGCACCTTGGGCATGGACACTTCGCTGCTGAGCATCCTGGCCCTGATCATCGGCCTGATGCTGCTGTACTCGGCAATCCGCGCATTCATGCGCGCCTCGATCATCCTCGGAATCATCTGGCTGGTGCTGGGGCTGTGGGTGATGAGCTGGGTGATCCACTGATCTGCGCGGTCTTTGTGGGAGCGGCCTTGCGTCGCGATAGGGCTGCACAGCAGCCCCAGGCTTTCAGCTTCGCCGCTTGAATTGTCGGGGCCGCTTTGCGGCCCGATCGCGACGCAAGGCCGCTCCCACATTGTCCGCGTAGAGCGGGCCTCTAGCGGGCTTTCACCGTCATCTCCCCTTGCCCATCGCCCACGGCCTGCAGGTTCGGCCGATACATCGACTCGACCTGCGGCGGCGGCACGCGGTAGGTGCCCGGGGTCACTGCTCGCGCCAGGTACAGCAGGTGGGTGGTGCCATAGCCGTCAAGCTTGAGCGCGGCAACATAACGGTCATCACGGTACTCCTGATGCACCACGCTGGCATTCTGCATCGACTCGCGCCACGCCTTCACTGCACTGCTGGCGTTGTCCAGGCTGGCGGCGCTTTGAGCCAGGTTCTGGTTTTCCAGCTCCAGGCCGGCCGGCAGCAGGTCCACCACCAACGCATCCGGCACGCGGTCCTCAGCTTTGAGCGCCAGGTGCACCAGCACAAGGTCGCCACTGCGCAGGTTGTGCAGGTCCAGCGGCTGGCCATTCATGCCCAGGTACTCTCTGTGAATCTGCAGTCCGTTGCCGCCAGCAGCAGGTGCCTGTCGTGGGTAGCCGGACAAGGTCAGTTGCTGGTACAGCGTCTCGTTGCCTTCATTCTGCACGCTCAGAGGCGAGGCCAGTAACGGGCCTTCCAGCTTCATACCGGCCTCGGCATTGTTCAACTCGCGCACTTCACCCGCGCTGTCCAGGCGTGCCTGCCACTGGCCTTCCGGCTTGCCCAGCAGACCACGGCCGGCGAGGAACAGTGCATTGCGCTCTTGGGTCGACAGCCAACGGTTGGCCGCCAGTTCATCGGACAAGGCGAACAGGCGCTGATCGACCTGGCTGCTGGCCAGGTTGCTTTCCTGCAGCAGCGCCAGGATCAGTGCCTGGTCACGCAGGGCGCTGCCATAATCGGCCAGCCAGCCTTTGCCACGGCTGATGCCCAGGCCCGCCTGCAAGGCTTGCTCGGCACGCGGTTTGTCGCCCATTTTGTCCAGCGCCACTGCCAGTTGTACCAGCGGCAGACCGGAGCGGGCATCGGCGCGACGTTCGAACAGCCCGCGCAGGGCACCCAACGGCGCCTGCTGGCTGCGCGACAGCACCAGCGCCGCGTAGGCCTGCACCGCAAAGCGCGTGTGGTCGGCATTTTCGCTGTAGTCCACTTCGATCAGGTTGCGTTCCTGCAGGTAACGCAGCAGGCGCTCACTGGCCTTCTTCAATGCCTCGGCGGGTACGCCATACCCTTGGTCACGGGCACGCAGCAGGAAGTCAGTCACATAGGCGGTCAGCCAGTACTCTTCCTCGCTGTCCGAACTCCACAGGCCAAAGCTGCCGTTGTAGCGCTGCATCCCCAGCAGGTGCTCGATGCCCATTTCGATCTTGCGTTTGCGCACATCCGCCGGCTCGCCCTTGATGCCAAGGCGCTTGAGGCTGTCGGCATCGGCGTACAGCGAGGGGTACAGGCCGCTGGTGGTCTGTTCGAGGCAGCCGTAGGGGTAGGCTTGCAGCGCGCGAATCTGCTCGGCAAGGTTCAGCGGCGGCCGGCTCGACAAGGCCAGGCTGGCTTCCAGGCCTGCGGGTTCGAAGGCGGCCAGGTCTGCTTCGGGCAGAGTCCACGGCTGGTCCTTCAAGGCCACACGGTAGTGCTTGAGCATTGCCGGGTAGGCCGGGCGCACGCCCAGCGTCCACTCACGTTCGAACGCATTGACCGGCTCGTTCGGCAGTTGCAGGCCCGTCACCCGGACATGCACCTTGCCCTGCCCCAGCCCCCCCTGGGCCTGCACCGGAATCATCAGCGTCGAGCGCTGCCCTTCGGCCAGGTTAACGCTCTGCACGGCATTGGCCGCCAGGCTCAGTTGCCCATCCGTGGTGATTTCGACGCTCAGTTGCTGGGCGCGGCCGGACAGGTTGGCCAGGTCCAGTGCCAGGCTGGTACGGTCGCCACCGGCCAGGAAGCGCGGGGCCGAAAGCTCGGCAATCAACGGCGCGGCGACCACGGTCTTGCCTTCGGCCATGCCGAAGTGCTCTTCGGTCCAGGCCTGCGCCATCAGCCGCAATTCGCCGTTGAAGTCGGGGATGTCGACCGTGGCCTGGCCCTCACCCTTGTCGTCCAGCGTCACCGGCAGGCTCTGCTGGGCGACGATGGTTACCGTAGTGTTGGGTCGCTTGCCCCCCTTGGCCATCGCCGCATCACCACCGAACGCCAAGCTGGCCAGGCGGCCTTGGCCGGCCTCGATCAACTGGCCGTAGATGTCCAGTTGATCGGCACCATAGGCCTTGCGCCCGAACAGGCTGGCGAACGGGTCGGGGGTTTTGAAATCGGTGATATTGAGGATGCCCACGTCAACCGCCGACAACAACACATGCACCTGCTTGGGCACACTGCCATCGGCGTTGGCGGCCTTTACCTTCACTGTCAACGGCTGTTTCGGGCGCATTTTCTCCGGCGCCTGCAGGCTCAGCGCAAGCTTGCGCTCGGCGCGGTCCAGCGGCAGGTGCAGCACGCCCACGGCGCGCTTGGGCGTGGCATTGGCCTTGCGCTCACCAGGGCGGATAACCAACGCGCTGATGTACAGGTCGTGACGGGCCCAGGCCTTGTCCAGTTGCACGTCAAAGGTCTTGCCCTCGGCGGGCACATCGATCTCCTGCCACCACAGCGGGCCATCGCTGGACTCGATCATCAGGTAGCCGCTGCCCGCCGCGGGCGGGGTGACGGTGACCTTGGCATTAGCGCCATCGGTGTAGGAGGGTTTGTCCAGCGCCAGCTTGACCTGGTCCGGCCGCACCGCGCCGCCCTCAGCGTTGTCCTGGGCACGGTAGCCGGCCCAGAAGCGCTCACTGGACACCAGACCGGTCTGCGGGTCTTCGACCTCGACGCGGTACGGGCCCCACTCAACCTGGAAGCTGAGTTTGGCGGTGGAACCTGCCTTGACGCTGATCGTCTCTTCGTTCTGGGTCAGGAACTTCTCGTTGTAGGCGTAGCTCCAGCCGTCGCTTTGCGAGTAATTCCAGTAGTAATCGCGGCGTTCGCGAACAAGGCGCACCTTGAGCGCGTCGGCCGCCAGTTTGTTACCGTCGCGGTCGGCCACCAGGAACTCGAATTCCACGGGCCCGTCGCTATCGGTCTCCTCACCTTCGAACAGGCCTCGCAGGCCCGGCAGGCGCTCAGCCGGCCAGATAGGCTGCTCCAGGCGCCGGGTGATCGGCCGGCCACCCGACTCCTGCAGGCTGGCCTGCACGGTCAGTTGCAGCGGAGAGCGGGCTTCGGCCCAACGGCTTTCGATATCGACCACCGCCTTGCCGGCCTGGTCAAGGGTGACTTCGTCCAGTTCCAGGTCCTGGTTCAGATCGGTTTCGGTGACAGAGCCGAACTGGTAGCCAGGCAACGCCGGTACTGCTTCGCGCAGCGGGCGTACATAGGCCTGACCGCTCAGGCGGTTGCCGGCGGCCGGCGCACCATAGAGGTAACGGCCATTGACCTGGATACGCGCATCTTCATCCGGCGAAAGCGGTGTGCTGCTGCCCTTGAGCTCCAGCGCCAGGCGCTCGGGCAGGAAGTCTTCAACGAGGAATTCATAGACCTGCTTGCGCCCGCCACCCAGGTCGAGCAGCAGTTGCCAACGGCCGGTCGGGGCCTCGGTGGCCAGTTGCAACTGGTATTGGTACAAGCCATTGCTGTCGGCTTCCCAGACGAACTTGCGGCTCACCTGTTCATCCGGGCGACGCACTTCCACGCTCACCGGCTGGGCTTTGACCGGCTTGCCGTCCTGGTCGCGCAGCAGGCCGTTGAGCAGCACCGTCTCACCCGGGCGGTACAGGTCACGCGGGCCGAAGATGAAGAACTGCAGCGGGTTGGCCTGAGGCCCGGTAATGTCGAATTCGGCCAGGTCCAAGGCTGCGGTGTTCAGGCGCAGCAGCGTGGTATGCACGCCCTGGGTGGCGATCAGGGTATCGGCCTTGGGCGTGATCGGCAGCTGGGCATGCCCCTTGCCATCGCTGGTGGCCTGGGCCAGCAGCTTGCCCTTCTCGTCATGGATTTCCAGGTTGACGCCGCTAAGCGCCTTGCCGCCTTCCAGGGCTTGAGCAAACACGTCGATGCGATCGCGGTAGCGGTGGGCCGACACGCCGATGTCGCTAAGGGTGAACAGGGTTGCCGGCTGAGAATAATCGTAGGTACCCGAGGCGCGCATCACTGCCAGGTACACGCCTGGCGCCTGCAACGGCTTGATGCCGGCAATCGGCAGCAACACGGTCTCGCGCGTGTTGCGCGCCGGGTTGAGATCGAAGCGGCCGCTGTAGACCAGCTCGGCCATGTCCAGGGTTTCCTTGGACTGGTAGTAGTACAGGCTGCTGTTGCGTCCCCAGTTGGCCAGGAAGGTCGAGAGCATGTCTGGCTTGATGCGGAAGAACTCGACATCCACTTTGTCGACGTTCAGGGCAATCACCGGCAGGCCTTCGGCCAGGCGCGTAGGCAGCAAAGAGCCGCGGCTGGCAAAGCCGATGGTCGGCTGCATGTCGCGGGTTTCCAGGCGGGTGATCGACTCGCTGTCCAACTGCTTGCCGTTGACTGCCAGCAGCCCCTTGTCGACGGTCAGCACCAGCTTGCGCTGCGGCTCCAGGTGGCGCAAGCGCAGCTCCATCTGGTTGTCGGAGAGTTCCCAGGCACCGTCGAGCTTGCCTTTGACGGTGTCTACCAGGTGCACCTTGGTGGTGAAGTCCTGCTTGGCATCCAGCGGTACGGAGAAGCTGATCGACAGCGTTGCCGCGCCATCGAGCTGCACTTCCGATACGTCCAGCACCGTGAGTTCGCGGCCCTCGTAGCGCTTGGCGAGCACGGTCGGGTCCTCACGCTTGGGGGCGGAGGCTTCGGCGGGCGCGGGTGCCACAGACTTCTCGACCGGTGCGGGTTTACCCGGCGTGGAAGAGTCACAGGCACTGAGCAACGCCAGCGCGCAGGCCAGCAACAATCCTTTGTTGAACATGAGATAGGAACTCTTGGGCAGCGTGTACGTGAGGGCAGCAACTATAGCTCAACGTCAGGTGCAGCACCCGGCGTTGCGCGCCAGGTCAGACCATGGTCGCGCTAAATGGTTGCCTGGTCGTTACACTGTGGCCATTCGTTAAAGGGGCACACAGCGGCCCCAAAATCTCATGGAATGCACATGCCCCAACTCGCTGCCGACTGGCGCCACCGCCCCACCCACCGCAAGGTCTGGGCGCTGGCCGCGCCGATGATCCTGTCCAACATTTCGGTACCGCTGGTGGCGCTGGTCGACAGCACGGTCATCGGGCATCTCCCGCACGCTCACCAACTGGGCGCCGTAGCCGTCGGCGCCACCTTGTTCACCTTCATGGTCGGCCTGATGGGCTTCCTGCGTATGGGTTCCACCGGCTTCGCTGCTCAGGCCGCCGGCCGTGGCGACGGTGCAGCGCTACGCCAGGTCCTGGTGCAAGGGCTGCTGCTGGCGGTCGGCTTCGCCCTGTTGATCGGCCTGCTGGCCCTGCCCTTCAGCCAGCTGGCACTCCATGCGATGCAACCCAGCGCAGCCCTGCAGCAATCCACCGAAGACTTCTTCCATACCCGCCTGCTTGGCCTGCCTGCGGCGCTGGCCAGTTACGCGCTGGTCGGCTGGTTCCTCGGCACGCAGAACGCCAGGGCTCCACTGGCCATCCTGCTGACCACCAACCTGCTGAACATCGCCTTGAACCTATGGTTCGTGCTGGGCCTGGACTGGGGTGTACTGGGCTCGGCGCGGGCGTCGGTAATTGCCGAATGGAGTGCCGCCCTGCTCGGCCTGGCCCTGACCCGCCCGGCTCTGCGGGCATACCCGGGGCAGATCGTGTGGGCAGCGCTCAAGCGCTGGCAGGCCTGGAGGCCACTGCTGGCGGTGAACCGCGACATCTTCCTGCGGAGCCTGGCACTGCAACTGGTGTTCCTGCTGATTACCGTGCAGGGCGCGCGTCTGGGTGAGGCCACGGTGGCGGCCAACGCCCTGCTGCTCAACGGCCTGCTGCTGACGGCCTATGCGCTGGATGGGCTGGCCCATGCGGTGGAGGCCTTGTGCGGCCATGCCATTGGTGCCCGTGACCGCGACACCTTGCGCCGCTCGCTGGTGGTCGCTTGTGGTTGGTCACTGATCACCAGCCTGGGCTTTGCCGGGCTGTTCCTGCTGGGTGGGCACCTGTTCATCGACTTGCAGACTGATATCGACAGTGTGCGGGCGGCGGCTTATCCGTATTTGCCCTACCTGGCGTTGCTGCCGCTGATCACGGTGTGGAGTTACTTGCTGGATGGCTTGTTCATCGGCGCGACCCGGGCGCGGGAAATGCGTAATGCAATGCTGGTTTCGGTGTTGATTGCGCTGCCGGTGGCAGTGGCCATGAGCGGGTTGGGCAACCATGGGTTGTGGATGGCGTTTCTTGGGTTCATGGGGTTGCGGGCGGTGACGTTGGGGTGGGTCGGGTGGCGGTTGCAGCAGAGAGACCTGTGGTTTGGCTGATTGGGGCCGCTTTGCGGCCCATCGCGACGCAAGGCCGCTCCCACAGGGGATAGCGAGTCGGCCTGCTTTTGCGATCCCTGTGGGAGCGGCCTTGTGTCGCGAAATGAGGGCGAAGCCCTCACATGCTCACAGCCATACACAGTCCCAATGGGGATACTCGCCAGCCCGCCGCACGAGGCCCGCCCGAATGGGGTTGGCGATGATGTAGCGGGCCACCGCTCGCACATCCTCCTCGCGACGCAAAGCCCGGTCATGAAAGCTGGTTTGCCAGATATGCCGTCTTTCAGCACCGGCCTTGTACAAGGCACAGCTGCTTCTGGATTTGAACTCGCACATCAGCCTACCCAGGCTCACTGGACCCAGCTCGATAAGCCAGTGAAGGTGATCCGGCATCAACACCCATGCCAGCGATCGACAAGCCTTGCGCTCATCGCTGAACCGCAACTGCTGGATCACGGTCCTGGCGAATCGGAAGTCTTTGAACAACGGCGTTCGGTCACGAGTGGTTGTGGTGAGCAGATAAAGGCGCCCGGATTCAGACACTCGACCGCCACGTAAACGATGGGAGCCTGGACGTTGCATATCGTCCTCCTTTGAACATTGCATTCAAAGGTAGCGGCATTGGTGCGATGGACCAGGGCCGGATATTTACCGGTTGTGACGCTGGTGAGGGCTTCGCCCTCATATCGCGACGCAAGGCCGCTCCCACAAAAGGCAGCACAGGCTTTTGCAGGAGCGGCCCCGTCAATTACGACGACAGGTACGAAGACCGGGTCAAGCCCAGGCGCAAGGCATCCAGATACTGGGTCCGCTCACGCGCAGTGATCTTGGCGCTGGCAACCTTGTCGCGGTAATGCGTCATCAACTCTTCCGGCGACAGGTGCACGTAGCGCAGCATGTCTTCGATGGTGTCGTGGGTTTCGATACCGGCGTGGTACACGCTGCCGTCGGCATTCTGGTAGATGTTCACCGAATCGGTGTCACCGAACAGGTTGTGCATGTCACCCAGGATTTCCTGGTAGGCACCCACCAGGAACACGCCCAGCAGGTAATCCTCACCCTCCTTCACCGCATGCACCGGCATGCTGGTTTCGATGCTCTGCTCGTCAACGTACTGGTTGATCTTGCCGTCGGAATCGCAAGTCAGGTCCTGCAATACCGCACGCCGCATCGGCTCTTCGTCCAAGCGGTGCAGCGGGATGATCGGCAGGACCTGGCCGATGGCCCAGGTGTCTGGCAGGCTCTGGAACACCGAGAAGTTGCAGATGTACTTGTCGGCCAGCTTGTCGTTCAGCTCGTCCAGCACCTGGCGGTGCGAGCGCTGGCGGGCTTTCAGCGAGTTGTGCAGGCGGCGGCACACGGCGAAATAGCACTGCTCGGCCAGGGCCTTCTCGCCCAGGCTCAGCTTGCCATCGGCGTACTGCGCGGCCACATCACCCATGTAGTGGGTGGCGCGCCAGTAGGTCTCGGTGACCATCTCGATGTCGGTCGGGCCAAGCAGGTCGACCAGCCACTGCACGGTCTCGGGCAGGGCTTCCTTGTTCTCGATGGTCGGTACGTCGTCATTGTGTTTCTCGACGTCGGTCACCTGGATCACCAGCATGGCGTGGTGCGCGGTCAGCGAACGGCCACTCTCCGAGAAGATGTGCGGGTGCGGCAAGCCCTGCGCGTCGCAGAACTCCTTGAGCATGCCCACCACCACGCCGGCGTAGTCGTCCATGTCGTAGTTGATCGAGCTGGCATTGCGCGAGTGGGTGCCGTCGTAGTCCACACCCAGGCCGCCACCCACGTCGATGTGGTCGACCGGCAGGCCCAGCGCACGCAGTTCGCCGTAATAACGGATGGCTTCCTTGAAACCGTGCTGGTAGTCAGCCAGGTTGGCGATCTGCGAACCCATGTGGAAGTGCAGCAGGCGGATGCCCTGATCCAGGCCCGCATCGCGGAAGCGCTGCACCACCGAAAGCAACTGGGCGGCGGACAAACCGAACTTGGACTTCTCGCCACCGGTGTCGGCCCACTTGCTCGAGGCCAACGACGACAGGCGAACGCGCAGGCCAACCTGTGGTTTCACCTTGAGCTCGGCGGCCTCTTCGATCACCAGGGCCACTTCCGACTCTTTCTCGATGACGATGAACACATTGTGGCCAAGCTTCTGACCCATCAGCGCCAGGCGAATGAACTCACGGTCCTTGTAGCCATTGCAGACGATGGTGCCGCCCTTCGGCGCCAGCGCCAGCACTGCCAGCAACTCGGGTTTGGAGCCGGCTTCCAGGCCGATGGAAACGTTTTGCGTGGCGATGATGTTTTCCACCACCGCTTCCTGCTGGTTGACCTTGATCGGGTACAGCGCGGTGTACTGGCTCTGGTATTCCAGGCGCGCGATGTTGGCGTCGAAGGCACCGGTCAGCTGGCGCACACGGTCCTGCAAAATGTCAGGGAAGCGTACCAGCAAGGGCAGCGACAAGCCGCTCTGGCGCAGTTCGTCGACCTGTTCGAACAGGTCGATCGGAGCGCTTTGAGGGCCGTTGGGGCGTACTTCGACGCGCCCGGCTTCATTGATGGCGAAATAGCCAGCGCCCCAATGGCGGATACCATAAACACTGCGGCTGTCGGCCACGGTCCATTGGCTACCATCGTCTTTGCGTGTGCGTCGTACGGACATTCAAGTCCCCTATAGATAAGTCGAAGACACTGCCCGCAGGCAGCGGGGCGAGTGTAAAAGCTGAAAATGACGATTCATCCGTGCTCAGGCATAGACTCTGACCACGGGAACGAGTTTAGAAAGCGCTGGGCAAAAAATCGCGCGATGGCCTCAGCCGCCGGACTTTTTCGCCTTGAAACCCTGTTTGGTCAGCTCGCCGATCAACAGCTCGACATGGTCGCCCTGGATCTCGATAACCCCGTCCTTCAAGGCGCCGCCGGTACCGCAGCGGCGCTTGAGCGTGGTCGCCAGCTCTTTGAGCTGATCGGGCGGCAGCGGCACGCCGGTGACGGTGGTCACGGTCTTGCCGCCACGGCCTTTGCTTTCGCGGCGCACGCGGGCAATGCCGTCGCCTTCGGGGATGATTTGCTGCTTGCAGGTGCAGGCGTCCACCGGCTGGCCACAGTCGGGGCAGTGCCGACCGGCGTCGGTGGAGTACACGAGACCGCCAAGGGCGGAAAAGGAAGAAGCTTTCTTGGCCACTTTTGTTCCTCGGTGCTGAGGACAAAAACTGGTCGTGCCTTGGGGTTGAGGCCGACCGCGAAGCCCCACTCTGGCAGGGGCGGCGCTACTGCTGCAAGAATTGCGGCAGCCCGAAAAGGGCGCGCAGTGTAACGATAAATACGCCGGTTGTGTAGGAGCGGATTTACCCGCGAACAAGGGCAAAGCCCTTGCCCTGGGAAACGGGTGTCTGGGCCGGTATTTCGCGGGCAAACCCGAGCCTACAAAGTGGCCTTGTAGCGCTGCAACGCCGCCAACGAGTCCGGGCAATAAGGCTTGCTCAGGCTTTCCTGCTCAGCCTGTTCCAGACCGATGAAGCGCGCTTCAATAACCTCTTCCGGCTGCAACCGCAACGGCGCATCCGACACCGCCGAATACACCGCGCACCACAAGCGGTTATCCGGCTGGTCGAAATAGAACCGCTCGTGAAAGCGCAGCTCGGCGCCCTCGATGCCCAGCTCTTCGGCCAGCTCGCGCGCGGCCGACTCGGCATACGCTTCGCCAGCCGCGACCATGCCGCCCGCTGCCACATCCCAATAGCCGGGGTACAGCGCCTTGCTCAGCGTACGCCGGTGTACACACAATTCACCGGCACTGTTGAACAGCAGAATGAACGTGCAACGACCGATCAGGCCACGCTCGCGCAGCTCGGCACGGGGCAAGGCGCCCAGTACCTGGTCGGTTTCGTCCACCCAGGTGACCAGCTCGCGGTCGGAAGCCGCCCGATGGGCGGCCTCGGTTGGGCTGATAGCCATCATCAGCCCTGCGACAGCAGCTGACGCAGATCGATAACCGCAGCGTTGGCCCGGGAAATGTAGTTGGCCATGACCAACGAGTGGTTGGCCCACATGCCGAAGCCACTGCCGTTGAGCACCATCGGGCTCCACAGCGACTCTTGCGAGGCCTCCAGCTCACGGATGATCTGACGCACGCTGACGGTGGCATTCTTCTTCGCCAGCACGTCGGCGAAGTCCACCTCGATGGCACGCAGCAGGTGCGACAGCGCCCAGGCTTGGCCACGGGCTTCATAGAACACGTTGTCGATCTGCAGCCATGGGGTTTCCACCAGCTCCTCATCCACCTGCGGCGCCTGGCCGGCAACGACCGACTCGGTCTTCAGCGTGGTGTTGAGCTTGACCCGGCCAACGCTGGCCGACAGGCGCTGCGACAGCGAGCCCAGACGGGTGGCGACGTCACCCAGCCAGTTGTTCAGGTTGTCGGCGCGGGTATAGAAGATAGCGCCCTTGTCGCCGGCAGCCAGACGGGTCTGGTAGCGGGTCAGCGACTTGATGCCCTCTTCGAACTCCGACTCGCTCGATGGCAGGATCCAGCTCTTGTTGTCGAAGTTGAAGCGCGGCTCGGCCTTGGCCAGGTCGGCGTCTTCGGTGGACTGCGACTGCGAACGGGCGAAGTCTTTACGCAGGGCACGGGACAGGTCGCGGACCTGGACCAGCACGCCATATTCCCAGCTTGGCATGTTGTCCATCCACAGCCCTGGCGGGAAGCGGTCGTTGGAAATGTAGCCGCCCGGCTTGTTCAGCAAGGTGCCGGCCACGGTCTTGAGGGTTTCGACGGTGGTATAGCCCACCACCATCTGCTGGCCAGTACGTTCGGCTGCTGCCTGGGCGTTTTGCTGCACCGGGAACAGAGCAGGTTCCTGGCTCCAGTACCAGCCCAGGCCGATACACACCAGCAGGTACAACCCGATCAGGGTCCCCAGGGCACGGCTCCAAAGGCCGCCAAGGTAGCTACGGGCGGCAGCGCCGCGCCCGTCGACACGCTCACGGGGCTCGGCTTTGGCCTCGCGGTTTTTCCAGTCCAGCATGGCTTTGTCCTTATCAGTCACGACGGTTCAGGGGCTTTGACCACAGGCCTGCGCTAGCGTGCCACGGGAAGCCCGAATGGCTGCACTATAAAGCAGACACCACCGTACGCATAAGCGACCATTCAGTCAGCAACTGAATATTCGTTCTGCCCGCTTTGTTGACGCAGGGCACTCACTCACGTGAAAAGAGCTGCTAGCATAGAGCCATCATTGCCCCTGCACATCCCAACCTATAAGTAGCCAGGACATGAGCCAAGCAGTCGAGCCGAGCCCGCAGTGCCCCGTCCAACAGTTGACGCGTAACGGCCTGCGCAAGGACGACCCGCTCGACCAACTGCTGCTGCCCGTGCGCAAACCGGTGTACATCCTGCTGCAGGACCACGAGCGCGCCCAGCGCCTGGCCCAGCAACTGGAATTCTTTGGTCTGGTGGTGCAGGCGTTGCCCAGCGCCGCAGCGTTTCTCGCCTCGATCAGCGAGTACCCGCCGTCGGCCATCATCATGGATGTCGACTTCACCGGCGCCGGCCTGGGCTTGCTGCTGGCCGCTCAGGTGCAGCAGGGCCTGGCACGCTCCATTCCGTTGCTGTTCTTCAGCCATCACGAAGCCGACACCCCTACCCGCCTTGCCGCAGTGCGCGCCGGCGGTCAGGACTTTCTCACCGGCAGTCTGGAAGCTTCCAGCTTGCTGGAAAAGGTCGAACTGCTGACCAACACCGCCCCTCACGACCCGTTGCGCGTGCTGATCATCGACGATTCGCGCACACAGGCCATGTACACCGAGCGTGTACTGGCCGGCGCCGGCATGCTCACCCGCAGCCTGACCGACCCGATCCGCACCATGGCCGAGCTTGCCGACTTCCAGCCCGACCTGATCATCCTCGACCTGTACATGCCGGCCTGCACCGGCCCGGAGCTGGCCAAGGTAATCCGCCACAGTGACCGTTATGTGAGTGTGCCGATCATCTACCTGTCTGCCGAGGACGACCTGGACAAGCAACTGGATGCCATGAGCGAAGGCGGTGATGACTTTTTGACCAAGCCGTTTCGCTCACGCCACCTGATCACCACCGTGCGCAACCGCGCCGCCCGCGCCCGCCATTTGAAGGCGCGCATGGTCCGCGACAGCCTGACCGGGCTGTACAACCACACCCATATCCTGCAGCTGCTGGAAGACTGCAGCTTCCGCGCCCGCCGTGAGCAGCAGCCGTTGAGCTTTGCCATGCTCGACATCGACCACTTCAAGAAGATCAACGACCGCCACGGCCACCCCATGGGCGACCGAGTGATCAAGAGCCTTGCCCTATTCCTCAAGCAGCGCTTGCGCAAGACCGACTTCATTGGCCGCTACGGTGGCGAGGAGTTCGCCATCGTCATGCCCAATACCGCGCTGGATGCCGCACACAAGGTGCTGGACGAAATTCGCCGGCGCTTTGCCGAAATTCTCTACCCGGCGCAGCCGCGCGATTTGCAGTGCACCTTCAGTGCCGGCGTGGTGCAACTGGACGAGGGGCTGGATGCACTGACCATGGCCAGTGCAGCTGACGAGGCGCTGTACCGGGCCAAGCATGCGGGGCGCAATTGCGTCGTTCGTGTAGAGCCCTGAAATTCGCACTCACGGTGCCGGCTTCTTCACAGGCTCGCCCGCTTCCCCAGGCATTTCACATACCTCAAGTCTGGAGGTAAACCTGTGGGAGCGGGCAAGCCCGCGAAGAGGCCAGTGCCGGCCACACCAATAGAGGCACTGTGCCACTTTTTTTCTGACACCAAGCCCCTGGCGTCATCACCCCGTCACAAAATCGCAATAACTTCAGGCGCCTACCTCTCCCCTGCGCAGGAAGTTCGCGGCTATGCGCCTGAAGTGGCTGACCAATTTCAACACGCTGTTGCTGGTGACCGTGTGTATCGCCTTGGGCGCCACCCTGTGGTGGTCACAGCGCGCCCTCGAGCGCCCCTACCAGCTGATGGAGCGCTATCTGGGCCTGTCCCAGCAGTTCCAGAACCAGGCGGCGCGCAATATCCAGGCCTACCTGGGCAGCGGCGACGCCCTGCGCCAGGCCGCCGCCATGGAGGCGACCCAGCAGTTGCAGGCCGCACTGACGGACTGGCCGGTAGAGCTGGCCGAGAAGTTGCGCCCCAGCCTGGATAGCCTGCAGGCCTTCACCGCCAACGAACTGCTGGCCGCCGGCAAGCTGGCCGGCGACCCACAAGCCCTGCTGCTGCAAGCCGAGCGGGAGCTGGGGGCGAACTTCGAGCAGATGGCCAGCTACGCCCGCGACAGTGGCAACGCCGAGGCCAATCGCTACTTGCTGCCCTTGCTAGACGCCACCCTGCATCTGGGGCGGCTGTCATTGGCTCGCGACAAGCTGGTCAGCAGCGGCCGCCCAGAGCTGGCCGACGAGGTGGAGCGCGAGCTGCAACTGATCCGCGCCCAGGCCCAGACGGTCGACGGCCTGCCACTGCTCGGCGTAACCCGCACGGCCGAATCCGGAGCCGACGACTTCGCTGCGATGATGGGCCTGGAATCCCAGAGCAGCGCCCAGCAGGAAGACATTGCCGTGGGCCTCAAGCGTGAATTGCAAAGCCTGCTCAACCGCTACCCGGCCGAACTGCAACGCACCCGCGAACAGATCGAGCGCCGCGCCGAACTGGCCGCCACCACCGGCCAGCGCCTGGAAGCCGTACAACAGGCCATCGCCGCGCTGGAACCCGAAGTACGCGGCCAGCATGCGAAAATCGCTGCCGAGGTGCGCATCATCCAAGGCCTGATGATCGGCCTGATCCTGCTGATCGCCCTATTGATCGACACGCTGCAACGGCGCCTGGCCCGGACCCTGACCGGACTGGCCCCGGCCCTGTCACGCTGGGCCGAGGGCGATTTCGCCCAAGCCATCGCCCTGGGCAAGACCAACCGCGAACTGCACGACATCCAGGAGTCGCTCAACCGCCTGCGTCAGTACCTGGTGGAGCTGGTCGGCACCATCCGTCATAATGCCGAGCAGGTGGCCGGCAGCAGCCATGCCCTGGCCGGCATGAGCGCTGCGCTGCACGGCGGCGCCGAGCGACAGGCCGGCGATACCGGGCAGATCCGCGATGCCTTGGGCGAGCTGGAAGCAACCATTCAACAAGTGGCTGGTGATGCCAGCGCAGCCGCCGAGGCCAGCCGCGATGCCGGGCGTGCGGTGGAACAAGGCCAGGCGGTAATCGGCCAGAGCCTGTCGGGCTTGCGTGAGCTGGTCGATGAAGTGCAAGGCAACGCCCGCATGATCGAACAATTGGCGGAAGAGTCGGCCACCATTGGCGGGGTACTGACGGTGATCCGCGCGATTGCCGAGCAGACCAACCTGCTGGCACTGAATGCCGCGATCGAAGCGGCCCGTGCCGGCGAGATGGGCCGTGGCTTTGCCGTGGTCGCCGATGAGGTGCGCTCACTGGCTCAGCGCACCACGGGGGCTACCGGCGAGATCCAGGCGTTGATCGACCGCCTGCAGCAGGCCGCCAGAAGTTCGGTGGCGGGGATGCGCGCGCAACTGGAACATGCCGAGGCCACGGCCAACCAAGCCCAGGCGGCGGATGGGGCACTGGATGAGATTGTCTGTGCCATTCGCACCATTTCCGATACAGCGGTGCGGATTGCCGATGTCACGGCACAGCAGAGTGGCGCGGTGAGCGAGATTCGTGACCACAGCGAGCGGATTCACGAACTGGGTGAAGACAACCTGCAGCGCATTGGCGAGGGGCGTAAACAGGGTGAACAGCTGCTGAGCCTGGGCGGTGAGCTGAACCGGGCGGTGCGAGCGTTCAGGGTCTGAGATCGAGCGCCGCCCGCGCGGCGCTTCGCGGGTAAACCCGCTCCTACGTTTGTTTCGGGCCAATTATTCCTGCGCATCCGTTATCATGCCGGGCACGTTCCACCTCGCGAGTCCGCCATGCGCCGCCTGTTTTTCATGCTGTTCCTACTGCTGGCCAGCCCGGCCTTCGCCGCAGGCCTGCTCGACAACCGCCCCAGCGCCACCCTTGGCGCCGCTTCGCTGGCCAACAACGCCGACTTCCTGCCGGTACACGAGGCCTTCAAGCTCAACCTGGTCCAGGCCGATGCGCAAACAATCAAGCTGCGCTTCGTTGCCACCGATGGCTACTACCTTTACCGCCACCGCTTCCAGTTCCGCACGGAACCGGCCGATATCACCCTGGGCACACCGAACATCCCCAAGGGTGAGGCCAAGCACGATGAATTCTTCGGCGACGTCGAGGTGTACCACGGCGTGCTCGATATCGAGTTGCCACGTAAAGACCCGCGCGCCTTCACCCTGCTGGTGGGCTACCAGGGTTGCGCCGACAAGGGCTTGTGCTACCCGCCGGAAACCGCACGCCTGAGTATCGATGGCGAAGGCGTTGCAAACACGCCAGCCACCCGCGAACACGGCTGGAACTGGAAGTCGCTGCTGCTGTTCTTCCTCGCTGGGGTCGGCCTGACCTTCACCCCCTGCGTGCTGCCGATGTTGCCGATCCTTTCCGGTGTCGTGCTGCGCGGCCAGGTTGGCGGCGTGCGCGGCCTGGCGCTGTCGCTGGCCTACGTGCTGCCAATGGCCGCCAGCTTCGCGGTGCTCGGCGCACTGATGGGCCTGTTCGGCGCAAGCCTGAACCTGCAGGCGCGCCTACAGTCGGCCTGGGTGCTGGTACCTTTCGCGCTGTTTTTCGTAGTGTTCGCCCTGGCCATGTTCGGCCTCTTCGAACTGAGGCTGCCCCAGGCCCTGAGCAACCGCCTGAACAACGTCGCCAACCACACCCGCGGCGGCTCGCTGCTGGGCGCAGCTGTGCTCGGTGTGCTCTCCAGCTTGCTGGTTTCTCCGTGTGTATCGGCGCCCCTGGCCGGTGCCTTGCTCTATATCAGCGCCAGCGGCGATGCCCTGGGTGGCGCGCTAAAGCTGTTCGCCCTGGGTTTGGGCATGGGTGCACCGCTGCTGCTGGTAGCCACCGGTGGCGCGGCCTGGCTGCCCAAAAGCGGCCCATGGATGAACACGGTGAAAAACGCCATTGGCGTACTGCTGCTGGGGCTGGCCATCGGCTTGCTCAGCCGTGTACTGCCGGGCCCTGCGACCTTGCTGCTGGTCGGTTTCCTCGCTGCGGGTGTGGCACTGTTCCTTGGTGCGCTGGAATTCGTCGTCAAGACGACGGCCCAACGCCTGGCGCAACTGCTCGGTCTGGCCTTGCTGGTCTACGCGCTGGCTTGCTGGTACGGCGCCCTCACTGGCCAGGGCGACCCACTGCGCCCACTGCCAGTTGCGTCAATGGCCGCCAGCGGCGGTCTGCCGGCAGCAAAAGCCGATGCCTGGCAGACCATCACCACACCTGATGCTCTGGACGCGGCCCTCGCGCAGGCCCAGGCCACCGGCCAGCCAGTGCTGCTGGACTGGTACGCCGACTGGTGCATCAGCTGCAAGGTGATCGAGCATGATGTGCTCAATGCACCGCAGGTGCAAACACAGCTGGCCGGCTTCAAACTGCTGCGGTTCGACATCACCGAAAGTAATGCCGAGCAACGCAAGCTGCTCGACCGCTATCAGCTGTTCGGCCCACCTGCCCTGCTGTTCTTTGCTGCGAACGGCAGCGAAATTACCGCTGATCGGGTGATTGGCGAGATAAATGCCGGTGAATTCGCGCAGATTCTGACGCGCGTGCGCGGCAAAGTCGGTCTATAACTTCCCGCGAGCTCGGAAAAATCCTGAAATGAGTGACCGGATTTAATTATCCGGTCACATACTTCGCGCGAACCTCGGACATCGTGCTGGCTATTGCCGGGAACTGGACACTTGCCGTTGCTTTACGGCACACTCGCCGCGCTGTGTCGAATTGCCCTACAAATCCAAGGAATCCGCAGATGGCAACGCTACTGGTGCTCCACGGCCCAAACCTCAACCTGCTCGGTACTCGCGAGCCAGGCCACTACGGCGCCGTGACCCTGGCTCAGATCAACCAGGACCTGGAGCAACGTGCCCGCGCCGCAGGCCACCATCTGCTGTACCTGCAGAGCAATGCCGAATACGAACTGATCGACCGCATTCACGCCGCACGCAACGAGGGTGTGGACTTCATCCTGATCAATCCGGCTGCTTTCACCCACACAAGCGTCGCATTACGTGACGCATTGCTTGCGGTGAGCATCCCATTCATCGAAGTGCACCTGTCCAACGTGCACAAACGCGAACCGTTCCGTCACCACTCCTACTTTTCCGATGTTGCCGTAGGGGTGATCTGCGGTCTGGGCGCCAGCGGTTATCGCCTGGCCCTGGAGTCCGCGCTGGAACAACTGGCTGCCAACGCACAGCCCAAATGATGAAAACCCTGGCCTAAGTGGGCCGGGGTTCGAGAGAAACGTTTCAGATACGTTTTTTGTATTTCGCCCCCTGACCGAACCTTTGGGAGTTGATGATTAATGGATATCCGTAAAGTCAAGAAACTGATCGAGCTGCTGGAAGAGTCTGGCATCGACGAACTGGAGATCAAGGAAGGCGAAGAGTCGGTCCGTATCAGCCGTCACAGCAAGACCCCAGCTGCCCAGCAGTTCTACGCACCGGCGCCTATGGCCGCCGCCCCTGCCGCTGCGCCGGTTGCCGCTGCTGCGCCAGCCGCCGAAGCCACTGCTGCCGCCCCGGCCCTGAAAGGCACCGTGGTCCGTTCGCCAATGGTAGGTACCTTCTACCGCAAGCCTTCGCCGACCTCGCCTAACTTCGCTGAAGTTGGCCAGTCCGTGAAGAAAGGCGACACCCTGTGCATCGTCGAAGCCATGAAGATGATGAACCACATCGAAGCCGATATTGGCGGTGTCATCGACGCCATCCTGGTAGAAGACGGCCAGCCGGTTGAGTTCGACCAGCCGCTGTTCACCATCGTTTGAATCGCGGAGAGCCAACGATGTCTGGGAAGCTCGAAAAAGTCCTGATCGCCAACCGCGGGGAAATTGCCCTGCGGATCCTGCGTGCCTGCAAAGAGCTGGGTATCAAGACCGTCGCCGTGCACTCCACTGCCGACCGTGAACTGATGCACCTGGGCCTGGCAGACGAGTCGGTCTGCATCGGCCCTGCATCGTCCAAGGATTCCTACCTACATATCCCCGCGATCATCGCTGCCGCCGAAGTGACTGGCGCCACTGCGATTCACCCGGGTTACGGCTTCCTGGCGGAAAACGCCGACTTCGCCGAACAGGTGGAAAAATCCGGTTTCGCCTTCATCGGCCCGAAAGCCGACACCATTCGCCTGATGGGCGACAAGGTTTCGGCCAAGGACGCGATGATCAAGTCGGGCGTACCGACCGTACCGGGCTCCGATGGCCCACTGCCAGAAGACGAAGAAGTTGCCCTGGCGATTGCCCGTGACGTCGGCTACCCGGTGATCATCAAGGCCGCCGGTGGCGGTGGTGGTCGCGGCATGCGCGTGGTGCACAAGGAAGAGGACCTGATTTCCTCGGCCAAGCTCACCCGTACCGAAGCCGGTGCAGCCTTCGGCAACCCGATGGTTTACCTGGAGAAGTTCCTGACCAACCCACGCCACGTGGAAGTACAGGTACTGTCCGACGGCCAGGGCAACGCCATTCACCTGGGCGACCGCGACTGCTCGCTGCAGCGCCGTCACCAGAAAGTACTGGAAGAAGCACCAGCCCCGGGCATCGATGAGAAAGCCCGTCAGGAAGTGTTCAAGCGCTGCGTCGATGCGTGCATCGAGATCGGCTACCGTGGTGCCGGTACTTTCGAGTTCCTGTACGAAAACGGCCGCTTCTACTTCATCGAGATGAACACCCGCGTGCAGGTTGAGCACCCGGTGTCGGAGATGGTCACTGGTATCGACATCGTCAAGGAGATGCTGAGCATCGCCGCTGGCAACAAGCTGTCGTTCCGCCAGGAAGACGTGGTGATCCGTGGCCACTCGCTGGAGTGCCGGATCAACGCCGAAGACCCGAAGAAGTTCATCCCGAGCCCAGGCAAGGTGAAGCACTTCCACGCCCCGGGCGGCAACGGCGTACGCGTCGATTCGCACCTGTACAGCGGTTATTCGGTTCCGCCGAACTACGACTCGCTGATCGGCAAGCTGATCACCTACGGCAAGGACCGCGACGAGGCCATGGCGCGCATGCGCAATGCCCTGGACGAGATCGTCGTCGACGGCATCAAGACCAACATCCCGCTGCACCGCGACCTGGTGCGTGATGAAGGCTTCTGCAAAGGCGGCGTCAACATTCACTACCTCGAGCACAAACTGGCCAACCAGGAGTGATCGTGTAGTGTGATGTACCAGAACCCCGGCCCTGTGCCGGGGTTTTTTATTGCCTGCCAGAATCTGGGGCCGCGTCGCGGCCCCAGGGCTCTACCCCTTCATCCGCGGCATGTCGATGCGGTGCTCATGCACTCGCCGATAAAGCGTCGCCCGCGAAATGCCCAAAGCCCGTGCCGCATCAGCCGGCTTCCAGCGATGGCGGATCAGCGCGTCCAGCAACAGCTGCCGGGCCGGGCACGACACCCCGCTTTCAGCCGAGCCAACCGCTTCACCGCGCACCTCCTGCGGCAGATCCTGCAGCCGCACCTGCCCGCCCTCACTCACCGCACAGGCATACCGCAACACCTGCCGCAGCTGGCGCAAATTGCCCGGCCAGCGATAAACCAGCAGCGCCTGCAGCGCGTCATCCGCCAACACCACCTCCACCCCGCAGGCCGCAGCCTCTTCGGCCAGCAACTGGTGAATCAGCCCCAGCCGGTCATCACGCTCACGCAAGGGGGGGAGCTCAAAGCGGGCATTGGCCAGGCGGAAGTACAAGTCTTCACGAAATCGCCCGTCCTCCACCATCGCCGCCAGATCGCGATGGGTCGCACAGATCACCTGAATATCCACCCGCTCCCGCCGCGCGGCCCCCAGCGGCGCCACCTCGCCCTCCGCCAGCACCCGCAGCAGGCGGGTTTGCAGGTTCAGCGGCATGTCCCCGATCTCGTCGAGGAACAGCGTGCCGCCATCGGCCTGCTGCAACAGCCCTTGCATGCCTTTGCTGGAAGCCCCGGTGAAGGCCCCGGCCACATAGCCGAACAACTCGCTCTCGATCAGGCTTTCCGGGATGGCCGCGCAGTTCAGGGTAACGAACGGGCCATCACAGCGCTGGCTTTGCTGGTGCAACTGGCGGGCGAATACCTCCTTGCCGGCCCCGGTCTCACCCAGTACCAGCACCGCCAGGTTGCAGTCCTTGACCCGCGTGGCCAACCGCAGGTGTTGCTCAATACGGGTGTCCTGGGCCTGGCGCAAAGGCTGCGCACGCTGGCGTTGCTGCGGTGCGCTGACCCGGCCATACAAACCGCCCAGACCAGGCAGGCGCTGGGCGGACGACGCGCTCACCCGGCGCAGTTGGTCGATGTCGAACAGTTCGCCAATATGCTCGGGCAAGCGCCCCAGGCGTTCCACCAAGCGCTGCCGCGCCAGGCTGTTGATCGCCTGCAAGCGGCCATCGGCATCCCAGGCCAGCAGGTAGTCGGGCTGGCTCTCCACATAGCCCGGCGTACCATGGGCGCGCATCACCCAGTGGCCCTGGGCGCTGTGCATGAAGAAGGCGTTTTCGATCTCGCGGGCCGTTTGCTCGACCAACTGGCGGATCAGGTGCTGGCTGCGCCGATCGTCCGGCGACTGCAAGGCCGACACATCTACCACGCCCAACAACTCACCCAACGGGTCGAACACCGGCGCCGCTGTGCAGGTCAGGCCGATGAAGGCGGCGCGAAAGTGATCGCGCTTGTGCACCGTGACCGGAGCCTTGCTGGTCAGCACCGCCGCCACGCCGCATGTGCCCTCCTCGCCCTCCGACCAGCAGGTCCCCAGATACAGCCCGGCCTTGCGACAGTCGTTGCGGATGGCCGACTCGACCCGGTAATCGATGGTGCGCCCCTGGGCATCGGTAAGCAGCACGCAGTAGTCAGCGCCGCGCACCCGCTCATGCAAGCGCGCCACGGCATCGCTGGCGATGCGCAGGAACAGCTCGGCGCGTTCGCGGCATTCGTTGAGCAGGCTTTGGGAAAGGATACGCGGCCCCTGCTGGGAACCGGGGTCGAGGCGGTACACATCCATGGAGCGGCGCCATGAATCGAGGATCAGCGGTGGTACCGGCGCCTGCGGCAGGCGGTCGGCATTCTTCAACACCCTGCTGACGCAGTCCACATGGGCTCGGGAGTTCGCGGCAAGCATTCAGGCCCTCCGGTTCTCGTTACTGTTTTTATCGTTGTCCGGCCATTAAGCGCCTCTGGGCATGCCCCGACAAGCACTGTGTGATTACCGGCTGGCTTGAGACGCAGCGTCTCAGTGTCTCGGCAACGCAGGCCCGGCGCTGGCACCCGGCGTCTCGCCACCCTACCCGTGAAAACCTGCCCGAACACGACCAGAGCCCTCTAGCCCGGCCACTTCAGCCATCGCGAAGAAAGCTGGCACCCCGCTTGCTCCTGCCCTTGCAAACAAAAATACGAGGTGCGCCATGCCGCTACCCGCCCCGATTGTCGGGATCATTGCCAACCCTGCCTCTGGCCGCGACCTGCGCCGCCTGACCGCCAATGCCGGGCTCTATTCGAGCACCGACAAGGCCTCGGCTATCCAGCGCCTGCTGGCCGCTTTCGGTGCCACCGGCATTGGCCAGGTGTTGTTGCCCAGCGACATGACCGGCATCGCTGCCGCCGTGCTCAAGGCCAGCCAGGGCCCGGGGGCCCGTGACCAGCACTGGCCGGCCATCGAAATCCTCGACCTGCCACTGAGCCAGACCGTGGCCGATACCCGCCTGGCTACCCGGCACATGGTCCAGCGCGGCGTGGCGATGATCGCCGTGCTGGGCGGTGATGGCACCCACAAGGCGGTCGCCGCCGAGGCCGGTGACGTGCCGCTGCTGACCCTGTCCACCGGCACCAACAACGCCTTCCCCGAACTTCGCGAAGCCACCAGCGCGGGCCTGGCCGGTGGCCTGCTTGCCAGTGGCCGGGTACCGGCCAGCATCGGCTTGCGCCGCAACAAACGCTTACTGGTGAACGTGCCTGAACAACAGCTGGCCGAGTGGGCCTTGGTCGAGGTGGCCGTGTCGCCGCAGCGCTTCATCGGTGCCCGTGCACTCAGCCGCAGCGAGGACCTCTGCGAAGTCTTCGCCTGCTTCGCCGAGCCCCACGCCATCGGCCTGTCGGCCCTGTGCGGTCTGTGGTGCCCGGTGTCACGGCAAGATCCGCACGGCGCCTGGGTACGCCTGGCCCCCGACGCCGAACAGGCGCTGTTGGCGCCGTTGGCGCCCGGGCTGCTGCAAGCCTGCGGCATCACTGCCTGCGGTCCGCTGACACCCGGCGTCGCCCAGCGCCTGAGCCTGACCAGCGGCACCTTGGCGCTGGATGGCGAACGCGAAATCGAATTTGCCGAGCATGACACGCCCACCATCACCCTCGACCACCAAGGCCCACTCAGCGTGGACGTCGAGGCCGTGCTGGCGCATGCCGCCCGCCACCACCTGCTGGCCGTCCCGCGCGGCCACCGGCTGCACCCTGCAAACCCGTGTTGAGACAACCCCGGAGAACAACAAGATGTCCAATCAACTCAGTACTGAACAACTGCTGCATGCCTATGAAGTCATGCGGACCATCCGCGCCTTCGAAGAACGCCTGCATGTGGAGTTCGCCACCGGCGAAATTCCCGGCTTCGTCCACCTGTATGCCGGCGAAGAAGCCTCTGCCGCCGGGGTCATGGCCCACCTGCGCGACAGCGACTGCATCGCCTCGACCCACCGCGGCCATGGCCACTGCATCGCCAAAGGCGTGGACGTGTACGGCATGATGGCCGAGATCTACGGCAAGAAGACCGGCGTGTGCGGTGGCAAAGGCGGCTCGATGCACATTGCCGACCTGGAAAAGGGCATGCTCGGTGCCAACGGTATCGTCGGCGCCGGCGCACCACTGGTGGCCGGGGCGGCGCTGGCGGCCAAGCTCAAGGGCCGCGATGACGTGTCGGTAGCCTTCTTCGGCGATGGGGCATCCAACGAGGGCGCCGTGTTCGAGGCCATGAACATGGCGTCGATCATGAACCTGCCCTGCATCTTCGTGGCCGAGAACAACGGCTACGCCGAGGCCACTGCCTCCAACTGGTCCGTAGCCTGCGACCACATTGCCGACCGCGCTGCCGGCTTCGGCATGCCAGGCGTCACCATCGACGGCTTTGACTTCTTTGCCGTATACGAGGCCGCCGGCGCTGCCATCGAGCGCGCCCGCTCCGGGCAAGGGCCGTCGCTGATCGAGGTCAAGCTCAGCCGTTACTACGGCCATTTCGAAGGCGATGCGCAAACCTACCGCGCCCCTGATGAAGTGAAGAGCCTGCGCGAATCCCGCGACTGCCTCATGCAATTTCGCAACAAGACCACCCGCGCCGGCCTGCTCACGGCCGAGCAACTGGACGCCATCGACGCCCGCGTCGAGGACCTGATCGAAGACGCCGTTCGCCGCGCCAAATCCGATCCCAAGCCACAGCCCGCCGACCTGCTCACCGACGTCTACGTCGCCTACCCCTGAGCCGCGGATTACAAGAACAACAGGAGAACCACCATGGCAAGAAAGATCAGCTACCAGCAGGCCATCAACGAGGCCCTGGCCCAGGAAATGCGCCGCGACAGCACAGTATTCATCATTGGCGAAGACGTCGCCGGCGGTGCCGGTGCGCCCGGCGAGGATGACGCCTGGGGTGGCGTGTTGGGCGTGACCAAAGGCCTGTATCACCAATTCCCCGGCCGCGTGCTTGACGCGCCGCTGTCGGAAATCGGCTACGTCGGCGCGGCCGTCGGTGCTGCCACCCAGGGCCTGCGCCCGGTGTGCGAACTGATGTTCGTCGACTTCGCCGGCTGCTGCCTGGACCAGATCCTCAACCAGGCCGCCAAGTTCCGCTACATGTTCGGCGGCAAGGCAGTGACCCCGCTGGTGATGCGCACCATGTATGGCGCCGGCCTGCGCGCGGCTGCCCAGCACTCGCAGATGCTCACCTCGCTATGGACGCACATCCCCGGCCTGAAGGTGGTGTGCCCATCCTCGCCTTACGATGCCAAGGGCCTGTTGATCCAGGCGATCCGCGACAACGACCCGGTGATCTTCTGCGAACACAAACTGCTGTACAGCATGCAGGGCGAGGTGCCGGAAGAGGTGTACACCGTACCGTTCGGCGAAGCCAACTTCTTGCGCGATGGCGACGACGTGACCCTCGTTACCTACGGGCGCATGGTGCATGTGGCGCTGGAGGCCGCCAACAACCTGGCCCGCCAGGGCATCGACTGCGAGGTACTGGACTTGCGCACTACCAGCCCGCTGGACGAGGACAGCATTCTGGAAAGTGTGGAGAAGACCGGCCGCCTGGTGGTGATCGATGAAGCCAACCCGCGCTGCTCGATGGCCACCGACATCAGCGCGCTGGTGGCACAGAAGGCTTTTGGCGCACTCAAGGGCCCGATCGAAATGGTCACCGCGCCGCATACCCCGGTGCCGTTCTCCGACGCCCTGGAAGACCTGTACATCCCTGACGCGGCGAAGATCGAAGCCGCCGTGCGCAAGGTGATCGAAGCCGCAAGGAGTGCCGCATGAGCCAGATCCATACCCTGACTATGCCCAAGTGGGGCCTGTCGATGACCGAGGGCCGGGTGGACACCTGGCTCAAGCAGGAAGGTGACGAAATCAGCAAGGGCGACGAGGTGCTGGACGTCGAGACCGACAAGATCAGCAGCAGCGTCGAAGCGCCTTTCAGCGGCGTGCTGCGCCGCCAGGTAGCCAAGCCGGATGAAACCCTGCCCGTCGGCGCACTGCTGGCGGTGGTAGTCGAAGGCGAAGCAGAGGAGGCCGAGATCGATGCCGTGGTACAGCGCTTCCAGGCCGAGTTCGTCGCCGAAGGTGGCGCCGACCAAAGCCAGGGGCCGGCCCCTCAGAAGGCGGAAGTAGGCGGGCGCCTGCTGCGCTGGTTCGAGCTGGGTGAAGGCGGCACACCGCTGGTGCTGGTGCACGGGTTTGGTGGTGACCTCAACAACTGGCTGTTCAACCACCCGGCGCTGGCTGCCGAGCGGCGGGTCATCGCCCTCGACCTGCCGGGCCACGGCGAGTCGGCCAAGGCCCTGCTGCGGGGCGACTTGGATGAGTTGAGCGAAACCGTGCTCGCCCTGCTCGACCACCTGGACATCGCCAAGGCCCACCTGGCCGGCCATTCCATGGGCGGAGCCGTCAGCCTCAACGTGGCGCGCCTGGCCCCGCAGCGGGTGGCCAGCCTGAGCCTGGTGGCCAGCGCCGGCCTGGGCGAAGCGATCAACGGGCAGTACTTGCAAGGCTTCGTCACTGCGGCCAACCGCAATGCACTCAAACCGCAGATGGTGCAGTTGTTTGCCGACCCGGCGCTGGTCACCCGGCAAATGCTGGAGGACATGCTCAAGTTCAAGCGCCTGGAAGGTGTGGACCAGGCCCTGCAGCAGCTGGCAGGGGCGCTCGCCGACGGCGACCGGCAGCGCCACGACTTGCGCGGGGTCCTTGGCAATCACCCGGCACTGGTGGTGTGGGGTGGCAAGGATGCGATCATCCCGGCCAGCCATGCCGAGGGCCTGGAAGCCGAAGTACAGGTGCTGCCAGAGGCCGGCCACATGGTGCAGATGGAGGCGGCCGAACAGGTCAACCAGCAACTGCTCGCATTCCTGCGCAAGCACTAAGCCCTTTTCGTGAGCCTGGAGAACAACAATGAATGACCTGAGCCACACCCACATGCGCGCGGCCGTCTGGCATGGCCGCCACGATATTCGTGTCGAACAGGTACCTTTGCCGGCCGATCCTGCGCCAGGCTGGGTGCAGATCAAGGTGGACTGGTGCGGCATCTGCGGCTCCGACCTGCACGAATATGTTGCCGGCCCGGTGTTCATCCCGGTAGAGGCCCCGCACCCGCTGACCGGCATTCAGGGCCAGTGCATCCTCGGCCACGAATTCTGCGGCCACATCGCCAAGCTTGGCGAAGGCGTGGAAGGCTATGCCGTAGGCGACCCGGTGGCGGCAGACGCCTGCCAGCATTGCGGCACCTGCTATTACTGCACCCATGGCCTGTACAACATCTGCGAACGCCTGGCGTTCACCGGCCTGATGAACAACGGTGCCTTCGCCGAGCTGGTCAACGTGCCCGCCAACCTGCTCTACCGGCTGCCGCAGGGCTTCCCTGCCGAAGCCGGGGCACTGATCGAACCGCTGGCGGTGGGTATGCACGCGGTGAAAAAGGCCGGCAGCCTGCTTGGGCAAACCGTTGTAGTGGTGGGGGCCGGCACCATCGGCCTGTGCACCATCATGTGCGCCAAGGCTGCAGGTGCGGCACAGGTCATCGCCCTTGAGATGTCCTCTGCGCGCAAAGCCAAGGCCAAGGAAGTGGGCGCCAACGTGGTGCTGGACCCCAGCCAATGCGATGCCCTGGCGGAAATCCGCGCACTGACTGCAGGGCTGGGCGCCGATGTGAGCTTTGAGTGCATTGGCAACAAACATACGGCCAAGCTGGCCATCGACACCATCCGCAAGGCGGGCAAATGCGTGCTGGTGGGTATTTTCGAAGAGCCCAGCGAGTTCAACTTCTTCGAGCTGGTGTCCACCGAGAAGCAAGTGCTGGGGGCGTTGGCGTACAACGGCGAGTTTGCCGACGTGATTGCCTTCATTGCTGATGGTCGGCTGGATATTCGCCCGCTGGTAACCGGCCGGATCGGATTGGAGCAGATTGTCGAGCTGGGCTTCGAGGAACTGGTGAACAACAAAGAGGAGAACGTGAAGATCATCGTTTCACCAGGTGTGCGCTGATTGCACCTTTAAGGCAACGTGGCACCTGTGGGAGCGGGTGGGCCTGCGAACAATGCAACATGGTGGAGGACACCGGCTTTGCCGGTGTTCGCGGCTGAAGCCGCTCCTACAGGGTACTGGCAAGGTTCCAAGGCTGTGCGCTGGCACAGGGGCTCGCTGTCTCAGGATCCCATTCTGCGTCATACTCGGCAGACCTATTGCCCGGTCCTCGCCATGCGTCCACTGCTCCCCATTACCCTGGTCCTGCTGCTCGCCGCCTGTGGCGATGGCGAATCGCTGCTCCCGCCCGACGCACGGCTGCCTGACGGTGGGCGTTACCGGGGGCAGGTGGTCGATGGCCTGCTGCAGGGTGAGGGCCGGATCGACTACCCCAACGGCAGCTGGTACGCCGGCAGCTTCAAGGACGGCCAGTGGCACGGCCAGGGCGAATGGCATGGCCAGAACGGCGAGGTCTACCGCGGCCAGTTCGCCGAGGGGCTGTTTCAGGGCCTGGGTGACCTGATCACCCCAGGCAGCCACTATAGCGGCACCTTCCGCCACGGCCGCCGCGACGGCGAGGGCACCCTCAAGCAAGCCGACCAGACATACCGCGGCCAGTTCAAGGACGACCTGTACGACGGTGCAGGCCAACTGGAACTGGCCGACGGCAGTCGCTACCAAGGCCTGTTCGCCAAGGGCAAGCCCAACGGCGCCGGGGTGCGCAGCGATGCCAGCGGCAACCAGTTCAGCGGCCACTTCGTCAACGGCCAGCTACAAGGCGCTGGCACCTACGACAGCGTTGATGGCGAGCAGTACATCGGCGAATTCAAGGACAACCGCCTGGAAGGCCGAGGCCGCTACGAAAATGCCGATGGCGACGTGTGGATCGGTGAATTCAAGGACGGCTCGCTGATCGGCGAAGGGGAGTTGCTGGGCAGCGATGGCAGCCACTACAAGGGCGAGTTCGCCGACTGGCGTCTGTCGGGCCAGGGCAGCCTGCAACTGGCCGACGGCAGCAAGTACATCGGCGGTTTCCTCAACGATGCCTACCATGGCCATGGGCGGCTGATTCTGCCCAGTGGCAAGGTCGAAAGCGGAACATGGGCCAACGGCGTGCGCGTGCGCGACCAGAACGGCAAGCTGCTGCCAGACCCACTGGACCTAGCGTTGCTCAACCAGGGCCGGCTGCTGGACGAGGCGCTGGCTCGGGTACCTCGCTCGGCGCCACCGATCCAGCTGTATAGCCTGGTAGTGGCCGGCGATGGCCAGCAAAGCGTATTCCTGCGCGAAGCCGACTACGTCAGCCGCATGCTCAAGGTGCGCTTTGGCGCCCGTGGCCAAGTGACCCTGGTCAACCACCGCGACCACATGGCCACGCGTCCCATGGCCACCCGCGAAAACCTCTCCCGCGCTGCCGCCACCCTGGCAGAGCGCAGCGGCCCCGAAGACCTGGTGTTCATCTACCTCACCAGCCATGGCAGCCAGGACCACCAGCTGGTGCTCGACCAGCCCCGTCTGCAACTGGCCGACCTGGCCGCTGACGAGCTGGCCACTGCCTTGGCGCCGCTGAAGGATCGCGACAAGGTCATCGTCATCTCCGCCTGCTATTCAGGGGGCTATATCGCTCCGCTCAAAGACGAGCGCACGCTCATCATGACCGCTGCCCGGGCCGACCGCGTCTCCTTCGGTTGCTCGGAGGAAGCCGACTTCACCTACTTTGGCGATGCCCTGTTCGCTGAAGCGCTGAACCAGACCGACGACCTGAAACAGGCGTTTGAACTGGCACGTGCCAGCGTTGCCGAAAGAGAACAAAGGGAAGGCTTCGAGGCCTCCGAGCCGCAGCTGTGGGCACCGCCGGCCGTGCTTGAGCACTGGCACCAGCTGCGTCAGCAGCAAGCCGAAGAAGCGTTGCGTAACACCACACAGGCCAACGTGAGCAAGCAGGCAAAAATGCCCGGCACTCACTAGACTTGAGTGTAACAAGGGAGAGACATCATGTACTTGACGCCTCAGCATGTCCTGCTTGCCGGAGCCACCGGTCTGACCGGTGAACACCTGCTAGACCGCCTGCTCAACGAGCCCACCATCACCCGTGTCCTGGCGCCTACACGCCGGCCATTGGCCGAGCACCCGCACCTGGAAAACCCGGTGGGCGACCCGGCGGTATTCCTTCCGCAACTGGCCGGGCGGGTCGACATCGCCTACTGCTGCCTGGGCACCACGCTGAAGCAGGCGGGTTCCGAATCGGCTTTCCGCGCAGTGGATCTGGACATGGTGGTCGCCTTCAGCAAGCGTGCCCGGGAAATGGGCGCACGGCATCTGCTGGTGATCAGTGCAGTGGGCGCCGATCCTAAGTCGTCAATTTTCTATAACCGGGTCAAGGGCGAGATGGAAGAAGCGCTCAAGGCTCAGGACTGGCCACAGCTGACTATCGTGCGGCCCTCGTTCCTACTGGGCGAGCGGCTGGAGCCACGGCTGACTGAACAGCTAGTTGCGCCGTTTTCTCGGTTCATACCCGGGAAATACCGGGGAATCGAGGCTTGTACCCTGGCGCGGGCGCTGTGGCGGCTGGCGCTGGAAGAAGAAGACGGCGTGCGGGTTGTGGAGTCGGATGAGTTGCGCAAGCTGGGCAGGATCTAGGCTTCGCTTGTGCTGGCCTCTTCGCGGGCACGCCCGCTCCCACAGGGTCTCCATAAACTTCCAGTGACTACTCACCAATAGGAATGGGCGTGCCGGCGAAGAGGCCATCACAGGCCGCCGCTAGCCTGGAAGCCTATGCCGGCCGCTGTCAGCAAAGACAACGGCAGCAGCAGGGTATCAAGCAACATGCTCCCCGGCAGATCCAGACGCGGATACGCCGGAGCGTCAGCCCCGTAATGATCCCGCGGGCAACACCCGCCATTGATCACATACAAATCCAGCCGGGTACCGGCATACACCACCGGTGCGCCGGGCTTGTTGGCATCCAGCGTGCGCACCGTGGCGCAGCCCCCCAGCATCACCAGCGCCAGCAACCCCGCCAGTGCTCGCTTCAATCATCCACCCCGAAGTGGTGCTCGCCCCAACGCGGCAACATGTCCTGGGGGATGTTCAGCAGGTTGAGGATACGCGCCACGACAAAGTCGACCAGGTCGTCGATGGTCTGCGGCTGGTGATAGAACCCCGGTGCCGCCGGCAGGATCACCGCGCCCATTTGCGACAGCTTGAGCATGTTTTCCAGGTGGATGGTGGAGAATGGCGCTTCGCGTGGCACCAGGATCAGCTGGCGACGCTCCTTGAGGGTAACGTCGGCAGCACGCTCGATCAGGTTGTTGCAGGCGCCAGTGGCAATGGCCGACAAGGTGCCAGTGGAACAGGGGACCACCACCATTGCCGCCGGGGCGCCAGAACCCGAGGCTACCGGCGACATCCAGTCTTCCTTGCCATACACACGGATCTGCCCGTCGGCCGCGCCGGTGTATTCGGTCAGGAAGGCCTGCATCGCCTGGGGCTTGGCCGGCAACACAACATCCGTCTCGGTGGCCATCACCAACTGTGCGGCCTTGGAAATCAGGAAGTGCACCTCGCGGTCTTCGCGTACCAGGCAATCGAGCAGGCGAAGGCCATACTGGGCACCCGAGGCGCCCGTCATGGCCAGGGTGATGCGTTCCGGCCCGTTCACTTCAGCGCCTCGGCCAGCTTGCCGTGCAGGCCGCCGAAGCCGCCGTTGCTCATGATCACCACCTGGGTGCCTGGGCGAGCCTGACCTTTGACCCGCTCGATGATCGCTTCGAGGCTATCGGCCACCACGCTCGGCACCTTGCACTGCGCAGCGGTGGCGGCCAGGTCCCAGCCGAGGTTGGCCGGCGCATACCAGATCACCTGGTCAGCGTCGTTGACGCTTTCTGGCAGGCCGTCACGATGGGCGCCGAGCTTCATCGAGTTGGAGCGTGGCTCGATCACCGCGATCACAGGCGCCTCCCCCACCCGCTTGCGCAGGCCGTCGAGCGTGGTGGCAATGGCGGTCGGATGGTGGGCGAAGTCATCGTAGATGGTCACACCTTGTACTTCGGCAACCTTCTCCATGCGCCGCTTGACGCTCTTGAACGCACTCAGGCCGTCGATGCCCATGGCCGGTACCACGCCTACATGACGCGCTGCTGCCAGGGTAGCCAAGGCATTGGCGACGTTGTGCTGGCCGGTCAGCGCCCAGTCCACCACACCCTGCACTTCGCCCTCGAACAGTACTTCAAAGCGCGAGCCATCTGGGCTGAGCAGGCGGGCTTGCCACTGGCCGCCCTCACCGGTGGTTTGCACAGGGGTCCAGCAGCCCATGCCGATCACACGCTCCAGCGCTTGCTCGGTGGTCGGGTGGATGACCAGGCCTTCGCTGGGGATAGTCCGCACCAGGTGGTGGAACTGCCGCTCGATCGAGGCCAGGTCCGGGAAGATGTCCGCGTGATCGAACTCAAGGTTGTTGAGGATCGCGGTACGCGGGTGATAGTGGACGAACTTCGAGCGCTTGTCGAAGAAGGCGCTGTCGTACTCGTCGGCTTCCACCACAAAGAACGGCGTGTCGCCCAAGCGGGCCGACACCGAGAAGTTCTGCGGCACGCCGCCAATCAGGAAGCCCGGGCTCATGCCGGCGTGCTCCAGCACCCAGGCCAGCATGCTGCTGGTGGTGGTCTTGCCGTGAGTACCGGCAACGGCCAGCACCCAGCGGCCTTGCAGCACGTGGTCGGCCAGCCACTGCGGGCCGGAGACGTAGGGCAGGCCCTTGTTCAGCACGTATTCAACCGCTGGGTTGCCGCGCGACATGGCGTTGCCGATGACCACCAGGTCTGGCGCCGGATCCAGCTGGGCCGGGTCATAGCCTTGGGTCAGTTCGATACCCTGGGCTTCGAGCTGGGTGCTCATCGGGGGATAGACGTTGGCGTCGGAGCCGGTGACGCGGTGGCCAAGTTCCTTGGCCAGTACCGCCAGCGAACCCATGAAAGTGCCGCAAATACCGAGAATGTGAATATGCATGGTCGACCTCGCAAAACATCGAGGCAGGGTAGCCCAGGGCGCGACAAATCGCACCCGCTGTTTCGCTCAGTCGCCCCTGGTAATGCCGTGTTTGCGCAGTTTTCGATACAAGGTATTGCGGCTGATGCCCAAGTGCTCGGCGACGCGGGTGAGATGCCAGTGTTTTGCCTCCAGGACCTCCTTCAGCGCTTGCCGCTCCGCGTCGAGCAGAACCTCGGTCCCTGCAGAGTCACCCTCAATCTCTGCGGCACCGCCGGACCTGTGGGAGCGGGCTTGCCCGCGAACGAGGGCAACGCCCTCGCCCTCCATTTCCTGGTTGGACATCTTCGCGGGCTCGCCTACCCCCGCGAGAGGTGGGCTGGTGCGGATGACTGCGGGGAGGTCTGCAAAGGTAATGCGGGCATCTTCGCAAAGCGCCACCAAAGTACGCAGCACATTGCGCATCTGCCGCACGTTCCCCGGCCAGTTAAATGCGAGCAGCGCCTGCCGCGCCCGGGGCTCGATGTCTATCCATTGCCCCTGCGTCTCCTGACGCAGCAGAAAGTCCAGCAACTGCGCCTTGTCACTGCGTTCGCGTACCGCCGGCAGTGCCACCTCCAGGCCATTGAGGCGGTAATACAGGTCCTCGCGGAAACTGCCCTGTTCAACCCGTTCCAGCAGGTCACGGTGCGTAGCGCTGACGATGCGCACGTCCACCGCCTGTGGCTCTCCCCCGATCGGCACCACCTGGCGCTCCTCCAGCACCCGCAGCAGTCGGGTTTGCAGGGCAAGCGGCATATCGCCGATCTCGTCCAGCAGCAAGGTGCCGCCGTCGGCCTGCAACAGCTTGCCGCGCATGCCCTCCTTGCGCGCGCCGGTAAAACTGCCGCCGCGGTACCCGAACAGCTCACTCTCGATCAGGCTTTCCGGGATAGACGCGCAGTTGATGGCGACGAACGGCTTGCCGCGCCGCTCACTGGCCTGATGCACAGCCTGGGCGAAGGCTTCCTTGCCACAGCCGGTCTCGCCGCGCAGCAGCAATGGCACATCGCGCTCGAACACCCGCACGCTGCGGCGGAAATCATTTTGCAACGCAGGGTCAAGCAGACAGACCAGCGGCTCCACTTCCGCTGCGGGCCGCGGCTGGGCGGCCGGCACCGACCACACCGGCGCCCGGGCCTGCCCCCGCAGGCTGGCGAACACCTGGCGACCGTCCAGGGTGCGCAGCGGCCAGACAGCACTGCCGCCGGGCGTGGCACGGCTGAACATTTCGTCATGGCTGCACGCGAAAAAGCACTCCAACGGTTTGCCCAGCACGCCACCCCGTACCGTACCCAGCAGGTTCAGTGCGCTTTGGTTGGCAGCGCAAATGCGCCCATCGCCGTCGAACGCCAGCAAGCCTTCGCTGAACAGGCCGACCGACTCGGCTTGCAGGTGAAAACGCAATAACCATTGCTGCTCGAAATGGCGCAGGAAATAGCAGCTTTCGATCATCTTCGCCGACAGGTTGACCAACGCCATGGTGTGGAACTGGCTTTGCCGCGATACGTCGGGGCGCGCAGAGGACACGTCGAGCACCGCCAGCAGGTCGCCATGCGGGTCGAACACCGGGCTGGCCGAGCAGGTCAGCCCGGTGTGACGGCCACGGAAGTGCTCGTTCTGATGGATGGTCAGCGCCTGGCGCTCGACCAGGCAGGTGCCGATGCCATTGGTGCCCTCGCGCGCCTCGCTCCAGTCGGCGCCCAACCACAACCCGGCACGCTCGAAGCTGCGCCGCTCGGCGGGGGCACTGACGCAATTGAGGATCACCCCGCGGGCGTCGGTCAGCAGCACCGCGTGGCCTGCGCCGGAAAGCTGCTGGTGCAGGCTGTTCATTTCATGGTCGGCAATTTGCAGCACCTGGTGCAGGCGCTCGCGGCTTTCCAGCAGGCGCCCATGCTCAAGCACCACCGGCGCTTCGATCACCGCCGGGTCGAGGTGGTAATCCTCCAGGCAGCGCAGCCAGGAACGGGCGATGGACGGATCACTGCCGCCCTCCCCGGCCCCGCCATGGGCAACGCTATGGACCTGCCGGGCATGGCGAGTGAAGTGATTGCTCTGCATTGTTGTAATTCTCCGCAGATAGAGCGTCAGCCCAGCATCCTCCACCCGGTTAGGCTTTGCAATGCACACGCCCTGTGATGTGTCGCAAACGGCACAAAATGTCACCCCAGGCGTACCGGCGCCGGCACAGCGGTCCTTGAACAGGCCCGTAAAAATGACCCAAGTCATTGATTTGCCTGGCACCGCCAACACTGGCCCAACCCTTGCTCTATGCTTTTCAACTCCCTAAAAAGCACAATACCAAGGAGACACACCATGCGTTATGCACATCCCGGTACCGAAGGCGCGAAGGTTTCCTTCAAGAGCCGCTACGGCAACTACATCGGTGGTGAGTTCGTTACTCCGGTAAAGGGGCAGTACTTCGAAAATACCTCCCCGGTGAATGGCAAGCTGATCGCTGAGTTCCCCCGCTCTACTGCCGAAGACATCGACAAAGCCCTGGATGCCGCCCATGCTGCGGCCGACGCCTGGGGCCGCACTTCAGTGCAGGATCGTTCCAACGTGCTGCTGAAGATCGCCGACCGCATCGAGCAGAACCTCGAACTGCTGGCCATTACCGAAACCTGGGACAACGGCAAGCCGATCCGCGAAACCCTCAACGCCGACATTCCGCTGGCGGTCGACCACTTCCGCTATTTCGCTGGCTGCATCCGCGCCCAGGAAGGCGGCGCTGCCGAAATCAATGAAGGCACCGTGGCCTACCACATCCACGAGCCACTGGGCGTGGTCGGGCAGATCATCCCCTGGAACTTCCCGATCCTGATGGCTGCCTGGAAGCTTGCCCCGGCACTGGCAGCTGGTAACTGCGTGGTGCTCAAGCCTGCCGAACAGACGCCGCTGGGTATCACCGTACTGCTCGAAGTCATTGGCGACCTGTTGCCACCTGGCGTGCTCAACGTAGTGCAAGGCTATGGCCGCGAAGCCGGTGAAGCCCTGGCCACCAGCAAACGCATCGCCAAGATCGCCTTCACCGGCTCTACCCCGGTGGGCTCGCACATCATGAAATGCGCCGCCGAGAACATCATCCCGTCCACCGTCGAACTGGGTGGCAAGTCGCCGAACGTGTACTTCGAAGACATCATGCAGGCCGAACCAAGCTTCATCGAGAAGGCGGCAGAAGGCATGGTGCTGGCGTTCTTCAACCAGGGTGAAGTGTGCACCTGCCCGTCGCGTGCCCTGGTGCAAGAGTCGATCTATCCGCAGTTCATGGAAGTGGTGATGAAGAAGGTGCTGCAGATCAAGCGCGGCGACCCGTTGGACACCGACACCATGGTCGGCGCCCAGGCCTCGCAGCAGCAGTTCGAAAAGATCCTCTCGTACCTGCAGATTGCCCAGGAAGAAGGCGCCGAGCTGCTCACCGGCGGCAAGGTCGAGAAGCTGGAAGGTTCGCTGGCTACCGGTTACTACATCCAGCCGACCCTGCTCAAGGGCAACAACAAGATGCGCGTGTTCCAGGAAGAAATCTTCGGCCCGGTGGTCAGCGTCACCACCTTCAAGGACGAAGCCGAAGCGCTGGCAATTGCCAACGACACCGAGTTCGGCCTGGGCGCCGGCGTGTGGACCCGCGACATCAACCGTGCCTACCGCATGGGCCGCGGCATCAAGGCTGGCCGTGTGTGGACCAACTGCTACCACCTGTACCCGGCGCATGCCGCGTTCGGCGGGTACAAGAAGTCAGGGGTTGGGCGTGAGACGCACAAGATGATGCTGGATCACTATCAGCAGACCAAGAACCTGCTGGTGAGCTACGACATCAATCCGTTGGGCTTCTTCTAGACCGCGTCGCCTTCTTCGCGGGTAAACCCGCTCCTACAGGTTCACCGTTGGTTCCAGAGCCGGTGAGGTACCTGTGGGAGCGGGCAAGCCCGCGAAGAGGCCGGACTTGCTTTACACAAAACCCAGGGCGGTAACCGTGCACCAACCGCTCTGGCTCGCTTCCTGCAGCACCCATCACCATCGGCCCGGAACCCTTCCGGCCACCAAGAAAAAAAACAGGTGAATCTATGCCAAGCGAACATTCCGCCGGATCGCCGGCAGGCTCCTCCGTCGACTTCGAGAAAGTCGGCTCTGACTATTTCCAGCAACGTGAACTGAAAAAAGGCGCCGCCGGCTGGGTACTGCTGGTCGGCCTGGGCGTGGCGTACGTCATTTCCGGCGATTACGCCGGCTGGAACTTCGGCCTGGCGCAGGGCGGCTGGGGCGGCATGTTCCTGGCCACCTTGCTGATGGCAACGATGTACCTGTGCATGTGCTTCTCGCTGGCCGAACTGTCGTCGATGATCCCCACCGCTGGCGGCGGCTACGGCTTTGCCCGCAGCGCGTTCGGACCGTGGGGCGGCTTTTTGACCGGCACGGCGATCCTCATCGAATACGCCATCGCCCCAGCCGCCATCGCGGTGTTCATCGGCGCCTACTGCCAATCGCTGTTCGGTATCGGCGGCTGGATGATCTACCTGGCGTTCTACATCGTGTTCATCAGCATCCACATTTTCGGCGTGGGTGAGGCACTGAAGCTGATGTTCATCATCACCGCCATCGCCGCCATTGCCCTGGCCGTATTCCTGATAGGCATGGTGCCCCATTTTGATGCAGCCAACCTGTTCGACATCGCCAAAACGGACGCCGTCGGCGCCAGCAGCTTCCTGCCGTTCGGCTATGTCGGCGTGTGGGCAGCCATCCCTTACGCCATCTGGTTCTTCCTTGCCGTCGAAGGCGTGCCGCTGGCCGCAGAAGAAACCAAGAACCCCAAGCGTGACCTGCCACGCGGCCTGATCGGCGCCATGCTGGTACTGCTGGCCTTCGCCTTGCTGATCCTGGTGGTCGGCCCAGGCGGCGCAGGCTCCGAGGCGCTGAAGGCCTCCGGTAACCCGCTGGTCGAAGCCCTGTCGAAGGCCTACGGCGGCTCCACCTGGATGGGAGGCTTCGTCAACCTGGTCGGTCTGGCCGGGCTGATCGCCAGCTTCTTCTCGATCATCTATGCCTATTCCCGGCAGATCTTCGCCCTGTCCCGCGCCGGTTACCTGCCGCGCAAACTGTCGGAAACCAACAAGAGCAAGGCCCCGGTACTGGCCTTGGTCATCCCCGGCATCATCGGGTTTGCCCTGTCGCTGACGGGCCAGGGTGACTTGCTGATCCTGGTGGCAGTGTTTGGCGCTACCCTGTCTTACGTGCTGATGATGGCTGCGCACATCACCCTGCGCATCCGCCGGCCAAAGATGGAGCGCCCCTACCGCACCCCGGGTGGCATCTTCACATCCGGCCTGGCGCTGGTGCTGGCGTGCATCGCCGTGGTCGCCGGATTCCTGGTTGACCCGCGGGTAGTCATTGGCGCTGCAGTGATCTATGCGGTATTAATTGCCTACTTTGCTTTCTACAGCCGCCACCACTTGGTTGCGGGCACACCGGAAGAGGAATTCGCCGCGATCCAGAAGGCCGAAGAGGCCCTGCACTGATCGCCGCCACCCGCCGCGGGGCAACCCGCGGCTCTGGAGATTCTGTATGGCAAGTTTCGTACACACGGTCGGCCATCTGGTCTACCGCTTCGACAGCCTCAAGGAAGTGATGGCCAAGGCCAGCCCGGCACGCTCCGGGGACTGCCTGGCAGGCGTGGCGGCCAGCAACGACGCCGAGCGCGTCGCCGCGCAGATGGCGTTGGCCAACATTCCGCTAACGCACTTTCTCAATGAAGCACTGATCCCTTACGAAGCAGATGAAGTTACCCGCCTGATCATCGACACCCACGATGCCCAGGCCTTCGCCCCGGTCAGCCACCTGACCGTGGGTGGCCTGCGTGACTGGCTGCTGAGCGAGGAAGCCAACGAAGACAGCCTGCGCGCCCTGGCGCCCGGGTTGACCCCGGAAATGGCCGCTGCCGTGTCGAAGATCATGCGCGTGCAGGACCTGGTGCTGGTGGCGCAGAAAATCCGCGTGGTCACCCGGTTCCGCGGCACCATGGGCCTGCGCGGGCGCCTGTCGACCCGGCTGCAACCCAACCACCCGACAGACGAACCGGCCGGTATTGCCGCCAGCATTCTCGACGGCTTGCTGTACGGCAACGGCGACGCCATGATCGGCATTAACCCGGCCACCGACAGCATCGCTTCGATCTGCGCCCTGCTGGAAATGCTCGACGCCATCATCCAGCGCTACGACATCCCCACCCAGTCCTGCGTGCTGACCCACGTCACCACCTCGATCGAAGCGATTAACCGCGGCGTGCCACTGGACCTGGTGTTCCAGTCCATCGCCGGCACTGAGGCGGCCAACGCCGGCTTCGGCATCAACCTGAACGTGTTGCAGGAAGGCTACGAAGCAGGGCTGTCGCTGAAACGTGGCACCCTCGGGCAGAACCTGATGTATTTCGAAACCGGCCAGGGCAGTGCGCTCTCGGCCAACGCCCACCACGGCGTCGACCAGCAGACCTGCGAAACCCGCGCCTATGCCGTGGCTCGTCACTTCAAGCCGTTCCTGGTCAACACCGTGGTCGGTTTCATTGGCCCGGAATACCTGTACAACGGCAAGCAGATCATCCGCGCCGGCCTCGAAGACCATTTCTGCGGCAAACTGCTGGGCGTGCCGATGGGTTGCGATATCTGCTACACCAACCATGCCGAAGCCGATCAGGACGACATGGACACCTTGCTGACGCTGCTGGGGGTGGCCGGCATCAACTTCATCATGGGCATCCCCGGCTCCGACGACATCATGCTCAACTACCAGACCACCTCGTTCCATGACGCGTTGTACGCGCGCCAGACCCTGGGCCTGAAGCCCGGGCCGGAATTCGAGGCATGGCTGGCCCGCACCGGTATCTTCACCCAGGCCGATGGCCGGGTGCGCTTCGGTGACAACCTGCCGCCGGCCTTCCGCCAGGCCTTGGCACAGCTTGCATAGGGATGACCATGGACCACCGCACGCCTACCCCCGACAACCCTTGGCTGGCCCTGCGCAACCTGACCCCGGCGCGCATCGCCCTGGGTCGCACCGGCACCAGCCTGCCGACCGGGGCGCAGCTGGACTTCCAGTTCGCCCATGCCCAGGCACGAGATGCCGTGCACCTGGCTTTCGACCACGCCGGCCTGGCCAGCCAGCTGAGTGACCGCGGGCGCGAAAGCCTGGTGTTGCACAGCGCTGCCAGCGACCGCCACCATTACCTGCAGCGCCCGGACCTTGGCCGGCGGCTGAACGAAGACTCGATTACGACCCTTCGCCAGCACGCCCAGGCCAACCCCGGGGGCGTCGACCTGGCCATCGTGGTGGCTGACGGCCTCTCGGCACTGGCCGTGCATCGCCACACACTGCCGTTCCTGACCCGCTTCGACGAACAGGCTGCCGCCGACGGCTGGACCTGCGCCCCGGTGGTGCTGGTGCAGCAGGGCCGCGTGGCAGTGGCCGATGAGGTCGGCGAGCTGCTGGGCGCCCGGATGACGGTGATGCTGATCGGCGAGCGCCCGGGGCTGAGCTCGCCCGACAGCCTTGGCCTGTATTTCACTTACGCACCCAAGGTCGGCCTGACCGATGCCTACCGCAACTGCATTTCCAATATCCGCCTGGAGGGGCTGAGCTATGGCATGGCGGCGCACCGCCTGTTGTACTTGATGCGCGAAGCCTGCCGGCGCCAGCTTTCCGGGGTGAATCTAAAGGACGAAGCCGAGGTCCATAGCCTGGAGAATGAAGACAGCGCCAACCAGAAAGGTAACTTCCTGCTCGGCAAAGGGTAAAAAATCTGTCACGGAAGGCGGATTGCACTCGTACCGTGCATTGGGCAGCATGCCCTTGAACGCTGCTGGCATTCCGCTGTTTCCCAAATGGACTCTGAGGGCCGCACATGCGCATCATCAAAGCAACCCTGGAACACCTCGACCTGCTCACCCCGTTGTTCGTCAAATACCGTGAGTTCTACGGGCAACTGCCCTACCCCGACAGCTCGCGCAGCTTTCTGGAAAAGCGCCTGAAGCGGGACGAATCGGTGATTTACCTGGCACTTCCGGATGATGACGACAGCAAACTGCTGGGCTTTTGCCAGCTGTACCCGAGCTACTCGTCGCTGTCGTTGAAGCGGGTATGGATTCTCAACGATATCTATGTGGCCGAGGACTCCCGGCGCATGCTGGTCGCCGACCATTTGATCCGCGAGGCGAAGAAAATGGCCAAAGAGACCAATGCTGTGCGCATGCGCGTGTCGACCAGCGCGAACAATGAAGTGGCGCACAAGACCTACGAATCCATCGGGTTTCGTGAGGATACCGAGTTCAAGAGCTACATCCTGCCAATCAGCCAGGATTGACCGGCACCGACCGCTTCGCGGGCACGCCCGCTTCCACAAGCAAGGTCGTTATCCTTGTGGGAGCGGGCGTGCCCGCGAAGCGGTTGGTAAAGGAATACCCCCTCTACCGTAACCCCCCGCTACAAACTCTCCGGGCATGTTCCTGACTTAGCCGTATAATGGCTCACCTGTCATGTGTGAAAATTTACCCTCCCCCCGGTAACCAAGCCTACGCCCAAGAACACAGGTGCTGTACATGGATTTCAACCCGCTGGACCTTATCCTGCATCTCGATGCCTACCTCGATCTGCTGGTCACCAATTACGGTCCCTGGATCTACGCCATCCTGTTCACCGTGATCTTCTGCGAAACCGGCCTGGTAGTGATGCCATTCCTGCCGGGCGACTCGTTGCTGTTCATCGCCGGCGCCGTTGCGGCGGGTGGCGGCATGGACCCGGTACTGCTGGCCGGCCTGCTGATGGCCGCTGCAATCCTGGGCGACAGCACCAATTACGTGATAGGCCGAACAGCCGGCGAGCGCTTGTTCAACAACCCCAACTCCAAGATCTTCCGCCGCGACTACCTGCAACGTACCCACGATTTCTATGAACGCCATGGCGGCAAGACCGTGACCATGGCGCGCTTCCTGCCCATCTTGCGCACCTTCGCACCGTTCGTCGCGGGCATTGCCCACATGCACTACCCACGCTTCCTCGGCTTCAGCGTTGCCGGTTCGCTGCTTTGGGTCGGCGGCCTGGTCACCTTGGGCTACTTCTTCGGCAACGTGCCATTCATCAAGCAGCACCTGTCGCTGATGGTGGTGGGCATCATCATCCTGTCGCTGGTGCCGATGATTCTCGGCTTGCTGCGTGGGCGCCTGGGCCGTACGGCCAAGGCTCACTGAACAGGTAAAGAACGAACGGCATGTGGTCATTCAGCGCCTGGCGGCGCAAGCGTACTCTGGCGCGTTACCCGATCACGCCACAGCAATGGCAGGCCGTACGCGAGCGGCTGCCAATGCTGGACGGCATCAGCGACGCTGAAGACCGCTGGCTGCGCGAAGCCTGCATCCTGTTCCTGCTCGACAAGCACCTCACCTGCCTGCCCGGTGTCGAGCTGGACGACGAGCAGCGCCTAATGCTGGCCGCCCAGGCACAGTTACCGCTGCTTCACCTGGGTGAGCTGAACTGGTACCAAGGCTTCCACGAAATCATCCTGTACCCCGACGACTTCAAGAGCCCCCAGCGCCACCGCGATGCCAGTGGCGTGGAGCATGTGTGGGACGGCGAACACAGCGGCGAAGCCTGGCAACAGGGGCCGATCATCCTGGCCTGGAACGGCGTGCAGGCCAGTGGTGGCTGGGAGGCTTACAACCTGGTCATCCATGAGCTGGCGCACAAGCTCGACATGCTCAACGGCGATGCCAACGGCCTGCCACCGCTGCACAGCGGCATGCCCGTTGATGAGTGGGCGAGCGCCATGCAGCAGGCGTACGACGACCTCAACCAGCAACTGGACGCCAACCCCGACGCCGAAACTGCCATCGACCCCTATGCTGCGGAAAACCCGGCAGAGTTCTTTGCCGTTACCAGCGAGTACTTCTTTAGTGCCCCTGACCTGCTTCATCAGGCTTATCCAAAGGTCTACCACCAGTTGTCGCTGTTCTACCGGCAAGACCCGCTGGCGCGCCTGTGCCGGCTGCAGGCGGAACACCCCGAGTACCGCGAAAGCCACGCCTGACGGGCCCGCACATCAGGCCAAGCGTGGCGTGCCCCGGCAGAATGTGCCTATAATCGCCGCCACTTTTTGGTCAAACACGGGGGCACTGCCCAATGAGCTACAGCAAGATTCCGGCGGGCAAAGACCTGCCGAACGACATCTACGTCGCCATCGAGATCCCGGCCAACCACGCGCCGATCAAATACGAAATCGACAAGGACAGCGACACGCTGTTCGTCGACCGTTTCATGGCTACCCCAATGTTCTACCCAGCCAACTATGGCTTCATCCCGAACACCCTGGCTGACGACGGTGACCCGCTGGACGTGCTGGTGGTTACCCCTTACCCAGTGGCCCCAGGCTCGGTTATCCGCGCCCGTCCGGTTGGCGTGCTGAACATGACCGACGACGGTGGCGGCGACGCCAAGGTCATCGCTGTTCCTCACGACAAGCTGTCGCAGCTGTACGTTGACGTCAAGGAATACACCGACCTGCCAGCCCTGCTGATCCAGCAGATCGAGCACTTCTTTGCCAACTACAAAGATCTCGAGAAGGGCAAGTGGGTCAAGATCGAAGGCTGGGAAGGCGCCGACGCCGCCCGTGCCGCGATCACCAAATCGGTCGCTGCCTACAAGGGCTGATTTCGACTGCAGGGAAACCCCGCTTTGGCGGGGTTTTTCATGCCTGAATGGAACGCGCTCACTGCTGGGAACAAATCCTACACAGTCCTACACCAGCATCCTACAAACAGCCTCTTTTCGTACAAATCCCGTCAACACCCGGTTCATTTCCTTACTGGCAACCCGCCGCTACACTCGCCGCCATGAACACTTCCGGCGACCGCCTCAGAGCCCTGCTCCACGAATGTGGCCTGACCCCTTCCGATTTCGCCGCCCAGCGCAGCGTCACAGCACAGCACGTCAACAACTGGTTCAAACGCGGTGTGCCTTTGGCCCGACTGGACGAACTGGCCGATCTGTTCTGTGTGCACCGGCGTTGGCTGCGCACCGGTGAAGGCCCCAAACACCCCAATCCACTCCTGCGCAACGGCCGTCCACGGCCAGCGCCCGCCAACCCGCTTACCCCGCTGTCGGAACATCGTGGCCGGGTATTGAAGGTGCCCTACTACGAAGTGCGCAACGGCTTGCTGTCGCCGGTGGGCAGCAAGCACCTGCGCTTGCCGGCAAAAGCCCTGAAGGGCTTGGGTGTGCAAGCCGGCAACGCAATCTGCCTGGCAATGCCGGCCAGCAACATGCTCCCGCTGATTCCGCTGCAAGCTACCCTGGCCATCGACCTGGGCATGACCCAGGTGGTCGAGGGCGAAACCTATGCCCTGCTGCAAAACGGCATGCTCAGGGTAAACAACCTCAGTCTTGGCCCGCACGACACCCTGTACCTGCACAGCCATGACCGGCGCAACTACACGGTCGAACGCTACACCGCTGCTCAGCGTCAGGCGCAGGGCCTGGAAATTCTTGGCTGGGTGTTCCACTGGTCACATTTCCGCCAGCAGCGGCCCAGTTGAAGCACTCTGGGCAATTTTTTGCTGGGCATCCTGCGCCCGCCCTTGTATGCTACGCCGCACATTAAGCCCCGACCGGCGCGAGCCGCGTTCCAGAGGGCTCGGCGATATCCCACACGGGCATCTGCCATCTCTTTCAGGCCCTTGATGGCCACACAGTTAAGGCGATTGCGGCTTACCATAAATTAGTCGGAAGCGTCCCCGAGAAGCCGGCCACAAGCCGGCTTTTTAATTTGGCAATGCCCCGTCCTGCATAAGGTTGACACCTCCCGTTGTGCTCAGCCCCCCCCCCCCGCTGTTCACGTTCAGCCCGCAAGCGATTCTGGGGTGTCGGCTTCTTCTCGTCGCGCATATAGAAATCAAGTTGATATTTCGAAATCTTCCAATGGAGGTTTTTTTCTGAAGGTGAGCGTTTCGCGCCAGACTATAATAAAACGATCAGATGTGCGCTGACACGTGCGGCCATCCTTGGAGATTGCTTATTACTTATATTTAATCTGTAACGGTTTGATGTAGTGATGAGGACTTAGCATGAACGCCTTATTGAAAGAGCTGCACGCCTATCATCATGAGGTGGCTACCAAAATTACTCAGATCAAAGAATTACTGGAGAGGATAAGACACGGCTCTGCGGGTGCCGATGACTGCAAGCTGTTGTTTAAGCAACTGGAAGCCTTGCATGGTGATGCAGAGCGGCACCACCATGAAAATGAAGATCTTATTCGGCTGGCCTTGCTGACAACCGACGCACCGATTCACCAACGGGTCATGGCCATTGAGCAAGATCATAAAGCCTTCACGCGAATTGCAGGGCAGCTCAAGATGTTGGAGCAGTCAACGCAAGAGGCCAGAGTAATTGCCGACACGATCGAAGACTTCATCAAGAAATATTATGACCATATGGATGCCGAGGAGAATATTTTCTTTCCGGTAGCAGACAAGTGGTTGTCAGACACCCAATGGCAAGAAATAAAGCATCAATGGCACTCGGAGACTTCTTGAATTAAAACCAAGCGCCTGATTAACACTTACTCTCACAACTTTATTGCACTGATACCCGATAGTGCAGATACACTTCTAGATTTCTCATGATTCAGCATCAAGGCCGCGCCCTTTGCAGGCACGGCCTTGTGTCGCGGTGCACCTAGCGGCAACAGACCCCGTCAGAAGTCATACCGCGCTCCAACCATCATGCTGCGCGACGGCCCGTAGAAGTTGAACGTGGAGGTCGAGCCCACCCGCGACAGGTAATCCCGGTCGAACAGGTTATTGACGTTGAAGGTGGCGGTCAGCTTCGAAGTCACCGGGTACGACAGCATCGCGTCCACCGTCGCGTAGCCCGGCGCGTCGATACGCACGCCGCCGTTTTCGGAGTAGAAGTTGCTCATCGCGGAAATTCCGCCACCAATCGCCAGGCCGGTCAGCGGCCCTTGGCTGATGGTGTACTTGCTCCAAAGCGAAGCCTGGTTGCGCGGCATGATGAAGAACGTGGTTTCGGCGTCACCCTTGACGGTTTCGGTCTCCATCCAGGTGTAACCGGCCAGCAGTTCCCAATTCGGCGTCAGCTTGCCGCTCACTTCCACTTCCGCGCCCTTCACGCGGGTCTTGCCGGATGCAACGGAATCGGTAGTGGCCACACCATCGGCATCGTACAGGGTGGTAGCGCGGTTCTTGTCGGTCAGGCGGAACACCGAGAAGCGCGTATTCAAATCGCCGCCAAAGTAGCTGCTCTTGAGGCCGAACTCGTACTGCTCGCCTTCACGCGGTTTCAACACCCGGCCACTGCTGTCGGTGTCGGATTGAGGCTTGAAAACCTGCGAGTAGCTAGCGTACAGCGCGTGGTTCTCGGTCAAGTCATAGACCAGGCCCCCGTACGGGGTGAAGTGGCCGTCCACACGCTTGCTGTCATTGGTCGTAGCACCGCTGCTCAGGGTGGTGGTGTAGAAATCACCGCGGTACCAACTGAAACGGCCACCGGCAATCAGCGCAAGTCGCTCGATCGGGCGGAAGGTGACCTTGGAATAAAGGCCGTATTCCTCTTCCTGCATGCCGGTCTCGGTACTGTAGTTGGGCGACGGTTTGGCGAACTGTTTAGGCGAGTAGGTGTTGACGTTGATGGCGCCCAGGTTGGTGGTGCCGTTGAGATACTCGGTGTCGTAGTTCTTGTAGTCGCTGCCCACCACGAACTCGCTGACCTGGCCGAAGGTTTCGAACGGCTGGCTGTAACTGGCGTCCAGCGAGTAGGTGTCTTGAGTGAAATCACGGGCGCTGGCGCGCTCGGAGTTGGCGCCTGTGGTGGCATTGGTTGCAGTGAAGGCGTACAGGTAGTTGGTGTCGCGGTGCGAGCCACGGGCCGCGACACGGCCGTAACCACCATTGTCGAAGCGGTGGGTCAGCTCGGCGACCAGGTCGGTGGTCTTGCCGTCGAAGTAGTTCCAGTCGGCGCCCAGGAAACGCGAATGGCTGAAGTCGGGCACCTCGCCGGACAACGTGGCCGGGTAGCCGTTGTGCGGGGTGATGTTCTTCACTTCGTGCATCAGGCCGAACGACAGCGTAGTGGCGTCGTCCAGGTCGATATCCAGCGCACCGTAATAGCTGTTGCTGGTGTTGGCGTTGTAGTCCACTTCGCCATTGGTGTCGTCACGGGATGCAATGAAGCGCCCGCGCACGCGACCGGCGGCGTCCAGCGGGCCGCTCAGGTCGATTTCTTCATGGTTGGTGTCCCAGGTGCCGTAGCTGCCTTCGATGTGGCCCTGAAACTCGGCGGTCGGGCGCTTGCGTACCATGTTGACGATACCGCCCAGTTCGCTGGTGCTGCTGAACAACCCGGCCGGGCCGCGCATGATTTCGACACGGTCGAACGCGGCCAGCGACGGTACGGTGCCAAAGATGCTGGCCATGGGGGCCGGCAGGCCATCGATGTTGAATTCGCTGTACTCGTAGCCACGGGCGTAGATCGACGAACGGCCGCTGTCGTTGGTCAGGGTGCGCAGGCCGGCGGTGTACTTGGCCAGGTCATCCAGATGTACGAACTGGCGATCCTTGACGTAGTCCTGGGTGTAGACGGTGATCGACTGCGGGATGTCCTTGAGCGCTGCCGGCGTCTTGGTGCCCACGGTAGCGGCATCGACGCTGTAACCGCTGGTTTCCTCCGAAGGCAGCATGTCGTACAGGCGGTTGCCTTCGATGGTCAATGCAGGCAGATCAAGCGAGTTGTCTTCAGCCGCCGCCTGGGCCGCTACCGTTTCGGCCACTGCCGATAAAGAAAACGGTGCCAGCAACCCCAGCGCCAGCCATCCCCGAACCCGTTGCAAGCTGCCCACACTTTTGAAACCGGTCATGACACACCCTTCGCCCAAATGATATTGAATCGCAAACGAAACAAGTTGCTTTTTGCGAACGATACCGGAGCGAAAACCAGGGTGCAGCAGGATTAACCTTCTTAACACATCAAGGCGTTGCCCTTTCCCTGCAGCCAGTGGGATGATTCGCAACTGATAAAAGTTCTCATCAAGGCTCGCCGTGCCCACCTCACTTCTCCTTGCCGAAGACGACCCACGCCTGCTTCAGGACCTGGACCGCCATTTCCGCAACCGCGGTTTCCTGGTGCACGCCTGCGCCAGCGGCACCCAGGCCCTGAATGCCATACAGCAATCTCAGTTCGAACTGGTGCTGCTGGACATCATGCTGCCAGGCATCGACGGCCTCAGCCTGCTCGACGCCCTGCGCCGCCAGCAGGCAGTGCCGGTCATGCTGATGTCGGCACTAGGGGCCGAGCAGGACCGCATCAGCGGCTTCACCCGTGGTGCAGACGACTACCTGCCCAAGCCCTTCAGCCTGGCGGAGCTGGACGCACGGGTGGATGCCTTGCTGCGTCGCGTGGCATTCGATCGTGGTACGGCGCTGCGTGCCGACGTGGGGGAGGTGATGCTGGACCACGACCGCCAGGACGTTATCCACAACGGCAACGCCGCTGGCCTTACCGCTTCCGAATTCCGCTTGCTGGTCACGCTGCTGGCCCACCCCGACGAAGCGTTGAGCAAGCCCTTCCTGTACCAGACCGTGCTGCACAGGGCCTATACCCGACTGGACCGAGGCCTGGATGTGCATGTGTGCAACCTGCGCCGCAAACTGGCCGACATCAATGCCCAGCACCTGCAGATCCAGGCCGTGCGTGGCCAAGGGTACATCCTGGTCGACACGGAGCAGGCCTGATGCGTCGCCACCCGTTGCTGTGGAAACTGGCCTTGCTGCAAGTCAGCTTCTGCCTGTTGCTGATCTGGCTCATCTGGACCTGGGGCCTTTCGGTGGAACGCAGTACCTATTTTCTGTCCCAGGCTGACCAGGACTACCTGGCGCGTTATGCTCAACAGGCCGAACAGGCGTGGGAGCAGGACGGCGCAGCCGGCACCGAGGCCTGGCGCAAGCATGTGGCACGGGCCGAGGACACCTGGGTGGCCGTGATAGGTCCACACCTTCAGAGCCTTGGCACCACGCCGCTGAGCGCCGAGGAAGCCAGCCACCTGACATTCATGCGCAAGCTCGACTGGCCGATGAGCCGGCGCCTGCAGGATGAACTGCCCTACGTCAGCATCGAATTTCCGCAACACCCCGAGCATGGCCGCCTGGTGCTGCAACTGCCCGAACGGCTGCTACCGACAGGCCTGACACCCTGGACCCATGTGGTCACGCATGGCGTTGCCCCCGCACTGCTGGCCCTGCTGCTAGGCCTTGCGCTATACCGGCATCTTGTCGTGCCGCTGAACCGCCTGCGCGACCGCGCCGACGCCCTGCGGGCCGATGATCTGGACAGCCCCGCCCTGCCCCTGCAGGAGCGGCGTGATGAGCTGGGTGAGCTGGCTCAGGCCTTCGAGCACATGGCCGGGCGCCTGCGCCAGAGCCTTGAGCAACAGCGCCTGCTGTTGCGCACGCTGTCTCACGAATTGCGCACGCCGCTGGCGCGGCTGCGCATCGCCCATGACAGCGACTTGCCACCGCCGCAGCTGCGCGAGCGCCTGGACCGTGAGGTGGCCGACATGCAGAAGCTGCTGGAAAACACCCTCGACCTGGCGTGGATGGACACCGAACAACCCAGCCTGTCGACCGAGCCGGTATTGGTGCTTTCCGTGTGGGAAGCCTTGTGCGAGGACGTCTGTTTCGAAAGCGGCTGGGACCGTGCGCGCCTGCCGTGCTCACTTGGCACCGACTGCCTGGTGCAGGCCCATCTGGACAGCCTGGCCCAGGCCCTGGAAAACCTGTTGCGCAATGCCATTCGCCACTCGTCGACCGAAGGCCGGGTCAGCCTTGATGGCTGGCGTGAGGGCGCATGCTGGCACCTGCGCCTGAGCGACCAAGGGCCAGGCGTACCGGATACCGACCTTGAGCGCATTTTCAAGCCCTACCAGCGCCTGGCCGAGAGTGGCGCAGGCTTCGGCCTGGGCCTTGCTATCGCCCGTCGCGCCATCGAACTGCAAGGCGGCCGGTTGTGGGCCAGCAATGGGCACCCGGGCCTGTGCCTGCACATGACCTTGCCTGCGGCCTGAGACTGTTTAGAAAGTTAATGCGCTTTACGCTTGATAGGGACTGGTTATCATCTGGGCGCTCAAGCCTTGCGCTCCATGCAAAGCCCTGACGAGACGCCTGATGAGCAAGAAGAACCTGATGCTGGCCTTGGCACTTGCCCTGGCGGCCCCTCTTGTCCTGGCCCAGCCCGAGCATGACCAGAAGATGGACACGTCGGTGTTACAGCGCCAGGACCTGGCCTATCACTTCACCCAGCTTGATCTGGACTCGGCCGATGGCCTGCGTCACTACCGCCTGTGGGTTGGCAAGCCGAATCGTCCAGCGCCAGCATCGGGGTACCCGGTGCTGTGGATGCTCGATGGGAATGCTGCGCTGGGGACGCTGGATCAGCAGCAACTGGACAGGCTCGCCGTGGGCCAGGCGCCCCTGCTGGTGGCGGTGGGTTACCGGACCGAACTGCGCATCGACAGGGCCGGCCGCACGCTGGACTACACCCCGGCGCTGCCGGAGCAGGTGCAGCAGCGTGATCCGCTGACCGGCCAGCCCAGCGGCGGGGTCGATGCGTTCCTGAAGCTTCTGACCGGGCGCATGCGCACGATGGTGTCGGCTGTGGCGCCGATCGACCCGCAACGACAGACGCTGTGGGGGCACTCCTATGGTGGCCTGGCCGTGCTTCACGCACTGTTTACCCGCCCCGGCGCATTCAGCCTTTACGCTGCTGCCAGCCCGTCACTGTGGTGGCGCGATGGTGTGATTGTCCGCGAGGCGCAAGGGCTTCCCTCACGCCTTGGCGAGGCGCGCCCGCATCTGTTGCTGATGCGCGGCGGGCAGGAGCCCGCCAGCCCGCATGGTTCGCCGCACGAGAACGACGAGTTGCCTGCGCGCCAACTGGCGGCAGATCTGGCCGCGATCAAGGGCCTCGACGTGCGCTTTGAGCGCTTCGAGGGTCTGGGGCATGGGCCCATGCTGGGCGCCTCCCTGCGCAGGGTGATCGAAGGCATGTCTGGCCAGTGATCAGCCCTGCCCCTGTCCGACTCAAGGTTGCGCGTACTTGAGCACGTACAGGCACAGCTCGCGGTAGACATCCACAGGCAGCTGCGACATCAGCTTCTGAGCCTGGCCGAGGGTTTTGCAATTGAGTTCGGCCATCGTCCGACGGTGTTTCGAACCCAGCAGGCCGGCATGCACCACCTGCGCATACTGAATATAGGAACAGGGGAAATCGGCCTGGGGACTGCGCTGGACCTTGAAGTCGATCTTCAGGTCTGCCCCGCGGAAGAATTCCCTGCCCTGGTAGGTCTGCTGGGGCACGAGGCGCCCTTTTTCAGGACAGGTGCTGTGACAGACCGGCAGGCTATTCCTGTCCGTCTCCAGGCCACGTCGATAGATCACGATTTCGGAACCCGGTACCTCGATACAGGCGTTTTCGAAAGCATCGATGATGGACCTGCCATTGATTTGCGCCTCTTCGATCTGCGTCAGGCTGACCACACGCTCGAGCTCATGATTGCCAACACTGTTGACCACACGGTCCAGGGTCGACCAGTGGCTGAATTCTTTCTGACACGCAATCAGATGGACCTCGCTCTGATAGCCCTTCAGGGCGGCATCAGGTGGAAAATCAGCGAAATGAGGGCTGTCGAGCGCGGTCTCCATGATGATGTTGTATTTGTTTTCCATCGCATACGTGCAAATCATTGCCCCCAGGCGCCAGATGAACGGCTCGGTATGCTCATAGACATGCAGCACGCCTTTGTCTTCCATCGCCCGATAATGAGGGTGCAGTTCACGAAAATGGGTTTCGTAAAGGCGAACATAATTGTCGTAGCGCCCGCTCTTCAGCAGCGTTTTTTCCAGCAAGTACGTCTTACCCGAGCCTTGTGCACCAGCAATGATGAGCATTTTGGGCTTGAGCACGCCGTCGACGTAGTCGCGCTTCTTGTCGAACAAAGTGTCGACGACCTTTCTGAATGCGAGATGGAGATCGGTATCGGTAAAAGGATAGAGAGAGGACATGACGGTTCGTTTCCTTGGTTTGCCAATGTGACCGTCACGAAGGTAAGCGCTGCGGCAAGTGCAAAGGGGTAGATGGTTACTGCTGCAAGTCTCGCCGAAGGTAGTAGAACCGCGGGTTGCCACTGGGGTGGCACTGTGCTGTATGCTGGGTCGGTCTTCAGGGCGGGGTGTAAGTCCCCACCGGCGGTAAATCGAAAGATGAGCCCGCGAGCGCCCCGACCATGTCGGGGGTCAGCAGATCTGGTGCAACTCCAGAGCCGACGGTCATAGTCCGGATGAAAGAAGGCGTCATGCAGGGGCCATCCGGGCGCCCTTGCGCGCGCATTTTGTTCGCCCCGAGACGTTCATCGATCATTCACGAGGAGCGTTTCATGTTCACCCAGCACCACGCGCAATTCCCCAATGTTTCCGCCGCCATCGCCGCCTTCCAGGCCGGGCGCCCAGTACTGTTGCTCGACGATGACGACCGCGAGGACGAAGCGGACATCATTGCCGCCGCCGAGAACATTACGCTGCAGACCATGGCCATGATGATTCGCGATTGCAGCGGCATCGTCTGCCTGTGCCTGGACGAAGCCACCGTCGACGAACTGCAGCTGGCACCCATGGTGCAGAACAACCAGGCCCGCCACGGCACCGGTTTCACCGTCACCATCGAGGCGGCCGAAGGTATCACCACCGGGGTTAGCGCCCAGGACCGCATCACCACCATTGACGCAGCACTGCGTTCCAGCGCCGAACAGCGCCATATCGTCAGCCCGGGGCATGTTTTTCCGCTGCGCGCCCGCAATGGCGGGGTGCTGACACGCCGTGGGCATACCGAAGGTTCGGTGGACCTGGCGCGCCTGGCCGGCCTGCGCCCGGCAGCGGTCTTGTGCGAGCTGATGAATCCCGATGGCAGCATGGCCCGTGGTGAGCAGGTGGCGGTATATGCACGGCAGTACAATTTGCCGGTGCTGACCATCGAGGAGCTGGCGCGGTACCGTGAGGCAATGCTGGAACGGGAGGCAGAGCCGGCCTGATCCACCGAACCGGGACGCTTTGCGGTCCTTGTGCGAGCGGCCCTTTCGCGACACAGGGCCGCTCCTCCATCGGTCTGCATCAGCCGATGCAGCTGCCGGAAGTTTGCTCCCCCCGCCCCGCTCTGCTAGTGTCGCGCCGTTCTGAATGCCACCGAGACAGTCGCCATGGCCCGCAAAAAAGCCTCCCTCGATTTCGAGCAATCCCTCGCAGACCTGCAAGCACTGGTCGAGCGCCTGGAGAACGGCGAGTTGTCGCTGGAAGAGTCGCTGGCCGCCTTTGAACAAGGCATCGCCCTGACCCGTGACTGCCAGGGCGCCCTGGCCCAGGCCGAACAGAAGGTGCAAATTCTGCTGGAGCGCGACGGCGAACTGGCTGCCCAACCCTTCGACGCGGAGCCGGAAGCATGATTGGCACCTACCAGGCCAGTTGCCAGGCGCGCGTCGACGCAGCCCTCGAACCGCTGTTCATCGCCCCGAGCAAAGAGCTGGAACGCCTTTACGCCGCCATGCGCTACAGCGTGATGAACGGCGGCAAACGCGTGCGCCCGTTGCTGGCCTACGCGGCCTGCGAAGCCTTGGGCGCCCCGGCCGAACAGGCCAACGGTGCAGCCTGCGCGGTCGAGCTGATCCATGCTTACTCGCTGGTGCATGACGACCTCCCGGCCATGGACGACGACGACCTGCGTCGCGGCCAGCCGACCACCCACAAGGCGTTTGACGAAGCGTGCGCCATCCTTGCTGGCGACGGTTTGCAGAGCCTGGCTTTCAGTGCCCTGCTCGACCCTTGCCTGAGCCCTCAGATCGACAGCATTCGCCTGGCCATGGTTCAGGTGCTGGCCAAAGCTGCCGGCCCGGCCGGCATGGTTGGCGGCCAGGCCATCGATCTCGGTTCGGTGGGCCAGAAGCTGGACCAGCAGGCGCTGGAGTTCATGCACCGGCACAAGACCGGCGCGCTGATCGAAGCCAGCGTACGCCTCGGCGCCCTGGCAAGTGCCCGTGCCGAACCGGTGCAGCTGGATGCCCTGCAAACTTATGCACAGGCCATTGGCCTGGCATTCCAGGTGCAGGACGACATCCTCGACGTGGAAAGCGACACTGCTACCTTGGGCAAACGCCAAGGTGCAGACATAGCGCGTGACAAACCGACCTACCCGGCCCTGCTGGGCCTGGAAGCCGCCAAAGCCTATGCAATCGAACTGCGCGACCAGGCGCTGGCCGCACTGCAAGGGTTCGGCGAAAAGGCCGAGCCGCTGCGGGCCTTGGCGCGTTATATTGTCGAACGCCGTAACTAAACAGCTTCACCTATCCCTGTAGGATCGGGTTTACCCGCGAATGCGATCTTGAATTTGCCGACGCATTCGCGGGTAAACCCGATCCTACAGGGGGCCGCGTAACCTGTGGTCGAATGGGCACTTTTCCCACAATGGGGTAAACTGCCGCGTCTTCACACACCTATAACGACTCGCCTGATGCCCACGACGTTTCAAGAGATCCCCCGCGAACGCCCGGTCACGCCGTTGCTCGACCGCGCTGACACGCCTGCCGGCCTGCGCCGGTTGGCCGAAGCCGACCTGGAAACGCTGGCCGACGAACTGCGCCAGGAATTGCTCTACACCGTTGGGCAGACCGGTGGGCATTTTGGTGCCGGTCTGGGCGTCATCGAGCTGACCATCGCCCTGCACTACGTGTTCGACACCCCGGACGACCGGTTGGTGTGGGACGTGGGGCACCAGGCCTACCCGCACAAGATCCTCACCGGGCGCCGTAACCGCATGCTCAGCCTGCGCCAGAAGGACGGTATCGCGGCCTTCCCGCGCCGCAGCGAAAGCGAGTACGACACCTTTGGCGTTGGCCACTCCAGCACCTCGATCAGCGCCGCGCTGGGCATGGCCATTGCTGCCCGCTTGCAGAACAGCGCACGCAAGTCGATCGCGGTGATCGGTGATGGCGCGCTGACCGCCGGCATGGCATTCGAGGCGTTGAACCACGCCCAGGAAGTCAATGCCGACATGCTGGTGATCCTCAACGACAACGACATGTCGATTTCGCGCAATGTCGGCGGCCTGTCCAACTACCTGGCCAAGATCCTCTCCAGCCGCACCTACGCGAGCATGCGCGAAGGCAGCAAGAAAGTGCTGTCGCGGTTGCCAGGCGCCTGGGAAATTGCCCGTCGCACCGAGGAATACGCCAAGGGCATGCTGGTGCCAGGCACGCTGTTCGAAGAGCTGGGCTGGAACTACATCGGCCCGATCGACGGCCACGACCTGCCCACCATGATCGCCACCCTGCGCAACATGCGTGACCTGAAAGGCCCGCAGTTCCTGCATGTGGTGACCAAGAAGGGCAAAGGCTTCGCCCCTGCCGAGATTGACCCGATCGGCTACCACGCCATCACCAAGCTGGAGCCGGCCGACAAGCCCGCCGCGCCGAAGAAAGCCAGCGGCCCGAAATACTCCGCGGTGTTCGGCCAGTGGCTGTGCGACATGGCCGCCGCCGACAACCGCCTGGTGGGCATTACCCCGGCAATGAAGGAAGGCTCGGACCTGGTCGACTTCAGCGAGCGCTACCCTGAGCGCTACTTTGACGTTGCGATCGCAGAGCAGCATGCCGTGACCTTGGCGGCCGGCATGGCCTGCGAGGGCAGCAAGCCGGTGGTGGCGATCTACTCCACCTTCCTGCAGCGTGCCTACGACCAGCTGATCCACGACGTGGCGGTGCAGAACCTCGACGTGCTGTTCGCCATCGATCGCGCCGGCCTGGTCGGCGAGGACGGCCCGACCCACGCCGGCAGCTACGACCTGTCGTACCTGCGCTGCATCCCGGGCATGCTGGTGATGACCCCCAGCGACGAGAACGAACTGCGCAAGATGCTCAGCACCGGCCACCTGTACAACGGCCCGGCCGCTGTACGGTACCCGCGTGGTACCGGCCCGAATGCGCCGATCAGCGGAGACCTGCAACCACTGGAGATCGGCAAGGGCGTGGTCCGCCGCCAGGGCGAAAAAGTGGCCCTGCTGGTGTTCGGCGTACAACTGGCCGAGGCCATGCAAGTGGCCGAACAGATCAACGCCACGGTGGTCGACATGCGCTTCGTCAAGCCGCTGGACGAGGCGCTGGTGCTAGAGCTGGCAGGCAGCCATGAGCTGCTGGTAACCATCGAAGAGAACGCCATCATGGGTGGCGCGGGCGCTGCGGTGGGTGAGTTCCTTGCCAGCCAGGCAGTGCTCAAGCCGCTTCTGCACCTGGGGCTGCCGGATATCTATGTCGAGCATGCCAAGCCTGCGCAAATGCTGGCTGAGTGCGGGCTGGATGCGGCCGGGATCGAGGCTTCGGTGAAGGCCCGCATGGCCAGGCTCGGGCTCTAGGGCCCTTTCGCGGGTGAACCCGCTCCTACGACGGCCTGCGCCCGATCACCGACGTGTGCCCACTGTAGGAGCGGGTTTACCCGCGAATAAGGTAGCGGCGGCAACGGTGAGCGACTGGTGAAAATTGGCCAGCAGGCCCGGCCCTTTCGCGGGTGAACCCGCTCCTACGACGGCCTGCGCCCGATCACCGACGTGTGCCCACTGTAGGAGCGGGTTTACCCGCGAATACGGTAGCGGCGGCAACGGTGAACGACTGGTGAGAAATGGCCAGCAGGCCCGGCCCTTTCGCGGGTAAACCCGCTCCTACGGGGACAGCACAGTGCTGTGGAAACCCTTTGGAACTGCCCATGAAAAAATTAGCCTGTACCACGATTCTCTGTGCCCCTACATTCCTTCTGGCCGCTGAGCGCGACGACGCCCTCAAACTCCCCGACGTGCTGATCAGCGCCAGCCGCCAGGTCGAATCGCGTACCGCCACCAGTGCAGCCAACACGGTTTTCACCCGCACCGACATCGACCGCCTGCAACCCTCCAGCGTCACCGACTTGCTCTCCCGCGTGCCGGGCGTGCAAGTGGCACCTACCGGTGGCCGTGGCAGCCTGCCGGGCATCTTTATCCGAGGCACCAAAGCCGCGCAAAGCCTGGTGCTGGTCGATGGCGTGCGCATCGCCAATGCCACTTCGGGCGACAGCGGCCTGCAGTTTCTGGACATCGACCAGATCGAGCGCATCGAAGTCCTGCGCGGCTCGCGCTCAGCGGTATACGGAAGCGATGCCATTGGCGGGGTGATCCAGATCTTCACCCGACGCAGCAATGGCCCCGGCCTGCAGCCACGCCTGCGCATGGCCGCCGGCAGCAACCAGACATTCCAACGCAGCCTGGGGCTTTCTGGCGGCAACGACTCGACCCGCTTCAACCTTGGCGCCAGCCTGGATGAAACTGCCGGTATCGACTCGACCGGGCCATCCTTCGCCAGCGATGGTGACCACGACGCCTACCGCAACAAGGCGTTGAACCTAAGCCTGAGCCACACCTTCAGTGAGCGCTTCGAGGCCGGCTTGAACCTGCTCGACAGCCGTGGTCGCAGCGAGTACGACAACCCGTTCGGCGGCTTCGACCCCGTCACCTTCGAGAGCTTCGGTCAACAACCCTACACCGACTTCAGCGTCAGCAGCCTGGGCAGCTACGTTGACGTTCAGGTCACCGAAAACTGGCACTCACGCCTTGAACTGGCACATAGCGAGAACCGGGACGACAAACGCGACAAGCTCAGCGCTGAGCGCTTCGTGTTCAACACCTATCGCGATCAGGCTACCTGGCAGAACGACCTGGCCCTCGGCGAACGCAACACCGTACTGATCGGTGGCGACTGGTACGAAGACCGCGTACACGGCACTACCGACTTCACTGAGGACAGCCGCTGGAACCGTGCCGTGTTCGCCCAGCACCGCTACCGGGGCGAGCAGTTTTCCACTGAGCTGGGGGTGCGCCATGACCGCAACCAGCAGTTTGGTGGCCAGACCACCTGGAGCGGCAGCCTGACCGTACCGCTGAACGCGAACAACGATGTGCTGCTGTCCTACAGCGAAGGCTTCCGCGCGCCAACGTTCAACGACCTGTATTACCCACAGTTCAGCAACCCGAACCTGGACCCAGAGCACTCCAGAAGCTACGAGCTGCAATGGCGCAGCCAGCTGACTGCAGAGAGTCGGCTGGAGACTTCGCTGTACCGCACCGACCTGCGCGACGCGATCATCTTTGGCCAGGACTCGATACCCCGTAACGTCGCCGCGGCACGAATCAATGGTGTGGAAATGGCGCTGGCGCAGCAGTGGGGCGCCTGGCACAGCCAGCTTGGCCTGGCGCTGATCGACCCACGCGACCGCGACACTGGCCACACTCTCGCCCGCCGCGCCCGCCGCACCTTGAGCCTGGACCTGGACCGAGAGTTCGGGCGTTTCAGCGTGGGTGCCAGCTGGCAGGCGGTCAGCAGCAGTTATGACGATGAGGCCAACCGCAACCGCATCGGTGGCTATGGTCTGCTGGGTTTGCGCAGCAGTTGGGCGGCTAGCGACGAACTGAAACTCGAAGCCAAGCTCGATAACCTGCTGGACCGCAGCTACAGCCGCGCCCTTTACAGCTATGAGGGTGCGTATCACCCTTACCGCGAAGAGGGCCGCACTGTGCTCTTGAGCATCACCTGGACACCGGCGCTTTAGCGTCCAGCAACGCACACAAGCGGGCGGTGGCTTCGATCATCTGCCCGCTGGGGCGCTCCAGCCCTTTGTCCGGCACCACCAGCAGACGCCCATCAGCCACCGCCCGAATCTGCGGCCAGGCCTTCCAGCTGGCCAGTTGCGCCTCATCAGCGGCCAGGATGACCTGCGGATTACGCAGCAGCACGGACTCTACATTCACCTGTGGCGCCGGCTGGCCAAGGTCGGCGAACACATTGCGCGCCCCGCACACGGCCAGGGCGTCGGTCACCACCTGGCGGCCACCGAGCGTGTACAACGGCCGATCCCAGACTTGATAAAACACCTGCAAGGGTTCGTCACGCCGATACTGCTGGCGCAGCTGCTGCAGCCGCTCACGCAGGGCTCGCGCGTATGAATGACCCTGCTTGGCACGCCCGACACGCTCGGCAATGGCCTCGATCTGCTCGATCAGCTGGCTGATGTCATGGGGTTCGGCGCTGAAGGTGGCGATACCCAGGCGCTTGAGTTGGTCGCGCTGGGCCGGCGGCACACTGCCTGGCCACAGCAGCAACAGGTCGGGGCGCAGGCTGAGCAGGCGCTCCATGTCCAGTTGCCCTTGGCGCCCGACCGAAGGCAAGTGGCGCAGTGCAGCCGGCCGTTCGCCGCCATCGAGCACGCCCACCAGCAGGTCGTCGGCCTGCAGCTCAAGCATGATCTCGCTCATCGAGGGGGCCAGACTGACGACACGTAGCGGTTCTGCAGCCAGTACGGTGCAGGCGAACAACGCCAGCAGGCCAGGTAGCAGTCGCATCAACCCAGCTGGCGCGGAATGCGATAGAGGTACAGCACTACAACGGTAGACACTGCGAGGAGGATCTGCGGCACTGCCTCCAGGCCGACCAGCACCGACAATGCGGCGACCCAAGCCGGGAAGCAGGCATATAGCATGGCCATGCGCCGCACCCGCGCCAGTTCGATCCAGGCAGTGGCTTCTTCGCCCGTACCGAGCACCTTTGAGGTGGCAATAAGTGCGCGCTTGTAGGCACCGAAACGCGGCAGGCTGAGGAACATGGTGGCCGCACCGGCGATGAACAGTGGCATGGCCAACACCGGGATCAGTTCATCACCGCCCCCAAAGGCCCAAGCCATGACTGGCAGCGGCATCAGGCCCACCGCCAGGTACTGCCACCAGGCCAGCGCCAGGCGCCGCTTGACCTCGGCGCGGGTCACGCCTGGGGCACCTCGCCCTGGTGTTCGTTGCCCAGCATGTGGCCCAACTTGCCGGCCTTGGTCGCCAGGTAGTAGCGGTTGTGCGGGTTATGCCCGGTGTGCAGCGGCACACGCTCGGCAACCACGATGTTCATGTCGGTCAGGGCTTTGACCTTGCGCGGATTGTTGGTCATCAGGCGCAGCGACTTGACGCCCAGGTGCTCGAGCATCGGCAGGCATATGGCGTAGTCACGCTGGTCGGCAGCGAAGCCCAGGCGCTCGTTGGCTTCGACGGTGTCGGCGCCGCCATCCTGCAGCTCGTAGGCGCGGATCTTGTTCAGCAGGCCGATGCCACGGCCTTCCTGACGCAGGTACAACAACACCCCACGGCCTTCGCGGGCGATGGCCTGCAGCGCGGCTTCCAACTGCGAGCCGCAGTCACAGCGCTGGCTGAACAGTGCATCGCCGGTCAGGCACTCGGAATGCAGGCGCCCCAGTACCGGCTGGCCGTCCGCGATATCACCCAGGCTGAGCACCACATGCTCACGGCCTGTGGCTTCGTCGAGAAAGCCATGCATGGTGAAGGTCGCGAAGGGCGTCGGGAGTTTTGAGGCGGCAACAAAGACGACGGGCACGTTGTGCTCCTGGAGTAAGTAGGAAATTTCTCGTGGGCCGATTGTATCAGCAGGTTGGGGAATGTGGGCTGGCTGTATACAGTGGCTTAAGATCGAAAAGTTCGATACTTATTAAAAGCCATCGCTCAACCCCAAGCCCGCAGCCCAAGAGGGCCGCGATATACCTTGGTGTATTCGGCTTCAGTGTGGGTGACTGTCCGCGCTGAACGGATAGGGCTGTTTCCAGTGCTCGAAAATCGGCTTCAGTTCGCCGCTACGTATCAGCTCCTTCATGCGCTTGTCGAACAGCTCGCACAGAGCCTTGGCCTGGTCGTTACGGGCAAAGGCCAGGTACAACGGCAACTCGGCCACATGGGTACGGCGGAAACGCTCCGGGTGAGAGGTTTGCCCGAGCACGTAGTCGACCTCGGTCAGTGCGTCGATGTAGTAGTCCACCCGGTCATGTTCGAGCATCGGCAGAATGCCCTCGCGACGCTGGATTTCGCGGAATTCGCGCACATTGGGCAAGTAGCTGCCGTAATCGTAACCACGCACCCAGGCCAACCGGTACTTGCCGATGGTCTCTAGGGTAGGCACAGGTTTGCTGGCCAGCCCCAGGGCATAGATATGGTCCATGTCGAAGTGCCAGCGCGGGTACAGGTTGTCGTCGTTCTCTTCCTTGTACGAGCCAACCCAGGCATCAGCCTCGCCGCGCTTGACCAGGCCAACCGCCCGGCTGTAGGGCGCGCTCTGGGTAACCACCTTGACTCCGGCCGGCTCGAACACTTTGCGCAGCACATCCCAGGCCACCCCGGTACCGTCGGCGTTGGTGTAGTCGAGCCACTCCTCGCTAACCAGATGGATCTGTTTCGGCATGCCCTCGGCAGCCGTCACCCACGGGGCAATACTCAGCAGCATTGCCAGCAGTACAGTCCTTAAGGCCATTCACGCACTCCCTGTTTCAGGCAACCGCCCACACCAGAACCTGCATGCCCAGCCAGGCAAACACACCGGCCAGGATATCGTCGAGCATGATGCCGACGCCCCCGTGCACATGGCGGTCGATCCAGCGAATCGGCCACGGTTTGAGGATGTCGAAGAAGCGGAACATCAGGAACCCTGCCAACAGCCACTGCCAGCCCTCCGGCACCAGCCAGAGGGTGATCCACATGCCGACAATCTCGTCCCAGACAATGCCTTCATGGTCGTGTACGCGCAAATCATTGGCAACTTTGCCGCACAACCAGAAGCCAAACAGCATGCTCACGCCGAGTAACAACCAGTAGCCCCAGTCGGGCAGCAGCTGCCACAAGGGGATGAACGGTATGGCGACCAGCGAGCCCCAGGTACCCGGGGCCTTGGGCAGAGTGCCGGAACCGAAGCCAAAGGCGATGAAGTGCCACGGATTGCGCCAGACCGAAGGCGGAACGAACTCCGCAGGCACCTGGTTGGGGTGATCGGTCACGGTCTCTCCCTAAAGTGTTGATAGCCCCGCTGGACGGGGGTTATGTCCTGGCCCTGTGAGTCGCGCAAGGTCACACCCTGCCCTTCGAGCACACGACCAATGATATGTACCTCGATGCAACCGAGGCCAGCCAGGGGCGCCAGCGCTTCGGGCGGCAAGGTGAAGGCCAGTACATAGTCGTCGCCACCGGTGAGTGCTGCCTGCAACGCCGCTTCGCGCCCGAGGAATGCCTCTAAGGCAGGAGACACTGGCACCTGCGCCAGGTTCACCTCCAGCGCCACGCCGGAGGCCTTGGCGATATGCCCGCAGTCAGCGAGCAGGCCATCGGAAATGTCCAGGGCCGCAGTGGCCTTGCCACGCAGCAGAGCCCCGAGGGTGAGCTGCGGCATCGGTGACCAGTAATGAGCCAGCAGCGGCTCGGCCTGCGCGGCAGGCGCCTCGCGCTCACCCAGCACCAGCGGCAAGGCACCGGCGGCCTTGCCCAGCGAACCACCGACACACAACAGATCACCCGGCCTTGCACCGCTGCGGCGCAAGGCCTGGCCAGCCGGCACGCGGCCGAACACGGTCACGGTGATGCTCAACGGGCCGCGCGTGGTGTCACCACCGATCAGGCTCATGCGGCAACGGTGGGCCATGCGACCAAGGCCGTCGGCATAGGCCGCCAGCCAGTCAGGGCCAACGTCAGGCAGGGTCAGTGCGAGGGTGAAGCCGATTGCAGTCGCGCCCATGGCTGCCAGGTCACTGGCCGCCACAGCCAACGAACGCTGGCCAAGCAGCAACGGATCGCAAACAGCAGGAAAGTGCACCCCGGCGACCAGGGTGTCGGTCGACACCGCCAGTTGCTCACCGGGGGGAAGGTCCAGCAGGGCGCAGTCGTCGCCGATACCCAGCGCCACGCCCTCGCCGCCCTGCGCACAGGGCGCTGCGGCGAAGTAATGGTTGATCAGCTCGAACTCACCCATGGCCAGGCAGCGCCAGGATCAGCGCTTGTTCGCCTTGACTTCTGCTTCACGCAGCGCAGGTGCGAGCTTGTCCAGTACGCCGTTGACGAACTTGTGGCCGTCAGTGGCGCCGAAGACCTTGGCCAGTTCCACACCTTCGTTGATCACGACGCGGTAAGGCACGTCGACGCGTTTGATCAGCTCCCAGGTGGACAGGCGCAGCACAGCCAGCTCGACTGGGTCGAGCTCTTCCAGTGCGATGGTCATGCAAGGCACCAGCGCTTTGTCGATTTCGCCCTTGATTGCCGGGACCCCATGCAGGATCTCGCGGAAATAGGCACCGTCGACATCGGTGAAATCGTTATCCACCCGGAATTGCGCTTCGATCTCGTTCAGCGAATGCTGGGCCATGTGCCACTGGTAGAGGGCCTGGGTCGCGAGCTTGCGGGCTTCGCGGCGCTTGGCGCTCTTGGAGGGCTTGCCGGCATCCGCAGGTTTTGGATCGCGCGGGTTGAAACGATCGCTTTCGTCGCTAATCACTTGGCCTCCAACTGCGCCAGCAGGCTGACCATTTCCAGTGCGGACAGGGCAGCTTCAGCACCTTTGTTACCGGCTTTGGTGCCAGAACGCTCGATGGCTTGCTCGATGGAGTCGACGGTCAGTACGCCGAAGGCCACCGGAACACCGAACTCCATGGACACCTGGGCCAGGCCCTTGGTGCACTCGCCCGCCACGTATTCGAAGTGCGGGGTACCGCCACGGATCACGGCGCCCAGGGCGATGATCGCGTCGTAGGCGCCTTGCTGGGCGACCTTCTGTGCCACCAGCGGGATCTCGAATGCACCCGGGGCACGGATGATGGTGATGTCGCTTTCGCTGACACCGTGGCGTACCAGGGCATCAACGGCACCGCTTACCAGGCTTTCGACAACGAAGCTGTTGAAGCGGCCAACCACCAAAGCATAGCGACCTTTGGGGGCGATGAAGGTACCTTCGATGGTCTTCAGGGTCATTCCGATATTCTCATCTTCAAGAGCGAGGCCGCATACAAGCGGCCTCGACAGGGGTCTGGACTCGAGCAGAGGGCGTCAATGCCGCCTCAAGTCACTCGGAGGGCACGTATTCTACAACTTCCAGATCGAATCCGGATATCGCGTTGAACTTCATCGGCGAACTCATCAGGCGCATCTTGCGCACACCGAGGTCACGCAGGATCTGCGAACCGGCACCCACAGTGCTGTAGGTGGTCGGTGCCTTGGCCGGCGCATCGCCCGCGCTTTCGCGGATGTGCGCCAGCAGCACGTCGCCGTCCAGCGGGTGCCCCAGCAGCAACACCACACCACTGCCGGCCTCGGCCACTGCGGCCATGGCCGCGCGCAGGCTCCAGCGGCCTGGCTGCTTGACCAGCAGCAGGTCGCGCAGCGGGTCCATGTTGTGCACGCGCACCAGGGTCGGTTCTTCCGCGCAGATCTTGCCCAGGGTCAAGGCCATGTGCACGTCGCCTTCGACCGCATCACGGTAGGTGACCAGGTTGAACTCACCCAGCTCGCTCTCCACCGATTGCTCGGAAACACGCTGCACGGTGCGCTCGTGGATCATGCGGTAGTGGATCAGGTCGGCAATGGTGCCGATCTTCAGGCCGTGCTCGGCGGCGAACACTTCCAGTTCGGCGCGGCGCGACATGGTGCCGTCGTCGTTCATCACTTCGCAGATCACGCCGCTTGGCTCGAAACCGGCCATGCGCGCCAGGTCACAGGCGGCTTCGGTGTGGCCGGCACGCGCCAGCGTACCGCCTGGCTGGGCCATCAGCGGGAAGATGTGACCAGGGCTGACAATGTCTTCGGCCTTGGCGTCCTTGGCAGCAGCAGCCTGCACAGTGCGTGCGCGGTCGGCGGCGGAAATACCGGTGGTGACGCCCTCGGCGGCCTCGATCGACACGGTGAACTTGGTGCCGAAGCCCGAGCCGTTGCGCGGCGCCATCAACGGCAGCTTCAGCGTTTCGCAACGCTCGCGGGTCATCGGCATGCAGATCAGGCCACGGGCGTGCTTGGCCATGAAGTTGATGTGCTCCGGCTGGCAGCATTCGGCCGCCATGATGATGTCGCCTTCGTTCTCGCGATCTTCGTCATCCATCAGGATGACCATTTTGCCCTGGCGGATGTCTTCGACCAGTTCTTCGATGCTGTTGAGCGCCACGCGGCACCCCCTTCTCAATCAGGATTTCAAGAAGCCATTGGCGGCCAGGAAGCTTTCGGTAATGCCACTGCCCTTGCTCGGTTCGGCGGCCTTGTCACCCAGCAGCAAGCGCTCCAGGTAACGGGCCAGCAGGTCGACCTCAAGGTTTACCCGACGCCCTGCACGGTAATCGGCCATGATGGTTTCGGACAGAGTGTGCGGGACAATGGTCAGCTCGAATTCGGCGCCATTGACCTCATTGACCGTCAGGCTGGTGCCGTCGACGGTGATCGAACCCTTGTGGGCGATGTACTTGGCCAGTTCCTTCGGTGCACGCACGCGGAACTGGATGGCGCGGGCGTTATCGCTGCGCGAAATGATTTCGCCAACCCCGTCGACGTGGCCGCTGACCAGGTGCCCGCCCAGGCGGGTAGTGGGGGTCAGGGCTTTTTCCAGGTTGACCTTGCTGCCGCTCTTGAGGTCGATGAAGGCGGTGCGCTTGAGGGTTTCGACGCTGACATCGGCCCAGAAGCCGTCGCCCGGCAGTTCTACGGCCGTGAGGCATACACCGTTGACGGCGATGCTGTCGCCGAGCTTGACGTCCCCCAGGTCGAGCTTGCCGGTTTCTACGTAGACGCGCACGTCACCACCCTTGGGGGTCAGGCTGCGGATGGTGCCAATGGATTCGATGATGCCGGTGAACATGGGGTCTTCCTCAAAAACGGTTTGCGCGGGGCAAGCCCGGCATTATACGCCGGGCGCTGGCAGGGGGATGGCCGTGACCCGCCAGTCATCGCCCACTGCGCGCATTTCGGTAATTTTCAGCCGTGGTGCTTCGCTCATCTTGTCCATCGGCCAGTCCAGTAGCGGCCGGGCCTGGGAGCCGAGGAAGGTGCCAGCGACGAACAGCTGGTATTCGTCGACCAGGCCTTGCCGTGCGAAGGCACCGACCAGGCCGGCACCGGCTTCCAGCAGGATTTCGTTGACGCCGCGGGCGGCCAGGGCGTGAAGCAGCGCCCCCAGGTCGACCTGGCCATTGTCGCCCGGCAAGCTGAGCAATTCGTGGCCGGCAGCGGCATAGCGCGGGTCATCTGCGACAGCAGTCACCACCAGAGCCGGGCCGGCCTGGAAGAACGGCGCCGCCAGGGGCAGGCGCAGACGGCCATCGACCAGCACCCGCAAGGGTGTGCGGCTAAGAGCCAGGGCAGTAGTTTCGGCATCCAGGCCCAGCTCGGCACCACGCACGGTCATGCGTGCGTTGTCTGCCAGCACGCTGGCGGCGCTGGTCAGCACCACGCTGGAGCGGGCGCGCAAGCGCTGCACGGCTGAGCGGGCGGCCGGGCCGGTGATCCACTGGCTTTCACCACTGGCCATGGCGGTGCGGCCGTCCAGGCTCATGGCCAGCTTGGCGCGAACGAACGGCAGGCCGTGCTCCATACGCTTGAGGAAGCCTGGGTTGAGGGCGCGGGCCTCGGCTTCGAGCACCCCGCTGGCCACTTCGATTCCGGCTTCGGCCAGGCGCCGCAGGCCCTGTCCCGCCACTTGCGGGTTAGGGTCCTGCATGGCTGCGACTACACGCGCCACACCGGCCTTGACCAGCGCTTCGGCACACGGCGGCGTACGGCCATGGTGGCTGCATGGTTCCAGGGTGACATAGGCACAAGCACCCCGGGCAAGTTCACCGGCCTGACGCAGGGCATGCACTTCGGCATGGGGCTCGCCGGCGCGCACGTGCCAGCCTTCGCCAACCACTTCGCCATCACGCACGATCACGCAGCCTACGCGCGGGTTCGGGTGGGTGGTGTACAGGCCTTTACGCGCCAGCTCCAGCGCACGGGCCATGTAGTGGGCGTCAAGGATGGCGGCTTGGCTGGGCATGTTCACTCTTTAGCTGGCTCACGGGCCAGGCGGTCGATTTCTTCGCGGAACTCGTCGAGGTCCTGGAAGCGCCGGTACACCGAGGCAAAGCGGATATAGGCCACTTCATCGAGTTTGCGCAACTCGGCCATGACCATTTCACCGACCACCAGCGATTTGACTTCGCGCTCGCCCGTGGCACGCAGCCGGCTCTTGATGTGCGCCAGCGCAGCTTCCAGGCGCTCGACGCTGACCGGACGCTTTTCCAGGGCCCGTTGCATGCCAGCGCGCAGCTTTTCTTCGTCGAAGGGCTGGCGCGTGCCGTCCTGCTTGATCAGCCGGGGCAGCACCAGCTCGGCGGTTTCGAAGGTGGTGAAGCGCTCGCCGCAGGCCACGCATTCACGGCGGCGGCGCACCTGCTCGCCCTCGGCGACGAGGCGAGAGTCGATGACCTTGGTGTCGTTGGCACCGCAAAAGGGACAGTGCATGGTGGCAGGCAACAAAAAAAGGGAGGGCCATGGTAGCGCATTGCACTGGCAAGACAAGCCAAAGGGGTTAACATCCATGGGAAATATGCCCGTGAAGGACTCCCCCATGCACTACCGAGCGCTCGTCGTGCTGTGCTGCGCCGCTTTGCTTGCCGCCTGCGGCAGCGACAGGCCAAAGACCGACAACCCGGCGCCCGCGCCAGCCCCCTCGGCCAAGGCCGAAGTACCGGGCCCGTTGCCGGCCTACCAGCGCGAGCTGAGCGGCACCTTGCTGGAAATCCCGGCGGGTGCCGAGGTGGAACTGGCCTTGCTGGTGATCGACGAACGCGACCGCCCGCAGCGCCTGCTGGCCAGCAGCAACCTGACCGGTACCGGCCAGGCGCTGCCCTACCACCTGCGTTTCAACCCCGAAGCCTTCCCGCCCGGTGCCCGGGTCGAACTGCGTGGCCGCGCCAGCAACTCCGGCCAGCTGATCATGCACCTGCCCCCGGTGCGCATTACCCAGGCACAAACCCAGGCCACCGGCCCGCTGCGTTTCGAAAAGGCGCCTTAAGTGATGCCGCTGGCCCTGCAACAGGCCCTCAGCGGCCTGATCGGCGAAGCACGCCTGATCGTCAGCGAACTGCCCGACTGTGACCTGAAGCTATGGCTGATCGACGATCAGAACATGGATCGCGCCTTCAGCAGCGAAGAAACCCAGCGCATTCTTGAAGAACCTCCCTATTGGAGCTTCTGCTGGGCCAGTGGGCTGGCAATGGCCCGCTACCTGGCCGAACGCCCGGAATGGGTGGCAGGCAAGCGCGTGCTGGACTTTGGCGCCGGCTCTGGTATCGCCGGCATTGCTGCTGCACGCGCCGGTGCACGGGAAGTGGTGGCCTGCGACCTCGACCCGCTGGCCCTCGCTGCCTGCCGTGCGAATGCAGCACTGAACGGGGTGACACTAAGCTACAGCAGCGATTTTTTTGCCGAGGAAGACCGTTTCGACCTGATCCTGGTTGCCGATGTGCTGTACGACCGCGCCAACCTGCCGCTGCTGGATGCCTTCCTGAGCCGCGGTCGGCAGGCCTTGGTGGCCGACTCGCGGGTACGCGACTTTAGCCACCCGTTGTACCAGCAATTGGGCGTGCTCGAAGCACTGACCCTGCCGGACCTGGCCGAGCCACACGAATTCCGCCGGGTCAGCCTGTACCACGCCAGCCGCGACACCTTATAGTGGAGCCATACACGAGTTTGCGAGAGTCGCGATGACCCAAGACACGCCTTACATTTTCGACGCCACCGATACCAACTTCCAGCAACTGGTGATCGAGAACTCCTTCCACAAGCCGGTGCTGGTGGACTTCTGGGCCGAGTGGTGCGCGCCGTGCAAGGCGCTGATGCCTTTGCTGGCAAAGATTGCCGAGGGTTACCAGGGCGAACTGCTGCTGGCCAAGATCAACTGCGACGTGGAGCAACAGGTGGTTGCCCAGTTCGGCATCCGTAGCCTGCCGACAGTGGTGCTGTTCAAGGACGGCCAGCCGGTGGACGGTTTTGCCGGGGCACAACCGGAATCGGCGATCCGCGCCATGCTCGAGCCGCATGTACAAATGCCCGCCGCGCCCACCGCCGCGCCACTGGAGCAGGCAAAGGCACTGTTTGCCGAAAGCCGTTTTGCCGAAACCGAAACGCTGCTACAGGCGCTGCTGGGTGAGGACAACAGCAATGCCGAGGCGCTGATCCTGTATGCCCGCTGCCTGGCCGAGCGTGGCGAGCTGGGCGAAGCGCAAGTGGTGCTGGATGCAGTCAAGACTGACGAACACAAAGCTGCGCTGGCCGGTGCCAAGGCCCAGCTGACCTTCCTGCGCCAGGCTGCCAGCCTGCCGGAAGTGGCTGACCTTAAAAGCCGTCTGGCGCAGAACCCGCAAGACGACGAGGCGGCTTATCAGCTGAGCATTCAGCAACTGGCTCGCCAGCAGTACGAGGCGGCGCTGGAAGGTCTGCTGAAGCTGTTCCAGCGTAACCGTGGCTACGAGAACGGGCTGCCGCAGAAGGCGCTGTTGCAGGTGTTCGAGTTGCTGGGTGGCGATCACCCGCTGGTTGGTGTTTATCGTCGCAAGCTGTCGGCGGCGATGTTCTGAGTGACCTTGAAGCCTGCGCTGGACCTGTTGGAGCGGGCATGCCCGCGAAGGAACCAACACAGTGGATGGCACCGGCTCTGCCGGTGTTCGCGGGTAAACCCGCTCCTACGGGTGACCGCGCAGGCGTTTCAATTTTCAAGCAAGACAGCGCTCACCCTACCCAGTGATAAACGGGCGCATCCACGCCACTCTCCACCTTGACCTCACTGCTGTGCCGCAAGCGCACCAGCAGCCGCTTGCCCGCCGCCGTACTCCCTGCCAGCCCTTCCAGGCGGTCCAGCAATTCCGGCCCGCTCATCTGTCCTGCCAGACGCAACACATCACGCGCCGCAGCCCACTGAGCGTCATTTTGGCGCGGCCCGGCCACCGCAGCGGTCGCCGCAGCCTGGGCTACCACCGGCACCTCGGTCTGTCGCCCCAGTTGCGCCCACTCTTCAGGCGTAAGCTCGATGGTCAGGTCCACCGGCCAGTCACCAATCTGTCCACGAATTCTCATGATGCATTCCTTGAACCCACGTCAATGCAGCCATGCTACCGCAACATGAAAGATGCGCCACGCAGGCTGGCGGCGCGCCGAAATCTTGTTATAACATAACCCGATCTTTCAGCCCGCTCCGGAGTCGTCCATGCGTCGCCTGCTGCTCGCCCTGCCCTTCGCTTTGCTGCCACTGGCCGTGGCCCATGCTCACGATGACCATGATCATGACCACGCCCACGGCTCCCTCGGCGCCCACGAGCATGGCGTAGCCAAGCTCAACGCAGTACTCGATGGCAATACCCTGGAACTGGAGCTGGACAGCCCGGCAATGAACCTGGTCGGCTTCGAGCATGCCGCCAGCAGCGATGCCGACAAGGCCAAAGTCGCCGCTGTGCGCCAGCAGCTTGAACAACCCCTGAAGCTGTTCGGCCTTTCTGCTGCCGCGGACTGCAAGGAAGAGCAGCAGGCGCTGGAAAGCCCTCTGTTCGGTGACGCAGCGAAGGCCGACGACGATGGTGACGAGCACGAACATGAACACGACCATCAGCACAGCGACATCGGCGCCCACTATCAGCTGACTTGCGCCAACCCCGACAAACTCACACAGCTGGACCTGGCGCCGCTGTTCAAGGCCTTCCCCGCCACCCAGAAAATCAACGTGCAACTGATCGGCCCCAATGGCCAGAAAGGCGTGGAAACCACGCCAACCAAGGCAGCGGTCGCCTTCTGAATGAACCAGCCGTTGATCGATCTGCATGACCTGGTGTTCGCCTGGCCAGGTCACCCGCCGCTGCTGGATATTCCGGCATTGCGCCTGGACGCTGGTGAAGCACTGTTCCTCAAGGGCCCCAGCGGCAGTGGCAAGACGACCTTGCTGGGCCTGCTGGGCGGGGTGAACGTGCCGGTCCAGGGCCGCATCCAGTTGCTCGGTCAGGACCTCGGCAGCCTGAGCCAGGGCGCCCGCGACCGCTTTCGGGTCGATCACACAGGGTATATCTTCCAGCAGTTCAACCTGCTGCCGTTCCTCTCGGTACGTGAAAACGTCGAACTGCCCTGCCGCTTCTCGCGCAGCCGCAAGGCACGCGCCGAGCAGCGCCATGGCAGTGTTGACCAGGCGGCCAGCACGCTGCTGACCCACCTGGGCCTGGGCGACCCTGCCATGCTCGCCCGCCGCGCCGACAGCCTGTCGATCGGCCAGCAGCAGCGGGTCGCCGCCGCCCGTGCACTGATCGGCCAGCCTGAACTGGTGATCGCCGACGAACCGACCTCGGCACTGGATGCGGACACGCGCGAAGCATTCATCCGCCTGCTGTTCGATGAGTGCCGCGCCGCCGGTGCCAGCCTGCTGTTCGTCAGCCACGACCAGAGCCTGGCGCCGCTGTTCGACCGCCACCTGTCGCTTGCCGAACTGAACCGCGCCGCCAAGCCCCGGGAGGCCTGATGTACCTGCTCCGCCTTGCCTTGGCCAGCCTGGCCAACCGCCGATTCACTGCGTTTCTGACCGCCTTTGCCATTGCCCTGTCGGTGTGCCTGCTGCTGGCTGTTGAGCGGGTCCGTACCGAAGCCCGTGCCAGCTTCGCCAGCACCATCAGCGGCACCGACCTGATAGTCGGTGCACGCTCCGGCTCGGTGAACCTGCTGCTGTATTCGGTGTTCCGCATTGGCAACGCGACCAATAACATCCGCTGGGACAGCTTCCAGCACTATGCACAGGACCCACGGGTGAAGTGGGCAATCCCGATCTCGCTGGGCGACTCGCACCGCGGCTACAGAGTGATGGGCACCACCACGGATTACTTCAGCCATTATCAGTACGGCCGCCGCCAGCATCTGCAACTGAGCCAGGGGCGTGAGTTTGCCAACGACCCGTTCGAGGTAGTGCTCGGCGCTGAAGTGGCCGAGGCATTGCACTACAAGCTGGGTGACAAGCTGGTGCTGGCCCACGGCGTGGCCGCAATCAGTCTGGTCAAGCACGACGACAAGCCGTTTACCGTGGTCGGCGTACTCAAGCGCACCGGCACCCCCGTCGACCGCACCCTGCATATCAGCCTGGGCGGAATGGAGGCGATCCATATCGACTGGCACAACGGCGTACCCGCCCGTGGCGCCGGGCGCATCAGCGCCGAACAGGCCCGTACCATGGACCTGCAACCTGCCGCCATCACTGCGTTCATGCTTGGCCTGAACAGCAAGATCGCAACCTTCAGTTTGCAGCGAGAGATCAACGAGTACCGCAGCGAGCCGTTGCTGGCGATCCTACCTGGGGTCGCCCTGCAGGAACTGTGGAGCCTGATGGGCACTGCGGAACAGGCATTGTTCGTGGTGTCGCTATTCGTGGTGCTGACCGGTTTGATCGGCATGCTCACGGCGATTCTCACCAGCCTCAACGAACGCCGCCGGGAAATGGCGATCTTGCGTTCGGTCGGGGCCCGGCCTTGGCATATTGCGGGGTTGCTGGTACTGGAAGCACTGTCACTGGCCTCGGTCGGGATCGTGGCCGGGCTTGGCTTGCTATATGCGGGTATCGCCCTGGCACAGGGATATGTGCAGGCCAACTATGGTTTGTACTTGCCACTGGCTCTGCCGAGTACCCATGAATGGACCTTGCTGGCTATCATCCTGGGGGCCGCGTTGCTGATGGGCAGCGTGCCGGCGTGGCGGGCTTACCGGCAATCGCTGGCTGACGGCCTGTCCATACACCTCTGAGTGCGCGTAATGATCAAACACCTCACCGCCTGCTTCGCGGGCACGCCCGCTCCCACAGGGAGCCCCGCAGGCTTTGGAGCTTGTGCAGTACCTGTGGGAGCGGGCATGCCCGCGAAGAGGCCGGCAATGCACATGCTGCTGGCCTTGCTGTTGCTGGTAGCGATGCCTCTATGGGCCGCCGAACCCAAGGAGCTGGACTGGCCCGCACTGATCCCTGAAGGTGCCCCGGTCATCCCGCCACAACTGGCGCCGCTGCACGACATGTCACAGCTCAGCAACGCGCTGTCTGCCGAGTCCGCACCTCCCGCGCGCCAGCAGGCGCCCGACGCGCCAGTGGTAAAAAGCCTCGACGGCCAACAGGTCAAACTTCCCGGCTACATCGTGCCACTGGAGGTCAGCGAAGAAGGCCGCACCACCGAATTCCTGCTGGTCCCTTACTATGGCGCGTGCATCCACGTGCCGCCGCCACCGCCGAACCAGATCGTGCATATTTTCAGCGAGATGGGCGTGCGCGTCGAAGACCTCTACCAGCCCTACTGGATAGAGGGAAAGATGCAGGTCAAAGCTTCCAGCAGCGAGCTGGCCGACGCCGGCTACCAGATGGAAGCCGAGAAAATCTACGCTTATGAGCTGAGATGAGAACTGTTTCGAATTCGTGAAGACGCTTCGTTGAGCTGGGTCAAACTTTCCGTTTAACCAGCTCCGTACCATTGGACTACTCGATTAATAACGTCCTTTGGGAGCTTCCATGAACAAGTCCTTGCTGGGTGCCTCGCTTGTGGCCCTTGCGCTCGCCGCCCCTGCCGCCCACGCCTATCAGGCGGGGGACATGATCCTGCGCGCAGGCGCCATCACCACCGCCCCGAACGAGAGCAGCGGCGACCTCAAGTTCGACGGCAACAAGGTGTCGGGCACCAAGGCGACCCTGGACAGCGATACCCAGTTGGGCCTGACCTTTGCCTACATGCTCACCGACCACATCGGCCTGGAGCTGCTGGCAGCTACCCCGTTCAAGCACACCGTCGGCGTAAAAGGTCTGGGCGGCGGGCTGGACGGCAAGCTGGCGGACATCAAGCAACTGCCGCCAACGCTGTCGCTGCAGTACTACCCAATGGAGCCAAATTCGCGCTTCCAGCCGTACGCTGGCGTCGGTATCAACTACACCCTGTTCTTTGACGAAGACTTGAGCAGCGCACGCAAGGAACAAGGCTTCAGCAACCTCAAGCTGCAGGATTCGGTAGGTATCGCCGGCCAACTGGGCATGGACTACATGCTGACCGACAACCTGCTGGTAAACGCCTCGGTCTGGTACGTCGACATCGACACCAAGGCCAGCGTCAACGGCCCGACCGCCCTTGGCTACAGCAAGACCAAGGTCGACGTCGACGTCGACCCGTGGGTATACATGGTCGGTCTTGGCTACAAGTTCTGACCTGAACATTGCAGGGCGGCCTCGGCCGCCCTCGCGCGTTGCAGCCATAGCCAGTAGCACAGTGCGGCGGCACTGATGCCCATGCCAAGCCCACACACCGCAACCCAGCCCCAGTGTGCAAACACCCAGCTCGCCAACACCGCCCCCAAACCGCTGCCCAGCGAATAGCAACACATGTAGGCGCCGATCAAACGGCTAGCCATCGCACCACGTCCGGCCAGCAACAGGCTCTGGTTGGTGACATGCACTGCCTGCACGGCAAAGTCCAGCATCAGCACACCCAGCACGAAGGCCAGCAAAGAATGTTCGACGAACGCTGTTGGCAGCCACGATAGCGTCAGCAGGGCCAACGACACTCCGGTCGTACACTCACCGCGCCCAAGGTCAGCCAGACGACCAGCATGCGAAGCCGCCAGCGTGCCCGCCACACCTGCCAGGCCAAACAGGCCGATCTCGGTATGGCTCAGTGTCAGCGGCGCAGCGCTGAGTGGCATGACCATGGCACTCCACAGCACGCTGAATGCGGCGAAGATCAACACACCGAACACACCGCGCTGGCGCAGCAACCGGTCGTGCCGATACAAGCTGAACTGGGCCACGATCAGCGCCCGGTAACTCGGCCGGATCCCCATCGGCTGCCCGCCGGGCAGACTGCGCCACAGCACCAGCGCCAGCAACATCAACAGCCCTGCGGAAGCCAGGTACACACTCCGCCAACCGGCCAGGTCGGCCAGCCCGCCCGAAGCCAGCCGTGCCAGCAGAATACCCAGCACCACACCACTGGTGACGGTGCCTACCGCCTGCCCTTGCTGGCCAGGTGAGGCCAGGCTCGCAGCATGAGCCACCATCACCTGCACCATGACTGCCATCAACCCGGTGATCGCCAGAGCCAGCAGCAATATTGCCCAGTTCGGCGCCATGCCAACGCCGACCAGCGCAAGCGCCGCGAACAGCAACTGGCCAAGCAACAAGCGTTTACGGTCGACCAAGTCCCCGAGCGGCACAATCAGTAGCAGCCCCAGGGCGTAGCCCGCCTGGGTCGCGCCGACTACCCAGCCAATCTGCTGCTGCGCCACTCCCAACTCAGCAGCCATCGACTCAAGCAGCGGTTGAGCGAAGTACACCGTCGCCACCGCCATTGCGCTGGTGGTGGCAAGCAACAGGGTTATCCAGCGTGTCAGCGAAGGTGTCATCGGGCAAACCTCTGGAATCTGGTTTCAATTTGAAACCACACGCTGGCTATTTAGCAAATGTGGTTTTAATCTGCAACCAGATAATCAAGACAGGCTTGCCCCATGCTCGATGAAAACAATGCGCAGTGCCCCGTAGCCCGGGCTCTGGAGGTACTGGGTGACCGTTGGGCGCTGATGATCCTGCGTGATGCCTTCGACGGCCTACGGCGTTTCAGTGAATTTCAGAAGAACCTGGGGTTGGCGAAGAACATCCTCACCTCGCGGCTAAAGCTGTTGGTGGAAAGTGGGTTGCTGATGACACAGCCGGCGTCGGATGGCAGTGCCTATAAAGAATATGTGCTGACCGATAAAGGGCGGTCGGTGTTTCCAGTGGTGGTTGGTTTGAGGCAGTGGGGGGAGCGGTTTCTGTTCGAGGCGGGAGAAGCGCGTTCGGAACTGGTGGACGGCGTGACGGGGCAGGCGCTTGAAATATTGCAGGTCCGTGGCCAGGATGGGCGGGTCTTACATCCCGAAGATTGCCAGCGCAGAAGGGTGCGGCATGGGTGATGTCAGGGCTGCTGAGCAGCCCCGCGGGGCTCAGCCTTTACCGAGAAGCTTTGTCAGGCCTTCAACCATCGGCGTCACCTGCGCAAACTCGAACCGCGCCAACAGCCGCTGGTTATCTGCTCGCGAATGGCGGATATCACCCGATCGCGCCGCCACATAGCTGATCGCTGGCAAGCTCCCCACAACCTTCTCCAGCGCGGCCAGCAACTGGTTCAGTGAGGTCGCCTGGTTCAGCCCGATGTTCACCGCCCCCTCCTCGATTTGCGGCTGCTCCAGTGCCTGCACCATCACCTGCACCAGGTCGCCCACATAAAGGAAGTCCCGGGTCTGTTCGCCGTCACCGAACACTGTAATCGGCAAGCCCTGCACAGCACGCTCGCAGAAGATGCTGATCACCCCGGAATACGGTGAGGAAGGGTCCTGCCGTGGCCCGAAGATGTTGAAGAAGCGAAACACCACCGGCTCCAGACCATGCTGGCGACGGTAGAAGTCCAGGTACTGCTCACTGGCCAGCTTGTCCACGGCATAAGGGGTCAACGGCGCCTTGGGCGTGTCTTCGGAAATCGATTCCCCTTCACCATTGTTGCCGTACACCGCTGCGCTGGAGGCGAAGAGCACCCGGCGCACGCCATGCACGCGCATGGCTTCGCAAACGTTGAGGGTACCGATGAAGTTACTCTGGTGGGTACGCACCGGGTCTTCGACCGAGGCCTGAACCGACGCTACCGCCGCCAGATGCACCACAGCACGGCAGCCAGCCGCAGCCTGAGTGACCAGCCCTGCATCGGCAACATCACCTTCGATCAGTTCCAGCCGTGGGTGATCGACCTGCAGATTGCTTCGCCGGCCGGTGGAGAAGTCGTCGAGAATGCGTACGGCGTAGCCTTTGTCCAACAACGCATCGCACAGGTGGGAGCCAATGAAGCCGGCACCGCCGGTGATCAGGATGGGGGCGTCAGCCATGGCGGTAGAACCGGTCCAGTAGAGGTGGCAAGCCAGCGCGCCAGGCACGCGGCTTGATACCGAAGGTATGAAGGATTTTCTTGCAGGCCAGTACCGCGTGCTGTGGCTCTTCGCTGGCATCCGGGCGCGCGGCATGGGCCTGCGGCGTGGGGGCCTGAACGGCCAGCTGGCGGTATTGGCCGGCCTCGGCGAGGATCGCCTGGCCCAGCGCCAGCGGCGTGGTCGCCTCATTGCCGGCGTAATGGTAGGTGCCCCACAGCGGCGCATTGCAATCCAGTTGCTTGAGCACCGACAGGATCACTCGGGCAGCATCATCGACCGGCGTCGGGTTGCCACGTCGATCATCGGCCAGCAGCAGCTCCTGTGGTTGCTCGGCACGGGTCAGGAAGCGGCCCAATGCGCCATCGATGCTCTCGTCCAGCAACCAGCCAAAGCGCAGCAACACATGCTGCGGGCAGGCCGCACGCACGCTCTGCTCGATGCGCCATAGGGCCTGGCCACGCAAGCCCAGCGGCACTGGCTCGTCCTTTTCGCTATAGGCCGTGGCCCGCGAACCATCGAACACACGGTAGCTGGAGGGCTGCACCAAGGTGATCTGATGGTGCTGGCACAGCTCTGCCAACCGCTCCACCGCCCGCTCCTGTTGAGCCAGGCGCTGCTCGCTGACCGACTCGGCCTGGAACCAGTCGAAGTAATAGGCCAGGTTGACCAGCGCGTCGGGGCGATGGTCATCGAGCAGCTGAGTGAGGCTTGAGGGCGCCCAGCCGTTCTCGGGCGGGCGCGGTGCCAGGAAAGCGATGTCCTCCTCGGCCCCAAGACGAATCAGCGCTTGCCCGAGGGCATTGCCACCACCCAACAGCATTAGGCGCATACGCATAGAGTCAGCAGATCCGGAGAGGTTGATGAGAAAAAAGAGTCATTTTGCGGTTTCCTGCCCGGGAAGTCCAACACCGGACCCGTTCGATGCCACAGGGCGTGATTCCACAGTTTCACCGCTCAATACCGCCACAGACAGAAATTTCCTACGACATACGAGGAATGGGCTGACTACCACGTCACGGCATAACTGCATTGAATAGTCGACTCCCCACTTGCCAGCCAGGGAGTTTCACACAAAAACGACAAGGAACGTTCAATGCCTCATTCGGAAGCTGCCTACCTGGATTTCTACCCAAAGCAAAGCCAGGCCATAGCCTTTGCAAGCCAAACCCTTGCTGATTTGGGTGGACCGGAGGCTAAAGGAGTAGCACTTCAGGCTCGTATATTCGCCGATCAACTCGAGAAAGGTGCTCGCTGAAGACCCGCTGCTGGTACGTGGTTGAGCACAGGAAAATACTCCATGATCGAAATCGACTTGACGTTTGTTCTGCTACTCGCACTGGTTGCACTGATGGCCGGCTTTTTTGATGCTATTGCCGGGGGCGGTGGCCTTATCACGCTCCCGGTGTTGTTTATTGCCGGTGTAGAACCCTTGGCAGCTATCGCCACTAACAAGTTCCAGGCAGCTTCGGCTACGGTTTCGGCTACGTGCGCCTTCGCCCGCAAAGGCATGATCGACTGGAGACGAGGCAGTCCCATGGCTGTCATGGCGTTTATCGGTGGGGCGCTGGGGGCCTTGTCGATAACTTTGTCCCCAAAAGCGTTTTGCAGGCGTGCGTCACACCACTGCTGATCCTGATCGCCGCCTACTTTGCCTTCAGTCCAAAGCCGAATGAACAAGCGCGCAAGGCAAAGGTATCGACCAGCCTATTCTGCGTGACGGCTGCACCCATCATTGGCTTTTATGACGGCATCTTCGGCCCTGGAGTCGGCTCGTTCTTCATGCTGGCTTGCGTGGTCCTCTTGGGCCAGCACCTCATTCAAGCCGTATGCACCAGCAAGCTTTTGAACGCAGCCTGTAACCTGGGCGCGTTGTCAGTTTTTTCTCTCAGCGGGGCGATCATCTGGCCGCTGGCGCTGGCAATGGCGCTCGCCGCCTTTCTGGGCGCACAATTGGGGGCTCGCTGCGCAGTTCGCTTCGGCTCTCGCCTCATAAAACCGCTGCTGGTCAGCGTCTGCTGCATCATGGCACTCAAACTGCTGCTCGATACCGGCAACCCGCTCGGCGAATGGCTCAACCAGTTCTTCTAGAGAGCACCATGCACATTCAAAAGGCTTCCCCACAGCGCGAGAAGTGGCAGTTTGACGAGCCCGCCCCGGGCAAAGAGCTGTTCATCAATGAAGTCTTTGGAAACTACCAGCAACAGGCGCGATTGCTGGTACCTGATATCGAGCGCGCAGCCCCCGCATTCGTTTTGGGGGGCGCGCGTTCCGACTTTACCCGGCTCAACCCCCTGCTTTATCGCCTGCAAGCCGCAGGCATTGGTTCACTCACTGGCAATCTGTCAGGTCATAGCCTCGCCAGCGAGCCAGGCGCAATGGCGCCGTCACTGGCGACGAACCTTGATGAAGCACAGCGTTTCCACGCGCATATCGCGCCTCGATGCCGAACGCTCATCGGCCACAGCCTAGGCGCGGCCATTACGCTCAAGCTTGCAGCACAGTTGCCACAAGTGGACAGCATCGTATTGATCTGCCCTGCAGTTTATCCAGACGATGCCCACCAGGCGCCGTTCGGCCCGGCATTCACTGCCGCCATCAACAAGCCTTTCGGTTTTCTGGAGAGCGATAGCTACACCTTCCTCAACCAGTTTCGTGGAAGAGTATTGATGGTGATCGGCGAGTACGACGGGCTCAACTCCCAGAGATTCGGCAAAGGCCCCGGCACCAGTGCTGGCAACCTGTGGCTAGCCGGCACTGAACGCTATAGCCCGATTCCGGAAGAAGTTAACCTCGCCTTGATGCGAGCAGTTCCAGCGTCGCGTTTGCAATGCCTGTTTCTTACCGACTGCGACCATGGCATCGCGGCACATTTGCGCAGTACTCCGGCAATAGCGGACCAGGTTGCCGACACGGTCGCAACGTTCATCCTCGACAATGCTTAAGGCATTTAGCATTACTCGATCTCGAACAGACCATTGCGCAAGGGCGCCACGCTCAATCGCTCACGCACATCGTCATCTATGCGCGGATCATCCGGCCGGTACAGTTTCACCTGCCGATACGCATTGATGCGATTGATCTCCTCGCCCAGGTATTCCCACACCACCCGGGTACAGGCTGGGTTGCGCCGGTCGCCGCTGGATACGCCGGCCTTCAAGCCATTCAGCCGGGTAATGCGGCTTTTGAAGCTGGGGATGAGGATGGTCTGGCTCATTTCGTTGAACGTCAGCGACTCGTAGTCGATGAGGAACATCCGGTCCTGCAGCTGGAACGCCGCCCCCAGGTAGCGGCAGCGTACCTCGGCATGCTGATCTGTGGCGCTGGAGCGCTCCTGCCGTTCCTGGCGCTCGAACAGAAAACGGCCGCGTTCTTCCCACAGGTGCACCAGCGACACGAGGGTCGTGCCCGGCACCGACATGCAGTTGGAGTACTCGAAGTAGTAACCGCAATAGCGCGAAAGGTTGCCGCCATGTTCGTGCAACGGGCGGAACAACTCGCTGATCGGGTCACTGGGTTGCTGGGCCTGGGGCGATATCCGCGCACCGATCAGCCGGGCGAACTGCTCGGCGGGCAGGTTCAGTTCGTAATCCTCGACACCGAAGAAGTCGCCGATACGCTTCAGGTTGAAAGCCGTCGGACGGCTTTGCCCGCTCAGGTACTTGTTGAACTGCGCGCGGTTGATCGACAGCTGGCGGCAAACTTCGGAAATAGAGCGGTAGTGACTGCAGGCAAGTTTGAGGTTTGTAGCGAAGTGATCGCTCATATGCGGAATCCAGGTGACGCGAATGACGCCATTGTAGCATCAAGTAGCATCAAGTCAGAGCAATCCGCGAAATTGTAACCACTCTTGTCATAGCCAACCATGCGCCCCAACGAATAGCGGTGCGCCTGCCGTCCGCTGGTCTTTCCACACGAAGAATAAGAATCGAGGTCATTTTCCAATGCTCGAAGTAATCAACGATTTCCTTTCGGGGAAACTCCTCATCGTGCTGATCGTCGGGCTGGGTAGCTACTTCACCATCCGCTCCCGGTTCGTCCAGTTCCGCCACTTCACCCATATGTTCAGCGTGTTCAAGGAATCGCTGCGTGGCCAGGCAGGCCAGCTGAGCTCCTTCCAGGCCCTGATGCTGAGCCTGGCCGGCCGCGTGGGCGCCGGCAACATCGCCGGTGTCGGTATCGCAGTGACCCTGGGCGGCCCAGGTGCCGTGTTCTGGATGTGGGTCACCGCACTGGTGGGCATGTCCAGCAGCTTCTTCGAATGCACCCTGGCCCAGGTGTACAAGCGCGCTGATGGCGACGGCCTGTACCGTGGCGGCCCGGCCTACTACATCCAGCACGGGCTGAAGCGCAAGAGCATGGCCATCGTGTTCTCGATCTTGCTGCTGGTCACCTACGGCTTCGCCTTCATCGGCCTGCAGTCGTACACCGTCACCCACTCGCTGCAGAATGCCTTTGCCTTCGACCCAAGCCACACCGGTATTGTGCTGGCCGTACTGCTGGCCATCACCTTCATCGGCGGCATCAAGCGCATCGCGGCGGTGTCGGACCTGCTGGTACCCGTCAAGACCTTGGCCTACATCGGCGTGACCCTGTACGTGATCGGCACCCAGATCGAACACGTGCCAGCCATGCTGGAAACCATCTTCAAGAGCGCCTTCGGCCTCGACCCGGCGTTTGCCGGCCTGCTCGGCAGCGCCATCGTCATGGGCGTGAAACGTGGCGTGTTCGCCAACGAAGCAGGCCTGGGCAGCGCGCCGAACGTCGCCGCCGTGGCCGCGGTGAAACACCCGGGCGCACAGGGCGTGGTCCAGGCCTTCAGCGTGTTCCTCGACACCTTCGTGATCTGCACCTGCACCGCCTTGCTGATCTTGCTGTCGGGCTTCTACACCCCGGGCTTCGAAGGTGACGGCATCGTCCTGACCCAGAACTCGCTGGCCGCCGTAGTCGGTGACTGGGGGCGCGTGTTCGTCAGCGTGGCGCTGTCGCTGTTCGTCTTCACCTGCATCCTCTACAACTACTACCTCGGCGAGAACAGCCTGCAATTCCTCAGCCGTAACCGCGTAGTGTTGATGGTGTTCCGTGGCCTGGTGCTGGCACTGGTCGTGTGGGGTTCGATGCAAGACCTGTCGACCGTGTTCGCCTTCGCCGACATCACCATGACCTGCCTGGCCTTCGTCAACCTGGTGGCCCTGGCCCTGCTGTTCAAGGTCGGCCTGCGGGTCATGCGCGACTACGACGACCAGCGCAAGGCCGGTGTAAAGCAGCCTGTGTTCGACTCGTCCAAGTTTGCCGACCTGGACCTGGACCGCAATGCCTGGCCTGCCAATCCGCAGGTGGAAACAGCCACTGACAAAGCAGTCGGCCAAGTTCAGACGCAGCGCTGATATCCTCCCCTGCCCAGCCGCCCCTTCCGCGGGCGGCTTTTCTTTGTCCGCTCACCGCTACGGATGCTTTCCATGCGCGCAGTAAAGAATCTTCTCGTTCTCTATACCGGTGGCACCATCGGCATGCTCGAAACCCCGGAAGGCCTGGCACCGGCCGGTGGTTTTGAAGCACGGATGCGTGAACACTTTGCCCAGATGGCCAATGCACCCCAGGTGCAATGGACACTGCACGAGCTGAACCCGCTGCTCGACAGCGCCAATATGCAACAGCACAACTGGCTGGCGATGCGCGATGCCATCGTCGCGGCGGTGGATGTCGCGGGCCACGATGGCGTGTTGGTGCTGCACGGTACCGACAGCATGGCCTACAGCGCTGCTGCGTTGTCGTTCCTGTTGTTGGACCTGCCAGCACCAGTAGTGCTGACCGGCTCGATGCTGCCGGCAGGTGTCCCGGACAGCGATGCCTGGGACAACCTGTGCGGCGCATTGCGCCAGTTTGAACACGGCCTGGAAGATGGCGTGCAACTGTACTTCCACGGGCAGCTGCTGCATGGCTGTCGGGCGTCGAAGCTACGCAGCGAAGCGTTCGATGCCTTTGCTGCGCTGCCACGCCACCGTGACGCTGAGCGGGCCGATACGATCCCTGCCGAACTGGGCTACAAGCAGCCGCGCAAGCCGGTCAACCTGGCGGTTGTGCCAGTATTCCCGGGGCTTCAGGCCGGGCATTTGCAGGCCTTGATAGACAGCGGTGTGCAGGGTTTGCTGCTGGAGTGCTACGGCAGCGGGACCGGGCCATCTGATGACCAGGCGCTGCTGAATGTGCTGAGCACAGCGCGCCAGCGCGGCGTGATGCTGGCGGCTATCAGCCAGTGCCCGGAAGGCTCGGTGGTGTTCGACACCTATGCAGCGGGCAACCGCTTGCGCGGAGCCGGGCTGGTCAGTGGCGGTGGCATGACCCGTGAAGCAGCCCTGGGCAAGATGGTGGCGCTACTGGGCGCAGGGTTGGATGCTGACGCAGCAGACCGCTGGTTTGTCCTGGATTTGTGTGGCGAGCGGGCTTGATCAGCGCCCTTGAGGGCCTCTTCGCGGGTAAACCCGCGCCTACGACGATTGCGTTTCCTGTGTAGGAGCGGGTTCACCCGCGAAGAGCCCCTAAAGGGTGAAAAAATGGCGGAAGGCAGCGGGAGTCGAACCTGCCCGGGAACGGCTGCCGTCCCCAACCGGGTTTGAAGCCCGGCCGCGCCACCGGGCGCGATTGCCTTCCTTGAACTCAGTGCCTGGCGTGCTGTTGAGCCAGGGCGCTGTCGGCGCGGATGTGACGCTGGTCGGCCACCCTCCGGGTCAGGCCGATGCGGTCGAAGTATTCCAGAATCTGCACACTGCGCTTGCGACCGATGCCCAACATATCGCGAAACGCGGCAACCTGCACTATCTGCGTTTCGCTGGCCTGCCCCAGCATCAACGCTGCCATGCGCTGCAGCGTCGCCTCGGGGTAGAACAAGTCGCGCACCACCTGATGCACCAGGCCCAGCCGGGCCAACTTGCGCAGTAACAGGCGCACATCGGCTTCGGCACAGTTCTCCTCACTCGCCAGCGTCCTGACCCAGGGTGGGTCAAATTGCCCTGCGATCAACTTCGGCTGCAGACGTGCCCACAATGCACTGTCGGCTTCGCTCAACTGTACCTTGTGATCGGGCAGATGCAGCCATGGCCCGCTGCTGGCGATGGCGCTGTCGTCGAGCAGTTCATCCAGCAAACTGACGAATGCCGGCCGTTCCAGAGGCAAGGCTACAAAGCGCCGCAAGCGATCACGGTCAGGGCCAAGCTGGTCGGGCTCTTGCTCGTGAAAGCGCGCCAACTGCTCCAGAACCTGCTGCTTGAGCGCCTGCCATTGAGCGTTGGCGAACAGCAGTTGGCCCTGCCGGGTGGCCACCACCCGCACATCATCCGGTAACTGCCAGGTTTCCCGCAGGCGGTTGAACTGCCGCTCGAGTCGCTGCGGGCTAATGCCGCCAGGTGCACTGGCGAGCAGTGCTGGCAGTGCCTGCTCCAGATCCGCTGCATCGCGCAGCACCTGCAACTGCTGCAGACGGGCATCGCTGCGGCGTTGGCGGCTTGGGGCGAACGGGTCGAGCACCTTGCCGCCGCCCAGTGTGCGTTGGGCGCGCTGATCGCGCAGCACCAGGCGGTCGCCGTGCACGGCCTGTAACGGCGCGTTGAGCAACAACTGGGCAAACATGCGTTGGCCGGCAGCCAGGCTTTCGCCTTCGAGCAAGGCGACCCGGGCCGTTACATCCTGGGTGCCGAGGTGCACATGCACGGCGCTGAAATGTTCGAAAGTACGCTTCTCGCCCGGTAACAGGTACAGCTCGATATCCACCCGAACACTGGGCGCATGCAACCATTCGGGCACCAGCCAGTCGCCCCGGTGCACCTGCTCCACGGCCAGGCGCTCAGCGGCGATGTTCAGCGCCACCCGTTGGCCTGCTTCTGCCACCAACGCAGCCTGGTTCTGTGCATGCAGGCCACGCACGCGCACCACCTTGCCGGCCTTGCCCAGCAACAACGTATCACCCGCACTGACCCGCCCGGCCAGTGCCGTGCCGGTGACCACCACACCGGCGCCGGTAACCGCAAACGCACGGTCGACGGCCAGGCGAAAACCACCGACGACACTACGCTGCCGTGTACCTGCTTCGGCCTCCAGCAGGGCCTGACGCAACGCGTCCACGCCCTCCCCGCTGATGCTCGACAGCGGAAACTGCCGCGCACCGGCATAGGGCCCAGGCGCCAGCAATTCACTGACTTGCATCTGCACCTCGGCCAGACGCGACGGCTCGACCCGGTCGCATTTGCTGATCGCCACCAAGGCCTGGGGAATGCCCAGCAGCTCGATGATCGCCAGGTGCTCACGGGTCTGCGGCATGACCCCGTCGTCGGCCGCCACTACCAACAGCACCAGGTCGATGCCATGGGCGCCGGCCAGCATGTTGTGGATAAAACGCTCGTGGCCCGGCACATCGATGAAGCCGGTCAGCGGCGCGCCTTCGCTCAGCGCCGCATAGCGGTAGCCAAGGTCGATGGTCATGCCGCGGGCGCGCTCTTCTTGCCGCTGGTCGCCGGCCTGGCCGGTCAGCGCCAGCAGCAGTGCGGTCTTGCCGTGGTCGATGTGGCCAGCGGTACCAACGATCACTGCACCGGCCCCAGCTGCAGGGCTGGCAACTGGGCCAGCCACTGGGCTTCGTCATCCAGCTGGCGCAGGTCCAGCCACAGGGCATCGTCGTCAATGCGGCCCAGCACCGGCACCGGCAGGTCGCGCAGGGCGCGCTCCAACACATGCAGGCTGCGCCCGCGCAACTTCTTCGACACTTGCGGGCGCAGGCACAGAGCGGCACTGGGCAAGCGCGCAACCGGCTGGCTGCCACTGCCGATCATGCCCAACGCGGGCTCTACGCTGATTGCCCATTGCTCACCGAGACGCGCCTGGAGCTCAGGCGCCAGGCGCTCGGCCTGGGCCTGGATCTCGGCCTGGCTGCGGGTCAGCAGGCGCAGGCTGGGCAGGCGCTCGGCCAGGCGATCGGGGTTGCGGTACAGCGCCAGCACCGCTTCGAGTGCAGCAAGGGTGATCTTGTCGACGCGCAACGCACGCTTGAGCGGATTTTTCTTGATCCTGGTGATCAAGTCCTTGTGGCCGACGATGATCCCGGCTTGCGGCCCCCCCAGCAGTTTGTCGCCACTGAAGGTGACGATATCGGCACCATCGGCCAGGGCCTGGCGTACCGTGGGTTCGGCGGGCAGGCCCCAGCGGGTAAGGTCGAGCAGGCTGCCGCTGCCCAGGTCTTCAAGCAGTGGTAATTCATGTTGGTGGGCGATACGTGCCAGCTCGGCAGTAGGCACTTGGGTGGTGAAGCCCTGGATGCTGTAATTGCTGCAATGCACCCGCATCAGCAGGCCAGTGCGCGGGCCGATGGCGGCCTCGTAGTCGCGGGCGTGAGTACGGTTGGTGGTGCCAACCTCGTGCAGCTTGACGCCGGCACGGGCCATGATGTCGGGAATACGGAACGCACCACCGATCTCGATCAGCTCGCCGCGAGAGATGATGCCTTCCTTGCGCGCGCCCAGGCTGTTGAGCGCTAGCAGCACGGCGGCGGCATTGTTGTTGACCACGGTGACGGCTTCGGCACCGGTCAGCTCGCGGATCAGGCCTTCGATCAGGTCATCACGGTCGCCACGTTTGCCGGTGGCCAGGTCGAACTCCAGGTTGAGCGGGTAACGAGCGGCGGTCTGCATGGCCTCGATGGCTTCATCCGGCAGCAAGGCGCGGCCCAGGTTGGTGTGCAGCACGGTGCCAGTGAGATTGAACACGCGGCGAACCTGGCTGCGTTGCTGGAGGGCGAGGCGTTCGCCGCTGCGGCCAAGGAGGATTTCCGGAGCCAGTTCGGCGCTGCCGAGTTCGCCATTACGGGCGGGCTCGCGCAGGTCGTCGAGCAGCTGGCGCAGGGTATTCAGCACGGCGTCACGGCCGTGGCGATCGATCAGAGGGAGGCAAGCCGGGTGGCGAAGGAGGGTATCGATGGACGGCAGGCGTGGGGTGTCGCTGGCAAGGCTGTTGGACATGCGGTACTACCTTGGACTGATCCGTTGTCTGTGCTGGCCCATTCGCGGGTGAACCCGCTCCTACAAGTACAGCGGGTTGGCGCAATTACCTGTAGGCAGGGGTTTGACCGCGAAGAAGGCAAGTCGATCTTTCAGTGTAGACACTCACCCGCCACCGGGCGCGAGCATCAGGTTGGGCGCCAGGCGATGGAAGCCCTCCCCGTCCAGACGTATATCCAGGGCCAGGCTGGCCAGGTCATCGGCCAGCGGCTCGGCCGCCGCATCGTTCTCCAGGTAGTTCTGCTTCAGGTAGCTGTCGCACCCGGGGCAGCATTCCGCGCGCAGCGGCGCTTTGCCTGGCGCATGGCGATCATCCTCAAGGCTGGTGTAACGCAAATCCTTGCTCGACTCGCAGTACACACACTTGACCCGCACCACATGCCACTCACAGGCACACAACGAACAGGCCAGGTAACGCAAGCCGTTGTGCTTTCCACGGTTGCGCACCACCCCGGCCATCGCCGGCGAACCACAAGCCGGACATTGGGCCAGGCTACCGGCAGGCTTGAGCTGGTGTGCGGGCAGCGCCAGCAACCAGCTGGACCAGGCCGCCTGCAACGCGGCCCCGAGAAACGGCACCAGTGCTGCAGGCACACCATCGTACTGGCCTGCCAGCAAAGCAATGCCCCAGCCCTTGCGCTGATTGTCATCACTGCCTCGTAGCACCTGCAGGGCCTCACCCATCGGGCCACGGGTTTCGCCGCTGAGGTGCTCTAGCAGTGCCTGCAACCAGACCAGCCATGGCCCTTCACGCACCAGGCTGTCAGCCGCCAGCGGCGGCAAACCATGATCCATGCACAGGCGCTGACGCGCCTCGGCCACCGGCATGCCGCCGGGCGGGTTATCCACAAGCTGCTGCTGGATGCGGCATAACCGCGCAATCAACCTCAGGTAGTCGCCAAGCGCGTTGCCCTCTGCCAGTTGCTCCAGGCGCGCGGCACGCAGTTCAAACAGGTTGGCGGCGGGCAGGTGCAGAAATGGCGGCGTGACTGCCGACGCTTCGATCTGCCCGGGTTCAAGTATGATGCTCAAGCGCTCATCCTTCTTTTCGTCCGTGATCACCCGGCGTCTTGTCGCCGGTCACTTCGCGGTACCACAACTCATGATGCTTGCGGGCCCAGGCGCGGCTGACCCAGCCATGCAGCATGGCGCCGATCGAGCCCTTGATCCAGATGCCGGCGTAGATGTGCACGATGATGCTGAGAATCAGCACGAAGGCCGCCAGCGCATGCAGCAGCGCAGACAAGCGAATGGCATCGATGCCAAACCAATGGCTGAAGTATGCGCGCCAGATCACCACGCCACTGACCAGCAGCACCAGCATGCACACCAGCAGGGTCCAGAACAGCAGCTTCTGCCCGGCATTGTACTTGCCGATCGGCGGTACGCCCTCCTCCTCGTTGCGCATTACCCGGTCCACCCGGCGCAGCCACAGGCGGTCATTGGCGGTGATGAAGTTGGCCCGCCAGAAGCGTAATACCAGGCCGAGGAAAAACACGAACATCGCCACCCCGATGAAGGGATGCAGAATGCGCGTCCACGGCCCGCCGCCGAACAGGTTGCTGAGCCAGAATAGCGCCGGATGGAACAGCGCAAGCCCCGACAGCCCAGCCAGGATGAACAGGATCGCCACCGCCCAGTGGTTGCTACGCTCGTTGGCGTTGTAGCGCAGGATGGGTTTGTTGTCGTTCATGGCCGCTGCTCCCCTTGCCCACCGGGCTGCTTCGGATCATAGACATGGACCGACGGGTCCACTTGATGCACGCTTTCGTCCGGCGGTGTCGGGTGTTCATCCTCCTCGACACGCTGTGGGCCGATCCGCACATAGTGGAAGAACCCCGCCAGCACCGCCGCGCCCATGGCCAACAGCGCCAGCGGCTTGGTGAAGCCCTTCCACAACCCTACCAACGGGCTGATCACTGGCTGGTCCGGCAGGCCGGCATACAGCTTCGGCGTGTCGGCATGGTGCAGCACGTACATCACGTGGGTACCACCGACGCCGTCCGGGTCGTACAGCCCGGCCTTGTCGTAGCCCCGCGACTTCAGATCGACGATGCGCTCGGCCGCATGCACTTTCATCTCGTCCTTGCTGCCGAACACGATCGCCCCGGTCGGGCAGGTTTTCACGCATGCCGGCTCCAGCCCCACGCTCACGCGATCGGAACACAGGGTGCACTTGTACGCCTTGTGGTCTTTCTGCGAGATACGCGGGATGTTGAACGGGCAGCCGGTGATGCAGTAGCCGCAGCCGATGCAGTGGTCCTGGTTGAAGTCGACGATACCGTTGGCGTGCTTGATGATCGCGCCCGGGCTCGGGCATGCCTTCAGGCAACCTGGGTCGGCACAGTGCATGCAACCGTCCTTGCGGATCAGCCACTCCAGGTTGCCGTCGTCGCGCTCATGCTCGGTAAAGCGCATCAGTGTCCAGGTCTCGGCAGTGAGGTCCTGGGGGTTGTCGTAGGTGCCGTGGTTGTGGCCAACCTCGTCACGCAGTTCATTCCACTCCGAGCACGCCACCTGGCAGGCCTTGCAGCCGATGCACTTGGTAGTGTCGATCAGCTTGGCGACCTCCTCCTGCTGACGCACCGAGGGCGGCACGGTAGTGGTGGCCGAGCGGGCGATGATGTCTTGGCTGGCCATCAGAGTTTCTCCACTTTCACGAGGAACGACTTGGACTCTGGCGTCTGCGTGTTGCCGTCACCGAGGAACGGCACCAAGGTATTGGTCAGGTAGCCATGCCGGGTAGCGCCGGTGAAGCCCCAGTGCAGCGGAATGCCGATCTGGTGCACGGTCTGATTGTTGACCTGCAGCGGGCGAATCCGCTTGGTCACCACCGCCACCGCATCGATATGCCCACGCTTGCTCGACACCCGTACCCGGTCGCCGGCCTTGATGCCTTTCTCGTTGGCCAGCACCTCGCCTATTTCGACGAACTGCTCGGGCTGGGCAATGGCGTTGAGCCGGCAATGCTTGCTCCAGAAGTGGAAGTGCTCGGTCAGCCGGTAGGTGGTCGCCGCATAAGGGAACTCGCCGTGCGTGCCGAGGGTGTCCCACACAGAATCGAAGATGCGCCCGGCCGGGTTGCTGGTGGCCTTCTTGTTCTGCGGGTGCAGCGGGTTGATGCCGATCGGTGTTTCGAAGGGCTCGTAGTGCTCGGGGAACGGGCCTTCGGCCATCTTGTCGATGGCGAAGAAACGCGCCACGCCTTCGGGGTTCATGATGAAGGGGTTCATCCCCGCCTCGGGCGGCGAGTCGACCTTGAAGTCCGGCACGTCGGTGCCGGTCCAGGCCTTGCCGTTCCACCATACCAGGCGCTTTTTCTCCGGGTCCCACGGCTTGCCTTGCGGGTCGCTGGAGGCACGGTTGTAAAGGATGCGACGGTTGGCCGGCCAGGCCCAGGCCCAGTTCTGCACCTGGTGCATGCCATACGGGTCGCTGTTGTCGCGGCGAGCCATCTGGTTGCCTTGTTCGGTCCAGCTACCGGCAAAGATCCAGCAGCCAGACGCGGTGCTGCCATCGTCCTTGAGCTGGCCGAAGCCCGCCAGTTGCTGGCCCGCCTTGATCACCGCGCCAGTCGGGTCGGTGACATCGGCCACCGCCCAGCCGTTCATCTCCTTGGCCAGCTCCTCCGGGGAGGGCTCCTCAGGGATCTTGTACGGCCAGCTGATATTCATTATCGCGTCAGGATAGGCCCCCCCTTCGGCCTGGTAACGTTGGCGCAGGCGCAGGAACAGCTCGCTCATGATCTGCACGTCGGTACGCGTCTCGCCCGGGCCGTCTGCGCCCTTCCAGTGCCATTGCAGCCAGCGGCTGCTGTTGACCAGCGAGCCGTCTTCCTCGGCGAAGCAGGTCGTGGGCAAGCGGATCACTTCGGTCTGGATAGAGGCCGTGTCGACATCGTTGAACGGCCCGGCGTTGCGCCAGAATTCCGAGGTCTCGGTGGCCAAGGGGTCCATGATCACCAGCCACTTGAGCTTGCCCAGTGCTGCAGTGACGCGGTTTTTGTCCGGCAGCGCGGCGATCGGGTTGAAGCCCTGGCACATATAACCATTGACTTTGCCCTGGCCCATCATCTCGAACATGCGCAGCACGTCGTAGGCCGGTACATCGAGTTTGGGCAGCCAGTCATAACCCCAGTTGTTTTCCGCCGTGGCGTTGGCGCCGTACCAGGCCTTCATCAGGCTGACGTGGAACTTGCCGTAGTTCTGCCAGTACGACAACTGCCCAGGCCGCAGCGGCTTGGAAGCGCGCTTGTCGATGTAGGCGGCGTAGTCCTGCTCGGCGTCACCGGCCAGGGTCAGGTAGCCCGGCAGCGAGTTGGACAGCAGGCCGAGGTCGGTCAGGCCCTGGATGTTGGAGTGCCCGCGCAGGGCGTTGACCCCGCCTCCGGGCATGCCGACGTTGCCGAGCAGCAACTGGACCATGGCCGCACTGCGGATAATCTGCGCACCGATCGAATGCTGCGTCCAACCTAGCGCATAAAGGATCGTCATGGTCTTGCCCGGAACCGAGCATGAGGCGATCTCTTCCCAAACCTTCATCATGGCGTCCTGTGGCATGCCACAGGTCATGCTCGCCAGTTCCGGGGTATAGCGGCTGTAATGCTGCTTCATCAGCTGGAACACGCAGCGAGGGTGTTGCAGTGTCGGGTCGACCTTGGCGTAGCCGTCCTCACCCAGCTCGTAACCCCAGCCGGACTTGTCGGCGTACACACGCTTGGCTTCGTCGTAGCCGCTGAACAGCCCATCCTCGAAGCCATAGTTCTCTTTGACGATGAACGACACGTCAGTGTAGTTGCGCACGTACTCGTGCTGGATCTTGTCGTTGCTGAGCAGGTAGTTGATCAGCCCGCCCATGAAGGCGATGTCGGTGCCGGTACGGATCGGTGCGTAGTAATCCGCCACCGAAGCGGTACGGGTAAACCGCGGGTCGACCACAATCAGCCGCGCCTTGTTGTGCGCTTTGGCCTCGGTCACCCACTTGAAGCCGCACGGATGCGCTTCTGCTGCGTTGCCACCCATCACCAGGACCAGATTCGCGTTGGCGATATCGGACCAGTGGTTGGTCATGGCGCCACGGCCGTACGTCGGGGCAAGACTTGCCACCGTCGGGCCATGTCAGACACGTGCCTGGTTATCGAACCCCAGCATGCCTGTTGCGCGGATGACCTTGTGGGTCAGGTAGCCAGCCTCGCTGGAAGCGGCGGAGGCGGCAAGAAAACCGGTGGTGAGCCAGCGGTTGACCGTTTGGCCTTGGGCGTTCTTCTCTATGAAGTTAGCATCGCGGTCCTGCTTCATCAGGTCGGCGACGCGGTCCAGCGCCTCGTCCCAGCTGACCCGCACCCACTCTTTGCTGCCCGGCTTACGAACCTCGGGGTACTGCAGGCGGCTCGGGCTGTGGATAAAGTCCAGCAAGCCGGCGCCTTTCGGGCAAAGTGTGCCGCGGTTGACCGGGTGGTCGGCGTCCCCTTCGATATGGATGATGTTCTGTTTGACGTTCTTCCCCGCATCGCCCTGGCTGTACAGGATCAGGCCGCAGCCGACCGAACAGTAGGGGCAGGTGTTACGGGTTTCTTTGGTATGCGCCAGCTTGAAGTGACGCACCTGCTCGGCGAATGCCGGCGTTGGGGCCATGCCCAACGCCGCAAGGCTCGAGCCTCCAAGGCCGATGGCGGCGACCTTGAAGAACTGCCGACGGTTCAGGTCCATCGTGCACTCCTGATCAGGTGGTGGACGCGCGGAACATTGCCGGCGCCTCTTGGTAGTCACGGTGGCGGCCAATTGATGGCCGCCAAAGGTTAAGACTAGTCAAGAATCCAGAAGGTGCGATGACCTGGGTCAGTGGTGCGGCCCCGATCAGGCACGTGGCAGGTTGCGCACCACATTCAGCGCCGCACTGCTCTGCGCCACAGGCATGATCTCGATGGTATTGATATTCACGTGCGCCGGCTGCTCGGCAACCCAGGCTACCGTTGCTGCGATGTCCTCCGGCAGAAGGGCCTCTACATCCCGATACAAGGCCTGCACGGCGTCCATGTCGCCATTGAGGCGCACCACCGAGAAGTCAGTGCCTGAGCACAGCCCCGGCTCGATATTGCTCACCCGCACGCGGGTGCCAGCCAGGTCGGCACGTAGGTTGAGGCTGAACTGGCGGACGAACGCCTTGCTGGCGCCATACACGTTACCGCCCGGGTAGGGGTAAGTGCCGGCGATCGAGCCGATGTTGATGATCATGCCGCTATCGGCTTCCACCATTTGCGGCAGGATCTTGTGGGTGACCATGGCCAGGCCGGTGATGTTGGTGTCGATCATCTGCTGCCAGTTTGCGGCACTGCTGGTTTGGGCACGGTCCACGCCCAGCGCCAGCCCCGCGTTATTGACCAGCAGATCGATCTGCAGCGACGCCTCACGCATCTGCTCGACCGCCTTCTCAAGCGATACGGGGTCAGTGACATCCAGCGCCAGCGGAATGAAATTGACGCCCAGTTCGGCCTCAAGTGCTTTCAGTTTGTCCATGCGCCTGGCGCCACCGATCACCCGGTAGCCTTTGCCGATCAGGGTGCAGCAGATGGCGCGGCCAAAGCCTGAGGAAGCACCGGTTACAAATGCGGTTTTCATTGGTTATCTCCTATCAATGGGTCAGGTCAGGTACTTCACGCCCAGGCTGATGAACAGACAGAGCATCGAGAACACCAACGCCTTGCGCACCACGTCGTTGCCTTTACGCAAGGCCAGGGAACTGCCCAGGTGGTTACCGAGGATGTTGCAGGCCACAAGTGGCAATGCCAGCAGGTAGACGACCTTGCCTGCGCTGACGAACGCCACCAAAGCACCGATGTTGGAAGCGAAGTTGAAGGTTTTGGAGTTGGCCGAACTGGAGACCAGGTCCATGCGCAGCAGGTAATGGAAAGCGATGATGAACATGCTGCCGGTACCGGGGCCGAAGAAGCCGTCATAGAAGCCAATGGCCAGGCAGGTCAGCGGGACCACGGTGAACAGCATGCGCGATGACAGTTCGCGCTCCTCGACCGGGCGGTCCTTGGGGGTAAGGAAAATAAGAATACCGAGCGGGATCAGTGCCAGGATGATCTTGCCCACAGTTTCCTGCGAGATCGACACGATCAGGTGAGCCCCCAGGTAGGCGCCTAGCAGCGAAAACGGCACCCCAACCAACGCTACCTGCCAGACCATCTTGCTGTTGGCCAGGAAGTTGCGGATAGCCGCCAGCGTGCCGAGGGTACTGACCAGTTTTTCCTGGCCCAGTGCCACCTGGGGCGGCATGCCCACCAGCAGAAAACCCGGCACCAGAAACAAACCTCCACCACCGGCAATGCTGTCGACGAAGCCCGCAACGAAGGCGATCGCGCCAAGTATGAGGACTGCCAGCAACCAGTGCTCCGCCCAGTAAGAACCCAACATTTCCATAGCGATGTCCATCCAGTGGAGCGTTATGCCAGGCGCAGCCCGAGTGCGGCCGGCCTGATCGGTGCGATGATTGTAATTTCAAAAATTGAATCGATTCAATCTAAAATAAATTCAACTCAATTTAACCAATTACCATCATTACCTGCATCCGAGCTTTCATGCTAGGCTTTCGCGCTCTTGCAGAACCTGGTGCCATCTCCATGTGGGTCCCCCAATACAGCCATCAAACACAGCCGGTTTACCTGATGATCGCTGATGCCCTTGAACAGGACATCGAAAGTGGTCGGCTTGCAGAAGGCGATCGCTTACCCACGCTCAAGGACCTGGCCGAGGCGCTGAATGTAACCCCCGGCACGGTTGGCAGGGCCTACGACGAAGCAGCCAAGCGTGGTCTGGTGGCTGGCGAGGTAGGCCGAGGTACATTTGTCAGGCAGCTGCGGCAGCCATTACCCGCCCCGTCGGTGCCCACACCCGTTGCCGGCGAGAGTAGCCAGATCGACCTCTCGATCATCAAGCCCAACGACGCTCACATGAGCGAGTGGCTAGGCACGGCTATCAGCGAACTGGCCGCCTCATCGGACTTGGGGCAGGTACTCGACTATGTGACAGAGGGTGGTCACACGTCCCACAAACAAGCCGGTGCGACCTGGATACAGCGCTGGCTGCCTGATGCTCGCTGGCAGCAGGTAGTACTGACCGCTGGCGCCCAACATGGGCTGCTGGTGGCCATCAGCAGCCTGTCGAAGAGTGACGATGTGGTGCTGTGCGAGTCGCTCTGCTACCCGGGCATCATATCCCTGGCCCACAGCCTGGGCCGGCGCCTGCGCGGCGTCGCCATGGACGAACACGGGCTCATCCCGGAGGCATTGCGCGCGGCCTGCCTGGAACACCGCCCTTCCCTGCTGGTGTGCGTCACCACGCACCAGAACCCGACCAACTCGATCATGCCCCCAGCAAGGCGCCAGGCTATCGCCGAGATCGCCCGTGAGTTCGACCTGTTCATCGTGGATGACGATATCTACGGTTTTCTCGAGCCCAGCCCGGACTACAAGCCGCTTGCAGCGTATGCGCCTGAACGCTCGGTATACCTCACCAGCCTGTCCAAAAGCGTGCTGCCGGCGCTGCGCATCGGCTACCTGTACGCCCCGCCGCAAACCCTGTCGCGGTTATCATCGATGGTACGCAGCAGCGTGTGGATGCCATCGCCTCTGATGGCGCAATTGGCCAGTAACCTGATCAACAGCGGCAAGGCCGACCAGTTGGTGCGTATGCAGCAGCAGGAGGCGGCCGCGCGCCAGCACATGGCCCGGGAGATTCTTGGCCAATACAAGATCCGCAGTCAGCCCCACAGCTTCCATATCTGGCTGGAGCTGCCAGAACCGTGGACCAGCGACGAGTTTGCCAACCTGGCGCGTGACAACGGCGTAACGGTGGTCAGCGGCAGCCAGTTCCTGCCTGAACGCAGCCACGCCACCAGCGGTGTGCGCATCGCCCTGATGGCACCCAGCCGCCAAGAACTGGGCTTTGCCCTGACCAAGCTGGCAAGCCTGCTGGATTCGCCGGAGCCCCGGTTGTTCTACTGAAAGCGATGCCTGATACGCGGTGCTGCCCATAAAAAAACCCAGGGCAACTGCCCTGGGTTTCTGGTCTTGCTGAACGCCCTACCGCTCTGATCAGAACGGAATATCGTCATCGAAGCTGTCGAAGTCAGCCGCCGGCTGCGGCGCAGGCTGTTGCGGCGCTGGGCGCTGAGGGGCCTGTTGCGGGCGCTGGGCCTGCTGGCGTGGCGGTGCCTGGTTGTACTGTTGCTGCTGGCCACCACCATAATTGCCGCCACCTTGGTTGTACGGGTCGCCGCCCTGCTGCTGGCCCTGCGGACGACCGCCGAGCAGCTGCATGGTGCCGTTGATATCGACGATGATCTCGGTGGTGTAGCGCTTGATGCCGTCTTTTTCCCACTCGCGGGTCTGCAGCTTGCCTTCGATGTAGCACTGCGAACCCTTGCGCAGGTATTCGCCAGCGATTTCGGCAACCTTGCCGAACAGCGACACACGGTGCCACTCGGTACGCTCGACCTTCTGGCCCGACTGCTTGTCAGTCCACTGCTCGCTGGTGGCCAGGCTCAGGTTGGTCACGGCGTTACCGTTGGGCAGGTAGCGGACTTCGGGATCCTGGCCACAGGTACCGACCAGAATGACTTTGTTAACCCCACGGGCCATAACGTTCTCCTAGGCTTCGCACGCCGAAGAGGCTGGATTCACCAGTCGCTCGAGGGTCGCACGGTCCAAAATTTTCGTATCCAGTTTGATATAGATGGCGGCTTCTTCTTCCACCACCACAGCGTCGGTCACACCCGGCACGGCCATCAGGCGCTCGGTCAGGCCGGCTTCCCGGACCGCCTCAGGCGTCAAGGGCATGCGCAGGCTGGTCACATATGGCGGCTCGTTCATGCGCAAGGCGACGATCAGCCAGATAGCACACAGCACCGCGCTACCGAGGAACACCGTGTTCAGCCCGCCGTGCTGGAACAGCCAGCCGCCAAGAATCCCGCCTAACGCTGCACCGAGGAACTGGCTGGTGGAATACACCCCCATTGCCGTCCCCTTGCCACCGGCAGGCGACACCTTGCTCACCAGAGAAGGCAGCGAAGCCTCCAGCAGGTTGAATGCGGTAAAGAATACCACGGTGCCAATCACCAGTCCGCGCAAACCGTCAGCCCACTCCCAGAAGTATATCTCCGTCAGCAGCAGGACACTGACCGCGCCGGCCAACACACGTTTCATCTTGCGCTTTTTTTCGCCATAGATGATGAACGGGACCATTGCAAAAAATGAGATGAACAGCGCGGTCAGGTACACCCACCAATGCTGCTCCTTGGGCAGGCCGCCACGCTCGACGAACGCCAGCGGCAGCGCAACGAAGCTGGCCATGAGGACGGCGTGCAGGATGAAAATGCTGACGTCCAGGCGCAGAAGGTCCGGATGGCGCAGGGTCGGGCCGATGGCCTGGCGCGCCACACCCGACTCGCGGTGCTGCAAAATGCTGTGGGTGCTGGGCACGACAAACGCGATCAACAGCATGCCGACCAGGGCAAGCCCAGCCGTGACCAGGAACAAACCTGACAAACCAAAGGCACTTGTCAGCAATGGACCGACGACCATGGCGACAGCAAACGACAGGCCGATGCTCATGCCGATCATGGCCATGGCCTTGGTCCGGTGTTGTTCGCGGGTGAGGTCCGACAGCAGTGCCATGACCGCAGCAGAAATTGCCCCCGCGCCCTGCAGGATGCGCCCGGCAATCACGCCCCAGATAGAGTCGGCCTGGGCCGCCAGTACACTGCCCAGGGCGAAGATCACCAGCCCTAGATAAATCACCGGCCGGCGACCGATGCGGTCGGAAATCATCCCGAACGGGATCTGCAATACCGCCTGGGTCAGGCCATAGGCACCAATGGCCAGGCCGATCAGGGCAGGCGTGGCGCCAGCCAGGTCCATGCCGTAGGTGGCCAGTACCGGCAAGACCATGAACATGCCCAGCATACGAAAGGCAAAGACCAAGGCAAGGCCGCCAGCGGCGCGGGTTTCGCCGCCACTCATGCGCTCGTTGTGGGTGTCGTGCATGGATTAACCTCGTGTGAACCGGCGGCGATTCTATCAGTCCGACAGCTTGACGGCATCTACGCGACGCTTTGCCGCGTCATACTGGCGCGCCGTATACTTCCTTGTTTATGCCCGCCAAGCGAGGCCGCAGTGGACAAGATCCTGATTCGTGGGGCACGTACCCACAACCTGAAGAACATCGACCTGACCCTGCCCCGGGACAAGTTGATCGTGATCACCGGCCTGTCCGGTTCCGGCAAGTCGTCCCTGGCGTTCGATACCTTGTACGCCGAAGGCCAGCGCCGCTATGTGGAATCGCTGTCGGCCTACGCCCGGCAGTTCCTGTCGATGATGGAAAAGCCCGACGTCGACACCATCGAAGGCCTGTCGCCGGCGATTTCGATCGAGCAGAAGTCGACCTCGCACAACCCGCGCTCCACGGTCGGCACCATCACCGAAATCTACGACTATCTGCGCCTGCTGTACGCCCGCGTCGGTACTCCACGCTGCCCGGACCACGATATCCCGCTGGAGGCGCAAACGATCAGCCAGATGGTCGACCTGGTGCTGGAGCGCCCGGAAGGCAGCAAGCTGATGCTGCTCGCGCCAGTGGTGCGCGAGCGCAAGGGCGAGCACCTGGCGGTGTTTGACGAGCTTCGCGCCCAGGGCTTCGTGCGGGCCAGGGTCAACGGCAAGCTCTACGAACTCGATGAGTTGCCCAAGCTGGACAAACAGAAGAAGCACAGCATCGATGTGGTGGTGGACCGCTTCAAAGTCCGCGCCGACCTGCAACAACGCTTGGCCGAATCGTTCGAGACCGCGTTGAAGCTGGCCGACGGTATTGCCCTGGTGGCACCGATGGACGACGAACAAGGCGAAGAGACGATCTTCTCCGCGCGCTTCGCCTGTCCGGTGTGCGGCCACGCGATCAGCGAGCTGGAACCGAAGCTGTTTTCCTTCAACAACCCGGCTGGCGCCTGCCCGACCTGCGACGGCCTGGGGGTCAAGCAGTTCTTCGACACCAAACGCCTGGTCAACACCGAACTGACCTTGGCCGAAGGCGCGATCCGCGGCTGGGACCGGCGTAACGTGTACTACTTCCAGATGCTCGGTTCGTTGGCTGCGCACTACGGCTTCAGCCTGGAGGAGCCTTTCGGCGAGCTGTCAGCCGAACACCAGAAAGTGATCCTGCAGGGCAGCGGCAAGCAGAGTGTCGATTTCAAGTACCTCAACGACCGAGGCGACATCGTCAAGCGATCGCACCCGTTCGAAGGCATTGTGCCGAACCTTGAGCGCCGCTACCGCGAAACCGAATCGGCCACCGTGCGTGAAGAACTGGCCAAATTCCTTGGCACGCAACCGTGCCCGGATTGCCGGGGTACGCGCCTGCGCCGCGAGGCGCGCCATGTGTGGGTGGGCGAGAAAACCCTGCCGGCGGTAACCAATTTGCCGATCGGTGAAGCCAGCAACTACTTTGGTCAACTGACCCTTACTGGCCGGCGTGGCGAAATCGCGGCAAAAATCCTCAAGGAAATCTGCGAACGACTTCAGTTCCTGGTCAATGTCGGTCTCGACTACCTGACCCTGGATCGTAGCGCCGACACCCTGTCCGGCGGTGAAGCGCAACGTATCCGACTCGCCAGCCAGATCGGCGCTGGTCTGGTGGGGGTGATGTACATCCTCGATGAACCGTCCATCGGCCTTCATCAACGCGACAACGACCGCCTGTTGGCCACCCTCAACCATTTGCGCGACCTGGGCAACACGGTGATCGTGGTGGAACACGACGAGGACGCCATTCGGCTGGCCGACTACGTGGTCGATATCGGCCCGGGCGCCGGTGTTCACGGTGGGCAGATTGTCGCCGAGGGCTCGCCCCAGGAGGTCATGGACCATCCCGATTCGCTGACTGGCAAGTACCTGTCCGGGCGCAAGAAGATCGTCGTGCCGGCCAAGCGCACGCCGCGCAACAAGAAGCTGCAGCTCAAGCTCAAGGGCGCACGTGGCAACAACCTGCAGAACGTCGACCTGGAAGTACCGATCGGCCTGCTGACCTGCGTGACTGGTGTATCCGGCTCGGGTAAATCGACGCTGATCAACAATACCCTTTACCCCTTGGCCGCCACCGCCCTCAATGGCGCAAGCAGCCTGGAAGCCGCACCGCACAGCAGCATGGACGGCCTGCAGCACCTGGACAAGGTGGTGGATATCGACCAGAGCCCGATCGGCCGCACACCACGCTCCAACCCGGCCACCTACACCGGCATCTTCACGCCGATCCGCGAGCTGTTCTCCGGTGTCCCGGAGTCACGCTCGCGTGGTTATGGCCCGGGGCGTTTCTCGTTCAACGTCAAGGGTGGCCGTTGCGAGGCCTGCCAGGGCGATGGCCTGATCAAGGTGGAAATGCACTTCCTACCGGACATCTACGTGCCGTGTGACGTGTGCAAGAGCAAGCGCTACAACCGCGAAACCCTGGAGATCAAGTACAAGGGCAAGAACATCCACGAGGTGCTGGAAATGACCATCGAGGATGCCCGCGAGTTCTTCGATGCGGTGCCGGCGCTGGCGCGCAAGCTGCAAACATTGATGGATGTGGGCCTGTCGTACATCAAACTGGGGCAATCAGCGACCACGTTGTCCGGCGGTGAGGCGCAGCGGGTAAAGCTGTCGCGCGAACTGTCCAAGCGCGATACCGGCAAGACCTTGTACATCCTCGACGAACCTACCACCGGCCTGCACTTTGCCGATATCCAGCAACTGCTGGACGTATTGCATCGCCTGCGCGACCACGGCAATACCGTGGTGGTGATCGAGCATAACCTGGATGTGATCAAGACTGCCGACTGGCTGGTTGACCTGGGGCCTGAGGGCGGTTCCAAGGGTGGGCAGATCATTGCCTGCGGTACACCAGAAGAGCTGAGCGAGATGAAGCAGTCATATACCGGCCATTACCTGAAACCATTGCTGGAGCGGGATAGGGCCTGAGTATTGCCGGCGCAATGAAAAAGCCCCTGGTACCGATGGTGCCAGGGGCTTTTACTTGAGTCTGTGGATAACTTACATCTGCGACTGCAGGTAGTTTTCCAGCCCGATGGCCTTGATCAGGCCCTGCTGCTTCTCAAGCCAGTAGGTGTGATCTTCTTCGGTGTCGGCCAGCTGCGCACGCAGGATGTCACGACTGACGTAGTCCTTGTGCAGTTCGCACAGCTCGATGCCTTTGCAAAGCGCACCGCGCACCTTGTATTCGAGCTTGAGGTCTGCCTCGATCATTTCCGGCACGGTGCTACCAACCTCCAGGTCATCCGCACGCATGTCAGGGGTGCCTTCGAGCATGAGGATACGACGCATCAGGGCATCGGCGTGCTGCGTCTCTTCCTCCATCTCGTGGTTGATGCGCTCGTAGAGCTTGGACAGGCCCCAGTCTTCGTACATGCGCGAATGAATGAAGTACTGGTCGCGTGCCGCCAGTTCGCCCTTCAGCAGCGTGACGAGATAGTTGATTACATCCGGGTGGCCTTGCATCGCCCTGATTCTCCATGTGAAAACGTCTATGCCACATAGTGTGAACCAGCTTTTGTCTATGGTCACTGAAAAACGCGCAATCAGACGCAAAAAATCGGTTAAACAGTAGTGATATTCATTGAAAAACCGCCCAAATGAGGGCGGTTCTTCTTATCACTTCGACTTAGGCGAGATTGATGCCCAAAGCCTTTGCAATCCCTTCGCCGTAAGCCGGATCCGCCTTGAAGAAGTACTGTAGCTGACGCTGAATGACATCTTCGCTGACGCCCGCCATGGTACCGGCGATGTTAATGATCAGCAGGGCCTTCTGCTCATCGTTCATCAAACGGAACAAAGCGCCGGCATGGCTGAAGTAGTCGGTATCCTCGCGGTGATCGTAGCGATCAGCCGAACCATTCATGGCCAATGCTGGCTCAGCATGACGTGGCGACTGTTTCGGGGCATCGCTGTAGCTGTTTGGCTCGTAGTTCGGTGCACTACCGTAACTGCCGGTGGCCATCGAGCCATCACGCTGGTAGCTGTTCACCGGGCAGCGTGGCGCGTTGACTGGCAATTGCTGGTGGTTGGTCCCCACGCGATAGCGGTGCGCGTCGGCGTAGGCGAATACACGGCCTTGCAGCATGCGGTCCGGCGAAAGACCGACGCCGGGCACCATATTGCTCGGCCCGAACGCGGCCTGCTCGACCTCCGCAAAATAGTTGAGCGGGTTACGGTTGAGCTCCAGCACACCCACCTCGATGAGTGGATAATCCTTCTGCGACCAGGTCTTGGTCACGTCGAATGGGTTCTCGTCGCGGCTGGCAGCCTCGGCTTCGCTCATCACCTGAATGCAGACAGTCCAGCGCGGGTAGTCGCCACGCTCGATGGCCTCGAAGAGGTCGCGCTGAGCGTAGTCCGGGTCGGTACCTGCCAGGCGTGCAGCGTCTGCCGGGGTGAGGTTCTTGATGCCTTGCTGGGTCTTGAAGTGCCACTTGACCCAAGTGCGCTCACCCTTTGCATTGATCAGGCTGTAGGTGTGGCTGCCAAAGCCATGCATGTGACGGTAGCCGTCCGGAATGCCACGATCGGAAAACAGGATGGTGACCTGATGCAGCGCTTCTGGAGAGTGCGACCAGAAGTCCCACATCATCTGAGCATTCTTCAGGTTGGACTGCGGGTGGCGCTTCTGGGTGTGGATAAAGTCCGGGAACTTAAGTGGGTCGCGAATGAAGAATACTGGAGTGTTGTTACCGACAATGTCCCAGTTGCCTTCCTCGGTGTAGAACTTCACCGCGAAGCCGCGCGGGTCACGCTCGGTATCAGCCGAACCGCGCTCACCACCAACGGTGGAGAAGCGTAAGAAAGTCTCGGTTTGTTTACCGACCTCTTCGAACAGCTTGGCGCTGGTATAGCCGGTGATATCGTGAGTAACGGTAAAGGTACCGTAGGCGCCCGACCCTTTGGCATGGACGCGGCGCTCAGGAATGTTCTCGCGGTTGAAATGGGCGAGCTTCTCGATCAGGTGGAAGTCGTCGAGCAGCAGCGGACCGCGCGGGCCGGCGGAGCGGGAGTTCTGGTTGTCGGCTACAGGTGCACCGCTAGCGGTGGTGAGAATCTTGCTCATGGGCTCTCCATTTCGGTCTTCAAGGGCCGGCTAATCGGCTGTAGAGAGAGTATTGACGAGCAAGATTACAGGGACAAATTCATTACATGACTTACATCAATAGAAATAAACAATAGATGTATAAACAAAAAACCGGGCACTAGGCCCGGTTTTCTGTAGCAGACAGAACGTCTTACTCAGCAGCTTCTACAGCACCGCCGACCGGACGATCAACCAGCTCGACATACGCCATAGGCGCGTTGTCGCCAGCGCGGAAACCGCACTTCAGGATGCGCAGGTAGCCGCCCTGACGGGTGGCGTAACGCTTGCCCAGGTCGTTGAACAGTTTGCCAACAGCGGACTTCGAACGGGTACGGTCGAAGGCCAGACGACGGTTAGCAACGCTGTCTTCCTTGGCCAGGGTGATCAGCGGCTCGGCAACGCGGCGCAGTTCCTTGGCTTTCGGCAGGGTGGTTTTGATCAGCTCGTGCTCGATCAGCGACACTGCCATGTTCTGGAACATAGCCTTGCGGTGAGAGCTGGTACGGCTCAGGTGACGTCCACTTTTACGATGACGCATGATTCATTCCTTACCAAACACTACGTTCGGTGATTACGACGATCAGGCGGTCGCCTTGTCGTCTTTCTTAAGACTTGCAGGCGGCCAGTTGTCGAGGCGCATGCCGAGAGACAGACCACGAGAGGCCAGAACGTCCTTGATTTCAGTCAGGGACTTCTTACCCAGGTTAGGAGTCTTCAACAGCTCTACTTCGGTACGCTGAATCAGGTCGCCGATGTAGTAGATGTTCTCCGCCTTGAGGCAGTTGGCCGAACGTACAGTCAGTTCCAGGTCGTCAACCGGACGCAGCAGGATCGGATCGATCTCGTCTTCCTGCTCGACTACGACAGGCTCGCTGTCACCTTTGAGGTCGACGAACGCGGCCAACTGCTGTTGCAGAATGGTCGCAGCGCGGCGGATAGCCTCTTCAGGATCCAGGGTGCCGTTGGTTTCCAGATCAATGACCAGTTTGTCCAGGTTGGTACGCTGTTCAACACGGGCGTTCTCGACCACATAGGCGATACGACGCACCGGGCTGAAGGAGGCGTCCAACTGCAGACGGCCAATGCTACGGCTTTCGTCTTCGTCGGTTTGACGGGAGTCGGCCGGCTCGTAACCACGACCACGAGCTACAGTGAGCTTCATGTTCAGAGCGCCGTTCGACGCCAGGTTCGCGATTACGTGATCGGGGTTGACGATCTCGACATCGTGATCCAGCTGAATATCGGCAGCGGTAACCACCCCCGAACCCTTTTTCGACAAGGTCAGCGTAACTTCGTCACGACCATGCAGTTTGATAGCGAGACCTTTCAGGTTCAACAGGATTTCAATTACGTCTTCCTGAACACCTTCGATCGCGGAGTACTCATGGAGTACGCCATCGATCTCGGCCTCGACTACTGCACAGCCAGGCATGGAGGACAACAGGATGCGGCGCAGCGCGTTGCCCAGGGTATGGCCGAAACCACGCTCGAGAGGCTCGAGCGTAATTTTGGCGCGGGTCGGACTGACTACCTGCACATCAATGTGGCGGGGAGTCAGGAACTCATTTACCGAAATCTGCATGGATGCACCTATTTTCTAGCCCTTACTTGGAGTAGAGCTCGACAATCAGGTTTTCGTTGATGTCGGCAGACAGGTCGCTGCGAGCAGGAACGTTCTTGAAAACGCCCGACTTTTTAGCAGCATCCACGTCAACCCACTCAACGCGGCCACGCTGGGCGCACAGTTCAAGGGCTTGAACAATGCGCAACTGGCCCAGCGATTTCTCGCGGACTGCGACCACGTCACCCGGACGAACTTGGTAGGATGGAATGTTTACAGTCTTACCGTTGACGCTGATCGCTTTGTGCGAAACCAGCTGACGGGACTCGGAACGAGTCGAGCCGAAGCCCATACGGTAAACGACGTTATCCAGACGGCACTCGAGCAGTTGCAGCAGGTTCTCACCGGTTGCGCCTTTTTTCGAGGCAGCAGCTTGGTAGTAACCGCGGAACTGACGCTCCAGAACACCGTAGATACGACGGACTTTTTGTTTCTCACGCAGCTGGGTGCCGTAGTCGGACTGACGGCCACGGCGCTGGCCGTGGATACCTGGGGCTGCTTCGATATTGCACTTCGATTCCAGAGCGCGAACGCCGCTCTTCAGGAAAAGATCAGTGCCTTCACGACGAGACAGTTTGCATTTTGGACCAATGTAACGTGCCATTCTTCTGTCTCCTGATTACACGCGACGCTTCTTCGGCGGACGGCACCCGTTGTGCGGGATTGGCGTCACGTCGGTGATGCTGGCGATCTTGTAGCCGCAGCTGTTCAATGCACGAACGGCGGACTCACGACCTGGACCTGGACCCTTGACGTTAACGTCGAGGTTCTTCAGACCGTATTCCAGCGCAGCTTGACCAGCACGCTCAGCAGCGATCTGAGCTGCGAACGGGGTGGATTTGCGCGAACCACGGAAACCCGAACCACCGGAGGTCGCCCAGGACAAAGCATTGCCCTGACGGTCGGTGATGGTCACGATGGTGTTGTTGAAAGAAGCATGGATGTGGGCGATGCCATCAACCACTGTCTTTTTGACTTTCTTACGAGGACGAGCAGCAGGTTTTGCCATGTCTATATTCCTGGGCGATTACTTGCGGATCGGCTTACGCGGGCCCTTACGGGTGCGTGCGTTGGTCTTGGTGCGCTGACCGCGAACCGGCAGACCTTTACGATGACGCAGGCCGCGGTAGCAACCCAGGTCCATCAAGCGCTTGATCTTCATGTTGATGTCACGACGCAGGTCACCTTCGGTGGTGAACTTCGCGACTTCGCCACGCAGGGTTTCGATTTGCTCGTCGCTCAGATCCTTGATCTTAGCGGCTGGGTTTACACCAGCGTCTGCACAAATCTTCTGTGCAGTTGTGCGACCGACACCATAGATGTAGGTCAGCGAGATAACAGTATGCTTGTTATCTGGAATGTTGACGCCTGCAATACGGGCCATTCAGTGGGACTCCAATTGACAGCTACCTACGCCCCGGAAGCCAAGAAATAGGGCGCGAGATAATATCGCTGTAGAAACGAATAATCAACCCAGCAGCACACTAGCTGCTGGGTTTGAAGCGCAGATCACAATCAGCCTTGGCGCTGTTTGTGACGCGGTTCCGCGCTGCAGATCACTCGTACGACGCCTTCGCGACGGATGATCTTGCAGTTACGGCACAGCTTTTTCACCGATGCACGAACTTTCATTACCGACTCCTCGAACCTTAGGGGCGTATCAGCGCAGCAAACCGCTGCCACCGTAGCCTTTCAGGTTGGCTTTCTTCATCAGGGATTCGTACTGGTGCGAAACGAGGTGCGATTGTACTTGGGACATGAAGTCCATCACAACCACTACCACAATCAGCAACGAGGTCCCGCCAAGGTAGAACGGCACATTTGCTGCCACCACCAGGAACTGGGGCAGAAGGCAGACGGCCATCATGTAAAGAGCACCGAACATGGTCAAACGGGTCAGAACGCCATCAATGTAGCGTGCCGACTGCTCACCAGGACGGATACCCGGAATAAAGGCACCGGACTTCTTCAGGTTTTCCGCTACGTCTTTCGGGTTGAACATCAACGCTGTGTAGAAGAAGCAGAAGAAAATGATCCCTGCACTAAACAGCAGAATGTTCAACGGCTGACCAGGAGCGATCGACTGCGAGATGTCCTGCAGCCAGCCCATACCTTCGGACTGACCAAACCAGGCACCCAGCGAAGCCGGGAACAGCAGAATGCTGCTCGCGAAAATAGCCGGGATAACCCCCGCCATGTTCACTTTCAGCGGCAAGTGGCTAGTCTGCGCAGCGAAGACCTTACGGCCCTGCTGACGCTTGGCGTAATGAACGGCGATACGACGCTGACCACGCTCAATGAACACCACAAAACCGATAATCGCTACTGCCAGCAGACCGATGGCGACCAGGGCGAAAATGTTGATATCGCCTGTGCGTGCAGACTCGAAAGACTGCCCGATTGCTCTCGGAAGACCGGCAACGATACCCGCGAAAATCAACATCGAGATACCGTTGCCCACACCGCGCTCGGTGATCTGCTCGCCCAGCCACATCATGAACATCGCGCCTGCCACGAAAGTGGAAACAGCGACGATATGGAAGCCCAGGCCTACAGAAAACGCCACGCCCTGGTTGGCCAGGCCAATGGACATGCCAATGGCTTGGACCAGTGCCAGGATAACGGTGCCGTAGCGGGTGTACTGGCTGATCTTGCGACGGCCAGCTTCACCTTCCTTCTTCAACTGCTCCAGTTGCGGGCTGACCGCCGTCATCAACTGCATGATGATCGATGCCGAAATGTACGGCATGATCCCCAGTGCAAAGATGCTCATGCGCTCGAGCGCGCCACCGGAAAACATGTTGAACAAGCTAAGAATGGTCCCCTCATTCTGCCGAAACAGATCCGCCAGACGGTCCGGATTGATGCCGGGAACCGGGATATGCGCACCTATCCGATAGACGATGATCGCCATGAACAGAAAGCGCAGACGAGCCCAGAGTTCCGACATCCCGCCCTTACCGAGCGAAGAGAGAGCACCTTGCTTAGCCATTTATTCCTCGAATTTGCCGCCAGCTGCTTCGATAGCCGCACGCGCACCCTTGGTGGCTGCGATACCCTTGATGGTGACTGCGCGAGTAACTTCGCCAGACAGCATGATTTTCACACGCTGAATGTGCTGGTTGATCACGTTGGCATCCTTCAGGGATTGCACGGAGATCACGTCGCCTTCCACTTTGGCCAGCTCGGACAGACGCACTTCAGCGCGGTCCATGGCTTTCAGGGAAACGAAGCCGAACTTCGGCAGGCGACGGTGCAGCGGCTGTTGACCGCCTTCGAAGCCAGGAGCGATCGAACCACCCGAACGGGAAGTCTGACCTTTGTGGCCACGGCCGCCGGTCTTACCCAGACCGCTACCGATACCACGACCTGGACGATGCTTCTCGCGACGGGAACCCGGCGCTGGACTCAGATCATTGAGTTTCATCGATTAGCCCTCGACCTTCAGCATGTAGTAAGCCTTGTTGATCATCCCGCGGTTCTCGGGAGTATCCTGGACTTCTACAGTGTGACCGATGCGACGCAGACCCAGGCCTTTAACACACAGCTTGTGGTTAGGCAGACGGCCCGAGACGCTCTTGATCAGCGTTACTTTTACGGTTGCCATGATCAGAAGATCTCCTCGACGCTCTTGCCACGCTTGGCGGCAATGGATTCAGGAGATTGCATGGCTTTCAGACCCTTGAAGGTGGCGTAAACCACGTTCACTGGGTTGGTCGAACCGTAGCACTTGGCCAGAACGTTCTGAACACCAGCAACTTCCAGGACAGCACGCATTGCGCCACCGGCGATGATACCGGTACCTTCCGAGGCAGGCTGCATGTAAACCTTCGAGGCGCCGTGGGCAGCCTTGGTGGCGTACTGCAGGGTGGTGCCCTTCAGGTCAACCTGGATCATGTTGCGGCGAGCAGCTTCCATGGCTTTCTGGATCGCGGCTGGTACTTCGCGCGACTTGCCACGGCCGAAGCCAACACGACCTTTACCATCACCAACCACGGTCAGCGCGGTGAAGGTGAAGATACGGCCGCCTTTTACGGTTTTGGCAACGCGGTTAACTTGAACCAGCTTCTCGATGTAGCCTTCGTCGCGCTTTTGATCGTTATTTGCCATAACTTAGAACTCCAGCCCGCCTTCACGAGCAGCATCAGCCAGCGCTTTGACGCGGCCATGGTACTTGAAGCCGGAACGGTCAAAGGCAACTTGAGATACACCGGCGGCTTTCGCACGCTCAGCTACCAGCTTGCCAACCTTAGTGGCCGCGTCGATGTTGCCAGTGGCGCCATCACGCAGGTCTTTGTCCAAGGTCGAGGCGCTTGCCAGAACCTTGCTGCCGTCGGCCGAAATGACCTGGGCGTAGATGTGCTGCGAGGAGCGGAACACGCACAGGCGCACGACTTCGAGTTCGTGCATCTTGAGACGTGCTTTGCGAGCGCGACGCAGTCGAATAACTTTTTTGTCGGTCATTTACTAGGCCCTACTTCTTCTTGGCTTCTTTACGACGGACTACTTCGTCCGCGTAACGCACACCTTTACCTTTGTAAGGCTCTGGCGGACGGAAGTCGCGGATTTCAGCGGCCACCTGACCTACCAGCTGCTTGTCGATACCCTTGATCAGGATGTCGGTCTGGCTAGGTGTTTCAGCGGTGATACCGGCTGGCAGTTCGTAGTCCACTGGGTGAGAGAAGCCCAGGGCCAGGTTCAGGACGGTGCCTTTAGCCTGTGCCTTGTAACCAACACCGACCAGCTGGAGCTTGCGCTCGAAGCCTTGGCTTACGCCTTGGACCATGTTGTTGACCAGAGCGCGGGTGGTACCGGCCATGGCACGAGCTTGCTGGTCACCATTGCGAGCGACGAAACGCAGCTCACCAGACTCTTCGGTAACTTCAACAGACGAGTGAACGTTCAGTTCGAGAGTACCTTTGGCACCCTTCACCGAAAGCTGCTGACCGGCGAATTTGACTTCGACACCGGATGGCAGCTTAACGGGGTTCTTAGCGACGCGAGACATGTCTATCCCCCCTTAGAACACTGTGCACAGAACTTCGCCGCCGACACCGGCAGCGCGCGCAGCGCGATCAGTCATCACACCTTTGTTGGTGGAGACGATAGACACGCCCAGACCGCCACGTACTTTCGGCAGATCGGTGACGGCCTTGTACTGGCGCAGGCCTGGACGGCTGGAGCGCTTCAGTTCCTCGATGACCGGACGGCCTTCGAAGTACTTCAGTTCGATCGACAGGGAAGGCTTGACCTCACCAGTTACCTGGTAGCCAGCGATGTAACCTTCGTCCTTCAGAACTTTGGCAACCGCGACCTTCAGGGTAGAGGAAGGCATGCTTACGACGGACTTTTCAGCCATCTGGGCATTACGGATGCGAGTTAGCATGTCCGCTAACGGGTCCTGCATACTCATGGGCTAGATGCTCCTGATACAAGAATTATTAGCCTTGCGGCTATGACAACCACCCGAACCGTTTGGGCAAAAACCCAGGCTCAGGTGAGCCGGTCATTCTAGACACAAGGCAGAAACGAAACAAGCCCCATATAGGGGCTTGTTTGTTGGCAAGGTCACCGGCGGTCGGAAGATTGCTCCCCTTCCACCCGCGCCTTGCCTGCAGCGATTACCAGGAGGCCTTGACCAGACCTGGTACGTCACCGCGCATTGCAGCTTGACGCAGCATGTTACGGCCCAGGCCGAACTTACGGTATACACCGTGAGGACGACCGGTCAGGCGGCAACGGTTGCGCAGGCGCGAGGCGCTAGCGTCGCGTGGCTGCTTCTGCAGAGCGACAACGGCAGCGAAACGCTCTTCTGGAGAGGCGTTCAGGTTGACGATGGTCGCTTTCAGCTCAGCACGCTTCTTAGCGAACTTTGCTACCGTGAGCTGACGCTTCAGCTCGCGGTTTTTCATGCTCTTCTTGGCCATTTTCCTACTCCAATCAGTTGCGGAACGGGAACTTGAAAGCACGCAGCAGAGCGCGGCCTTCGTCGTCCGAACGAGCAGTGGTGGTCAGGGTGATGTCCAAACCGCGCAGAGCATCGATCTTGTCGTAGTCGATTTCCGGGAAGATGATCTGCTCTTTCACGCCCATGCTGTAGTTGCCACGACCATCGAAGGACTTGGCATTCAGGCCGCGGAAGTCGCGAACCCGAGGCAGGGAGATCGCCAGCAGGCGGTCCAGGAATTCGTACATCTTGTCGCTACGCAGGGTCACCTTGACGCCGATCGGCCAGCCTTCGCGGACTTTGAAGCCAGCGATGGATTTGCGAGCGAAAGTCACGACCGGCTTTTGACCGGTGATCTTTTCCAGGTCAGCAACAGCGTGCTCGATGACTTTCTTGTCGCCGATCGCTTCGCCCAGACCCATGTTCAGGGTGATCTTGGTAACGCGCGGAACTTCCATCACGTTCGACAGCTTAAGTTCTTCCTTAAGCTTAGGAGCGATTTCGTTCCGGTAAATCTCTTTCAGTCGTGCCATGGTCTTCTACCTAGCAGTGTTCAAGCATCAACCGCTTTTTGGGTCGACTTGAAGACACGAATTTTTTTACCGTCTTCTACTTTGAAACCAACGCGGTCAGCCTTGTTGGTTTCACCGTTGAAGATGGCAACGTTGGAAGCGTGCAGAGGCGCTTCTTTCTCGACGATACCGCCCTGTACGCCCGCCATCGGGTTAGGCTTGGTATGACGCTTGACCAGGTTCACGCCACCGATAACCAGACGGTCATCAGCCAGAACCTTCAGCACCTTACCGCGCTTACCTTTGTCTTTGCCGGCGATCACGATGATCTCGTCGTCACGACGAATCTTTTGCATGTCGGATCTCCTTACAGCACTTCAGGGGCGAGCGAGACGATCTTCATGAACTTCTCAGTACGAAGTTCACGGGTCACTGGCCCGAAGATGCGAGTGCCGATCGGCTCTTGCTTGTTGTTCAGCAGAACAGCAGCGTTGCCGTCGAAACGAATGATGGAACCGTCAGCGCGACGAACACCGTGACGGGTACGTACGACGACAGCGGTCATCACTTGGCCTTTTTTGACCTTACCGCGCGGAATTGCTTCCTTGACGGTTACTTTGATGATGTCACCGATACCGGCGTAACGGCGGTGCGAACCGCCGAGTACCTTGATGCACATGACGCGACGAGCGCCGCTGTTATCGGCCACATCGAGCATGGATTGAGTCTGAATCATAAAATTTCTCCGACCCTTAGCCCTTAGACTTCAACAGCGCGTTCGAGGACTTCAACCAGTGCCCAGGACTTGGTCTTGGCCAGCGGACGGGTTTCACGGATGGAAACCTTGTCGCCGATCTTGCACTGGTTGGCTTCGTCGTGCGCGTGCAGCTTAGTCGAACGCTTAACGTATTTACCGTAGATCGGGTGCTTTACGCGACGCTCGATCAGAACGGTGATGGTCTTGTCCATTTTGTCGCTGACGACACGGCCAGTCAGCGTACGGACGGTTTTTTCAGCTTCAGCCATGATCACTTACCTGCCTGCTGGTTGAGCACAGTTTTCACGCGAGCGATGTCACGCTTAACTTGCGAGAGCAGGTGCGACTGCCCCAACTGGCCAGTTGCTTTCTGCATACGCAGATTGAACTGGTCGCGCAGCAAGCCGAGCAGTTGCTCGTTCAGTTGCTGTGCCGATTTTTCACGAAGTTCATTCGCTTTCATCACATCACCGTCCGCTTAACAAAGGAGGTGGCGAGAGGCAGCTTTGCAGCAGCCAGGGCGAAAGCTTCGCGCGCCAGCTCTTCAGAAACACCCTCGATCTCGTACAGGACTTTGCCTGGCTGAATCTGGGCAACCCAGTATTCCACGGAGCCCTTACCTTTACCCATACGAACCTCAAGAGGTTTTTTGGAGATCGGCTTGTCCGGGAACACACGGATCCAGATCTTACCGCCACGCTTAACGTGACGGGTCAGCGCACGACGTGCGGACTCGATCTGGCGAGCGGTGAGGCGACCGCGAGCAACAGCTTTCAGGGCGAATTCGCCGAAGCTGACTTTGCTACCGCGCAGTGCCAGACCACGGTTGTGGCCAGTCATCTGCTTGCGGAATTTTGTACGCTTTGGTTGCAACATTTGGCGTACCCCTTACTTAGCAGCTTTTTTACGAGGCGCTGGTGCTTGTGGTTTCAGTTCTTCTTGGCGACCACCAATAACTTCGCCTTTGAAGATCCAAACCTTCACACCGATCACACCGTAAGTGGTGTGAGCTTCGTAGGTGTTGTAGTCGATATCGGCACGCAGGGTGTGCAGAGGCACACGACCTTCGCGATACCACTCGGTACGAGCAATCTCAGCACCGCCGAGACGACCGCTCACCTGGATCTTGATGCCCTTGGCACCAATACGCATGGCGTTCTGTACCGCGCGCTTCATGGCGCGACGGAACATTACACGGCGTTCCAGCTGCTGAGCTACGCTCTGCGCAACCAGCATAGCGTCGAGTTCCGGCTTGCGGATCTCTTCGATGTTGATGTGCACAGGCACACCCATCTGCTTGGTCAGGTCCTGACGCAGCTTCTCGACATCTTCACCTTTCTTACCGATAACGATACCGGGACGAGCGGTGTGGATGGTGATGCGTGCAGTTTGAGCCGGACGATGAATATCGATACGGCTTACGGACGCGCTTTTTAGTTTGTCTTGGAGGTACTCACGCGTTTTCAGATCCTTCAACAGGTAATCTGCGTAAGTAGCACCGTCTGCGTACCAGACGGAGGTGTGCTCCTTGACGATTCCCAGGCGAATGCCAGTGGGATGTACTTTCTGACCCATCTGATCGACTCCGTTACTTGTCCGCAACCTTGACAGTGATATGGCAAGACCGCTTGACGATGCGATCAGCACGGCCTTTGGCACGTGGCATGATGCGCTTCAGCGAACGCCCTTCGTTGACGAAGACGGTGGAGACCTTCAGGTCATCAACGTCTGCGCCTTCGTTGTGTTCGGCGTTGGCTACGGCCGACTCGAGGACTTTCTTCATGATTTCAGCGGCTTTTTTGCTGCTGAAGGCCAACAGGTTGAGCGCTTCGCCCACCTTCTTCCCGCGGATCTGGTCGGCGACCAAGCGGGCTTTCTGGGCGGAGATGCGAGCGCCCGACAACTTAGCGGCTACTTCCATTTCCTTACCCCTTAACGCTTGGCTTTCTTGTCAGCCACGTGCCCGCGATAGGTGCGGGTACCGGCGAACTCGCCCAGTTTGTGGCCGACCATGTCTTCGTTCACGAGAACTGGAACATGCTGGCGACCGTTGTGAACCGCGATGGTCAGACCGACCATTTGTGGCAGGATCATCGAACGGCGCGACCAGGTTTTAACTGGCTTGCGATCGTTCTTCTCCACCGCCACTTCGACCTTCTTCAACAGGTGAAGATCGATAAAAGGACCTTTTTTCAGAGAACGTGGCACTGTCGTATCCCTCTAGTTACTTGCGACGACGGACGATCATGTTGTCGGTACGCTTATTACCACGGGTTTTAGCACCCTTGGTTGGGAAGCCCCATGGCGATACCGGATGACGACCACCGGAGGTACGACCTTCACCACCACCGTGTGGGTGGTCAACCGGGTTCATGGCAACACCACGAACGGTTGGGCGAACGCCGCGCCAGCGTTTGGCACCAGCTTTACCCAGCGAACGCAGGCTGTGCTCGGAGTTCGAGACTTCGCCCAGGGTCGCACGGCACTCAGCCAGGACTTTACGCATTTCACCAGAGCGCAGACGCAGGGTCACGTAGACACCTTCGCGAGCGATCAGCTGAGCCGAAGCACCAGCGGAACGAGCGATCTGAGCACCTTTACCCGGCTTCAGTTCGATGCCGTGAATGGTGCTACCTACTGGAATGTTGCGCAGCTGCAGGGAGTTACCGGCCTTGATTGGGGCCAGGGCACCTGCGATCAGCTGGTCGCCAGCGCTCACGCCTTTAGGCGCGATGATGTAGCGACGCTCACCGTCTGCGTAGCACAGCAGGGCGATGTGAGCAGTACGGTTTGGATCGTATTCGATACGCTCGACAGTGGCTGGAATGCCATCTTTGTCGTTGCGACGGAAGTCGACCAGACGGTAATGCTGCTTGTGACCACCACCAACGTGACGAGTGGTAATGCGGCCATTGTTGTTACGACCACCAGACTTCGATTTTTTCTCGATCAGCGGTGCGTGAGGAGCGCCTTTGTGCAGCTCCTTGTTGACCACCTTGACCACGAAACGGCGGCCAGGGGAAGTCGGTTTGCATTTAACGATTGCCATGATGCACCCCTTCCTTACTCAGCACTGCTGCTGAAATCGAGATCTTGGCCTGGCTGAAGGGAGACGATCGCCTTCTTCCAGTCATTACGCTTGCCCAGACCACGTGCGGTACGCTTGGTTTTACCCAGAACGTTAACAGTCGACACGTTTTCAACTTTTACGTTGAACAGGCCTTCGACAGCTTTCTTGATTTCCAGCTTGGTTGCATCAGTAGCAACCTTGAATACGAACTGGCCTTTTTTCTCAGCCAGAACGGTAGCCTTCTCGGAAACGTGCGGGCCAAGGAGGACTTTGAATACGCGTTCCTGGTTCATCCCAGCAGCTCCTCGAATTTCTTCACGGCCGAGACAGTGATCAACACTTTCTCGTATGCGATCAGACTGACCGGGTCGGAACCTTGTACGTCACGTACGTCGACGTGCGGCAGGTTACGAGCAGCCAGGTACAGGTTCTGATCAACAGCGTCGGAAACGATCAGTACATCGCTCAGACCCATGCCGTTCAGCTTGTTCAGCAGATCTTTGGTTTTCGGTGCTTCAACAGCGAAGTCCTGAACCACGACCAGACGGTCGCTACGCACCAGCTCAGCGAGGATGGAGCGCAGAGCTGCGCGATACATCTTCTTGTTGAGCTTTTGCGAGTGATCTTGAGGGCGAGCTGCGAAGGTTACACCACCGCCACGCCAGATCGGACCACGAGTGGTACCAGCACGAGCACGGCCAGTACCCTTCTGACGCCATGGGCGCTTACCGCCACCAGCCACGTCGGAACGGGTCTTCTGCTGCTTGGTGCCCTGACGGCCGCCGGCCATGTAGGCCACGACTGCTTGGTGAACCAGCGTCTCGTTGAATTCGCCACCGAAAGTCAGTTCGGAAACTTCGATCGCCTGAGCGTCATTTACATTAAGTTGCATGTCAGTTTCCCCTTAACCGCGAGCCTTGACAGCTGGACGTACAACCACGTCGCCGCCAGTAGCGCCAGGTACGGCACCCTTGATCAGCAGCAGGTTGCGTTCAGCGTCTACGCGAACTACTTCCAGGGACTGAACAGTCACGCGCTCGGCGCCCATGTGACCGGACATTTTCTTGCCCTTGAACACACGACCAGGAGTCTGGCACTGGCCGATGGAACCAGGAACACGGTGCGACACGGAGTTACCGTGGGTGTTGTCCTGACCACGGAAGTTCCAGCGCTTGATGGTACCGGCGAAGCCTTTACCTTTGGACTGACCAGTAACGTCTACCAGCTGGCCTGCAGTGAAGAGTTCAGCTTTGATCAGATCGCCAGCCTGGAAATCGCCTTCTTCAAGACGGAACTCCCAAACACCGCGACCAGCGGCAACGTTGGCCTTGGCGAAGTGGCCTGCCTGAGCGGCAGTCACACGCGAAGCACGACGCTCGCCGACAGTGACTTGCACTGCACGGTAGCCATCGGTTTCTTCAGTTTTGAACTGGGTGACGCGATTCGGCTCGATCTCAATGACCGTGACCGGAATGGAGACACCTTCTTCGGTGAAAATGCGGGTCATACCGCACTTGCGACCGATTACACCAATAGTCATGTTGTAAACCTCATGAGTGTACGGGGCTTTCACCCGCTATGGCCGCCCATTTCAGAGCGTTACACGACTAGACCGAAGTCTTAGCCGAGGCTGATCTGTACTTCCACACCTGCCGCCAGATCAAGCTTCATCAGCGCGTCAACGGTTTTATCCGTTGGCTGGACGATGTCCAGAACACGCTTATGAGTGCGAATCTCGTACTGGTCACGCGCGTCTTTGTTGACGTGCGGGGAGACCAGAACGGTGAAACGCTCTTTGCGGGTAGGCAGTGGAATTGGACCACGCACTTGTGCACCAGTACGTTTCGCGGTTTCCACGATTTCCTGGGTGGATTGGTCGATCAGGCGATGGTCGAAAGCCTTCAACCTGATACGGATTTGCTGATTTTGCATTGGATTTCAGACTCCAGGCTGTTCCCAACGGACGCACTACGCCCGCTAAAAGGAGGCGTGATTCTATAGACGCCCCCAATTAGTGTCAACCCAATAAAAAAAACCCCCGCTGAGCGGGGGTTTTTTCAATCGGTCGAGTGATTACTCGATGATTTTGGCCACAACGCCGGCGCCGACGGTACGACCGCCTTCACGGATAGCGAAGCGCAGACCGTCTTCCATTGCGATGGTCTTGATCAGGGTAACAGTCATCTGAATGTTGTCACCTGGCATTACCATTTCAACGCCTTCCGGCAGTTCGCAGTTACCGGTCACGTCAGTGGTACGGAAGTAGAACTGTGGACGGTAGCCTTTGAAGAACGGAGTGTGACGGCCGCCTTCTTCCTTCGACAGGACGTAGACTTCTGCGGTGAACTTGGTGTGCGGCTTGACCGAACCTGGCTTGACCAGAACCTGGCCACGCTCAACGTCGTCACGCTTGGTACCACGCAGCAGAACGCCGCAGTTCTCGCCAGCACGACCTTCGTCCAGCAGCTTGCGGAACATCTCAACACCGGTGCAGGTGGTGGTGGTGGTGTCACGCAGACCAACGATTTCCAGCGGATCCTGAACGCGGACGATACCACGCTCGATACGACCGGTAACAACGGTACCACGACCCGAGATCGAGAATACGTCTTCGATCGGCATCAGGAACGGCTGGTCGACGGCACGAACTGGCTCAGGGATGTAGGCATCCAGAGTTTCTACCAGCTTCTTGACAGCGGTAGTGCCCATTTCGTTGTCGTCTTTGCCTTCCAGGGCCATACGAGCCGAACCGATGATGATCGGAGTGTCGTCGCCTGGGAAGTCGTAGGTGGAAAGCAGGTCGCGAACTTCCATCTCGACCAGTTCCAGCAGCTCAGCGTCGTCTACCAGGTCAGCCTTGTTCAGGAAGACCACGATGTACGGAACGCCTACCTGACGGGACAGCAGGATGTGCTCACGGGTTTGCGGCATCGGACCATCGGCGGCCGAGCAAACCAGGATCGCGCCGTCCATCTGGGCAGCACCGGTGATCATGTTCTTCACGTAGTCAGCGTGACCTGGGCAGTCAACGTGAGCGTAGTGACGAATGTTCGAGTTGTACTCGACGTGAGCGGTGTTGATGGTGATACCGCGCGCTTTTTCTTCCGGAGCCGAGTCGATCTTGTCGAACTCAACGACTGCCGAACCGAAAACTTCGGAGCAGACGCGAGTCAGAGCTGCGGTCAGAGTGGTCTTACCGTGGTCAACGTGGCCGATGGTGCCGACGTTAACGTGGGGAAGGGAACGATCAAATTTTTCTTTAGCCACGACAGTGAACCTCTTGCCTAAAGGGGATTAGCCTTGTTTTTTAACGAGTGCTTCGACGATGTTCGACGGAGCTTCGGCGTATTTGGAGAATTCCATGGAGTAGCTTGCGCGACCCTGAGACATGGAACGAACGTCGGTTGCGTAACCGAACATCTCTCCGAGCGGTACTTCAGCACGGACGACACGGCCAGAGACCGACTCATCCATACCCTGGACCAGACCACGACGACGGTTCAGGTCACCCATCACGTCACCCAGGTAGTCTTCCGGGGTTACAACTTCGACTTTCATGATCGGCTCGAGAACCACGCCACCGCCCTTCTGGGCCAGTTGCTTGGTCGCCATCGAAGCAGCGATCTTGAACGCCATTTCGTTGGAGTCGACGTCGTGGTACGAACCGTCGAATACCGCGGCCTTCAGGCCGATCAGAGGATAACCGGCAACAACGCCGTTTTTCATCTGCTCTTCGATACCCTTCTGGATCGCAGGGATGTATTCCTTAGGAATCACACCACCAACGACTTCGTTGGAGAACACCAGACCTTCTGTGATGTTGCCCTTGTCGTCCACGTCCGGCTCGGAGAAGCGAACCCAGCAGTGACCGAACTGACCACGACCACCCGACTGACGAACGAACTTGCCTTCGATCTCGACGTTGGATTTGGTGATCTTCTCGCGGTACGAAACCTGCGGCTTGCCGATGTTGGCTTCGACGTTGAATTCGCGCTTCATGCGGTCAACGAGGATGTCCAGGTGCAGCTCACCCATACCGGAGATGATGGTCTGACCGGTTTCTTCATCGGTCTTGACGCGGAACGATGGGTCTTCCTGAGCCAGCTTGCCCAGTGCGATACCCATCTTCTCCTGGTCCTGCTTGGTTTTCGGCTCTACAGAGAGCGAAATCACAGGCTCAGGGAAGTCCATACGCTCAAGGATGATCGGCTTGTCGGCGTTGCACAGGGTATCACCAGTAGTGACGTCCTTCATGCCGATCAGAGCAGCGATGTCGCCTGCACGTACTTCTTTGATCTCTTCACGCTGGTTGGCGTGCATCTGGACCATACGACCAACGCGCTCTTTCTTGCCTTTGACCGAGTTGATGACGGAGTCACCGGAGGTCAGGAAGCCCGAGTAAACGCGAACGAAGGTCAGAGTACCAACGAACGGGTCGGTGGCAATCTTGAAGGCCAGGGCCGAGAACGGCTCGTCGTCGTCAGCATGACGCTCGTCGAACTGCTCTGGCTTGACTTCGTCCTTAGGCACGTCGATCAGGTCAGGGTGGATACCCTTGATCGCAGGGATCTCGGTCGGAGCTGGCAGGAAGTCGATAACGGCGTCGAGAACCAGGGGAACACCCTTGTTCTTGAACGACGAACCGCAGACAGCCGGAACGATCTCGCTGGCCAGGGTGCGCGCGCGCAGGCCTGCCTTGATCTCTTCGACGGACAGCTCACCTTCTTCAAGGTACTTGTTCATCAGCTCTTCGGTGGCTTCGGCGGCGGCTTCAACCATGTTGTTGCGCCATTCGTTAGCCAGCTCGACCATATCCGCAGGAATTTCTTCCTCGCGGTAGGTAGTACCCTTGTCGTCGTCGTTCCAGTAGATAGCCTTCATCTTGATCAGGTCAACCTGACCCTGGAAGTTATCTTCCGAACCGATGGCCAGCTGAACAGGAACCGGAGTGTGACCCAGACGGTTCTTGATCTGACCTACGACGCGCAGGAAGTTTGCACCAGCACGGTCCATCTTGTTCACGTAGACAACACGCGGAACGCCGTACTTGTTGGCCTGACGCCATACGGTTTCGGACTGCGGCTCAACGCCGGAGGTGCCACAGAACACAACGACCGCGCCGTCGAGTACACGCAGCGAACGCTCTACTTCAATGGTGAAGTCAACGTGGCCAGGGGTATCGATAACGTTTACGCGGTAGTTGTCATACTGACCACGGGAACCTTTCCAGAAGGTGGTAACGGCAGCGGAGGTAATGGTGATACCCCGCTCCTGCTCCTGCACCATCCAGTCGGTGGTCGCGGCGCCGTCATGCACCTCGCCCATTTTGTGGCTCAGACCTGTGTAGAACAGGATCCGCTCGGTAGTGGTGGTCTTGCCCGCGTCAACGTGGGCACAGATACCAATGTTACGGTAGCGGTTAATTGCTGTAGTACGAGCCATAAAGCCCTCGCAAAAAGATTGATGCTTGAATTAGAAGCGGTAGTGCGAGAACGCTTTGTTGGCTTCAGCCATACGGTGAACGTCTTCACGCTTCTTGACTGCAGCACCCTTGCCTTCGGCAGCATCCAGCAGTTCGCCGGCCAGACGCAGAGCCATCGACTTCTCGCCGCGCTTGCGGGCGTAGTCTACGAGCCAGCGCATTGCCAGAGCGTTACGACGGGATGGACGAACTTCAACCGGGACCTGGTAAGTGGCACCGCCGACACGACGGGACTTTACTTCGACCAGCGGAGCGATGGCGTCGAGAGCTTTCTCGAAGATTTCCAGGGGGTCGCTGTTCTTGCGTGCTTTGACGGTATCCAGGGCACCGTAAACGATGCGCTCGGCTACGGCCTTCTTGCCGCTTTCCATCACGTGGTTCATGAACTTCGCGAGAATCTGGGATCCGTACTTCGGATCGTCAAGGATCTCACGTTTTGCTGCTACACGACGTCTTGGCATGATAAGCCCTCAAACGGTCTTCAGGTTAGCCCGGGACGTGGGTCTTCGACCCCTGCCCGACCTTACTCTTATCGACTCAAAAAAATGGATGTCTGCAAACGACCGATTACTTCGGACGCTTGGTACCGTACTTCGAACGACCCTGGTTACGGCCTTTAACGCCCGAAGTATCCAGAGAGCCGCGAACGGTGTGGTAACGAACACCTGGCAAGTCTTTTACACGGCCGCCACGAATCAGGACGACGCTGTGCTCTTGCAGGTTGTGGCCTTCACCACCGATGTACGAGGAAACCTCGAAACCGTTGGTCAGACGCACACGGCATACTTTACGCAGTGCCGAGTTAGGTTTTTTCGGCGTGGTGGTGTACACACGGGTGCACACGCCACGACGCTGCGGGCAGTTCTGCAGCGCAGGAACGTCGGACTTCTCGACCGAACGCTTACGCGGCTGACGTACCAGCTGGTTGATAGTTGCCATCTACTAGCTCCACTGATTGTCTTGCGACTCTATTGTCTTGCAAGAAAGCCAAAAATTGGCGAGACGGAGCCTCACCAAATTTAAGGGTACAAAAGTCTAAAGAGGATCTTGCACCCAGTCAAGACGAGGCCCCGGCCCTCCCCGCCCGATCATCGGCAACATTTCATGTCGCCGATGATCGCCCGAGGCTTGCCGGGGCCTTGCCCTGTACTTAATTACCGCTGGAATTCAGCGCTTCGGTCAGTGCAGCTTCCACTTCACTGGCGCTTACACGCAGCGGTTTGTCGGCATCACGGCGACGCTTGCGCTCGCTGTGGTAGGCCAGACCAGTACCGGCCGGGATCAGACGACCCACGACCACGTTCTCTTTCAGGCCGCGCAGGTAGTCGCGCTTGCCGGTTACCGCCGCTTCGGTCAGTACGCGGGTTGTTTCCTGGAAGGAAGCCGCGGAGATGAACGACTCGGTGGACAGCGAGGCCTTGGTGATACCCAGCAGCACTCGGGTGAACTTGGAGATGAACTTGTCCTCGCTAGCGAGACGCTCGTTCTCTACCAGCACCTGGGTCAGTTCCATCTGGTCGCCCTTGATGAAGCTGGAATCGCCCGACTCGGAGATCTCAACCTTGCGCAGCATCTGACGCAGAATGGTCTCGATGTGCTTGTCGTTGATCTTCACGCCTTGCAGACGGTAAACGTCCTGGATCTCGTTGACGATGTACTTCGCCAGCGCACTCACACCCAGCAGACGCAGGATGTCATGCGGATCGCTCGGGCCGTCGGAGATAACTTCACCGCGGTTTACCTGTTCACCTTCGAAGACGTTCAGGTGGCGCCACTTCGGAATCAGCTCTTCGTACGGTTCGCTACCGTCGGTCGGAGTGATCACCAGGCGACGCTTGCCCTTGGTCTCTTTACCGAATGCGATGGTGCCGCTGACTTCAGCCAGAATCGAGGCTTCTTTCGGACGACGCGCTTCGAACAGGTCGGCAACGCGTGGCAGACCACCGGTAATGTCACGGGTCTTCGACGTCTCTTGCGGGATACGCGCGATAACGTCACCAACACCGATCTGAGCACCGTCAGCCACACCGACAAGGGCGTTGGCCGGCAGGAAGTACTGGGCAGGTACGTCAGTACCTGGCAGGTACAGATCCTTGCCTGCAGCATCGACCATCTTGATTGCCGGACGGATTTCCTTGCCTGCGGCAGGGCGATCCTTGACGTCCAGTACTTCAATGTTGGTCAAGCCGGTCAGTTCGTCGGTCTGACGCTTGATGGTGATGTTTTCTTCCATGCCCACGAAGGTCACGGTACCTTTCAGCTCGGTAACGATCGGGTGGGTGTGTGGGTCCCACTTGGCGACGATGGCGCCAGCTTCGACCTTTTCACCTTCCTTGACCGAAATCACCGCACCGTAAGGCAGCTTGTAGCGCTCACGCTCACGACCGAACTCGTCAGCAATCGCCAACTCACCCGAACGCGATACGGCAACCAGGTTACCGTCGGCACGCTCAACCTGCTTCAGGTTGTGCAGACGCACCATACCGCCATTCTTAACCTGGACGCTGTCGGCAGCCGAGGTACGGCTTGCAGCACCACCGATGTGGAACGTACGCATGGTCAGCTGGGTACCCGGCTCACCGATCGACTGGGCAGCGATAACGCCGACAGCCTCACCGATGTTCACCTGGTGACCACGAGCCAGATCACGACCGTAGCACTTGGCGCAAATGCCGTAGCGGGTTTCGCAGTTGATCGGCGAACGCACGATCACTTCGTCGATGCTGTTCAGCTCGATGAACTCGACCCACTGCTCGTCGACCAAGGTACCGGCCGGAACGATAACGTCCTCGGTGCCTGGCTTGAATACGTCACGGGCGATGACACGACCCAATACACGCTCACCCAGTGGCTCTACAACGTCGCCGCCTTCGATGTGTGGCGTCATCACCAGGCCCTGATCGGTGCCGCAGTCGATCTCGGTCACTACCAGATCCTGGGCAACGTCCACCAGACGACGAGTCAGGTAACCGGAGTTAGCGGTTTTCAGTGCGGTATCCGCCAGACCCTTACGAGCACCGTGAGTCGAGATGAAGTACTGAAGTACGCTCAGACCTTCACGGAAGTTCGCGGTGATCGGCGTCTCGATGATGGAACCGTCCGGCTTGGCCATCAGACCACGCATACCGGCCAGCTGACGGATCTGGGCTGCGGAACCCCGCGCACCCGAGTCAGCCATCATGTACATCGAGTTGAAGGACTCTTGCTCGACTTCCTTGCCTTCGCGGTCGATGACCTTCTCTTTCGAGAGGTTGGCCATCATCGCCTTGGACACTTCGTCGTTCGCCTTCGACCACAAGTCGATGACCTTGTTGTACTTCTCGCCCTGGGTTACCAGGCCGGAGGCGTACTGGCTCTCGATTTCCTTCACTTCGTCGGTAGCGTTACCGATGATGCGGGCTTTCTCGTCCGGGATAACGAAGTCGTTAACACCGATGGAAACGCCGGAAATGGTCGAGTATGCGAAACCGGTGTACATCAGTTGGTCGGCGAAGATAACGGTCTCTTTCAGACCAACCACGCGGTAGCACTGGTTGATCAGCTTGGAGATCGCCTTTTTCTTCATCGGCTGGTTGACCACGTCATACGGCAGACCTGCCGGCACAACCTGGAACAGCAGCGCACGGCCGACGGTGGTGTCAACGATGCGGGTGTTCTTGACCACCGAGCCATCACGCTCTTTCACGGTTTCGTTGATACGAACCTTGATTTTCGCGTGCAGGGCGGCTTCGCCGGCGCGGAATACGCGGTCGACTTCCTGCAGGTCGGCGAACACGCGACCTTCGCCCTTGGCATTGATGGCTTCCCGGGTCATGTAGTACAGACCCAGTACAACGTCCTGCGACGGAACGATGATTGGCTCACCGTTGGCTGGCGACAGGATGTTGTTGGTCGACATCATCAGCGCACGCGCTTCGAGCTGGGCTTCCAGGGTCAGCGGCACGTGAACGGCCATCTGGTCACCGTCGAAGTCGGCGTTGTACGCAGCACAGACCAGCGGGTGCAGCTGAATAGCCTTACCTTCGATCAGTACGGGTTCAAACGCCTGGATACCCAGACGGTGAAGGGTCGGTGCACGGTTGAGCAGTACGGGGTGTTCGCGAATCACTTCAGCGAGAACGTCCCACACCTCTGGCAGCTCGCGCTCGACCATCTTCTTGGCAGCCTTGATGGTGGTCGCCAGACCACGCATTTCCAGCTTGCCGAAAATGAACGGCTTGAACAGCTCGAGGGCCATCTTCTTCGGCAGACCGCACTGGTGCAGACGCAGGGTCGGACCTACGGTAATTACCGAACGGCCGGAGTAGTCAACACGCTTACCGAGCAAGTTCTGACGGAAACGACCTTGCTTACCTTTGATCATGTCGGCCAGGGACTTCAGCGGACGCTTGTTCGAGCCAGTGATGGCGCGACCACGACGGCCGTTGTCCAGCAGAGCGTCAACCGCTTCCTGCAGCATGCGCTTTTCGTTGCGCACGATGATGTCCGGCGCCGACAGATCCAGCAGGCGCTTCAGACGGTTGTTACGGTTGATCACCCGGCGATACAGGTCGTTCAGGTCGGAAGTCGCGAAACGGCCACCATCCAGCGGAACCAGCGGACGCAGGTCCGGCGGCAGCACTGGCAGGACGGTCAGGACCATCCACTCAGGCAGGTTGCCCGAGCCCTGGAAAGCTTCCATCAGCTTCAGACGCTTGGAAAGCTTCTTGATCTTGGTTTCCGAGTTGGTCTGCGGAATTTCTTCGCGCAGGCGGCCGATCTCGTGCTCCAGGTCGATAGCGTGCAGCAGCTCGCGGACAGCCTCGGCACCCATACGGGCATCGAAGTCGTCACCGAACTCTTCCAGCGCTTCGAAGTACTGCTCGTCGTTCAGCAGCTGGCCCTTTTCCAGGGTAGTCATGCCCGGGTCGATAACGACATAGCTCTCGAAGTAGAGCACGCGCTCGATATCACGCAGGGTCATGTCCATCAGCAGGCCGATACGGGACGGCAGCGACTTCAGGAACCAGATGTGGGCAACCGGCGAGGCCAGCTCGATGTGCGCCATGCGCTCACGACGAACCTTCGCCAGGGCAACTTCAACGCCGCACTTCTCGCAGATTACGCCGCGGTGCTTGAGGCGCTTGTACTTGCCGCACAGGCACTCGTAGTCCTTGACTGGGCCAAAGATCTTGGCGCAGAACAGGCCGTCACGCTCAGGCTTGAACGTACGGTAGTTGATGGTTTCCGGCTTCTTAACTTCACCGAACGACCACGAACGGATCATTTCAGGCGACGCCAGACCGATGCGGATGGCGTCGAACTCTTCGACTTGACCCTGGTTTTTCAGCAAATTCAGTAGGTCTTTCAAGGCCTTTCCTCCTGGCGGAGCAGGGAGCGGGCATTACCTGCCCCACTCCCCTTCGCGTCACGTGTTATTCGGTTTCCAGATCGATATCGATACCGAGCGAACGGATCTCTTTGATCAACACGTTGAAGGACTCGGGCATGCCCGGCTCCATACGGTGATCGCCATCCACGATGTTCTTGTACATCTTGGTACGGCCGTTCACGTCGTCCGACTTCACTGTGAGCATTTCTTGCAGGGTGTATGCCGCGCCGTATGCTTCCAGCGCCCACACTTCCATCTCCCCGAAACGCTGACCACCGAACTGCGCCTTACCACCCAGCGGCTGCTGGGTAACCAGGCTGTAGGAACCAGTGGAACGCGCGTGCATCTTGTCGTCCACCAAGTGGTTCAGCTTGAGCATGTACATGTAACCAACGGTCACAGGACGCTCGAACTTGTTGCCGGTACGGCCATCGAACAGCACCATCTGGCCGCTCTCTGGCAGGTCGGCCAGCTTCAGCATGGCCTTGATCTCGCGCTCCTTGGCACCATCGAAGACCGGGGTAGCCATAGGCACGCCTTTCTTCAGGTTGTTAGCCAGGGCCAGGATTTCTTCGTCGGTGAACTCGTCGAGGTTTTCCTGACGACCGCCGATCTCGTTGTAGACCTCGGTCAGGAACACGCGCAGCTCAGCGGCTTTACGCTGCTCTTCGAGCATGCGGTCGATCTTCTCGCCCAGACCCTTGGCCGCGAGGCCCAGGTGGGTTTCAAGGATCTGACCAACGTTCATACGCGAAGGTACACCCAGCGGGTTCAGTACGACGTCAACCGGAGTACCGTTGGCATCGTGCGGCATGTCTTCAACCGGCATGATGACCGAGACGACACCCTTGTTACCGTGACGACCGGCCATCTTGTCACCCGGCTGGATGCGGCGGCGGATTGCAAGGTAAACCTTGACGATCTTCAGTACGCCCGGTGCCAGGTCATCGCCCTGCTGCAGCTTGCGCTTCTTGTCTTCGAACTTGTCGTCCAGCAGACGGCGACGGTCGACGATGTACTGCTGAGCCTTTTCCAGCTGCTCGTTCAGTGCATCTTCAGCCATGCGCAGTTTGAACCACTGGCCGTGCTCCAGACCGTCCAGCACCTCGTCAGTGATCACGGTGCCTTTCTTCAGGCCCGCACCACCATCAACTACCTGGCCGTTCAGGGCAGAACGCAGACGCTCGAAGGTCGCACCTTCAACAATGCGGAACTCTTCGTTGAGGTCCTTGCGGATCTCGTCGAGCTGCATCTTCTCGATGGCCAGCGCGCGGCTATCGCGCTCCACGCCATCACGGGTGAAGACCTGTACGTCGATGACAGTACCCTTGGTGCCGGTTGGCACACGCAGGGAGGTGTCCTTAACGTCGCTGGCCTTCTCACCGAAGATTGCGCGCAGCAGTTTTTCTTCCGGAGTCAGCTGGGTTTCGCCTTTTGGCGTGACCTTGCCAACCAGGATGTCGCCAGCGCCAACTTCAGCACCTACGTAAACGATACCGGCTTCGTCCAGCTTGTTCAGTGCGGCTTCACCCACGTTCGGGATGTCCGCAGTGATTTCCTCTGGGCCGAGCTTGGTGTCACGCGCCACACAGGTCAGTTCCTGAATGTGGATGGTGGTGAAGCGATCTTCCTGAACAACACGCTCGGACAGGCAGATGGAGTCTTCGAAGTTGAAGCCGTTCCACGCCATGAACGCGATGCGCATGTTCTGACCCAGAGCCAGCTCACCCATGTCGGTGGACGGGCCGTCGGCCATGATGTCACCACGCTGAACCTTGTCACCCTTGCTCACCAGCGGACGCTGGTTGATGCAGGTGTTCTGGTTCGAACGGGTGTACTTGGTCAGGTTGTAGATATCCACACCCGCTTCGCCGGTTTCCACTTCGTCGTCGGCAACGCGAACAACGATACGGCTGGCGTCGACCGAGTCGATCACACCACCGCGGCGAGCAACCACGCAGACACCGGAGTCACGGGCAACGTTGCGCTCCATGCCGGTACCTACCAGCGGCTTGTCGGCACGCAGGGTCGGTACAGCCTGACGCTGCATGTTCGAACCCATCAACGCACGGTTGGCGTCGTCGTGCTCGAGGAACGGAATCAGCGACGCTGCAACGGAAACAACCTGCTTCGGCGAAACGTCCATCAGGGTGACGTCTTCCGGCGCCTTGACGGTGAATTCGTTCAGGTGACGAACTGCTACCAGCTCATCGATCAGTTGCTTCTTGTCGTTCATCGCGGCCGAAGCCTGTGCGATGACGTGATCTGCCTCTTCGATTGCCGACAGGAACACGATGTCGTCGCTGACAACGCCTTCCTTCACCACGCGGTACGGGCTTTCCAGGAAGCCGTACTGGTTGGTGCGGGCATAGGCCGCCAGGGAGTTGATCAGACCGATGTTCGGACCTTCAGGGGTCTCGATCGGGCACACACGGCCATAGTGGGTCGGGTGTACGTCACGGACTTCGAAGCCGGCACGCTCACGGGTCAGACCGCCAGGGCCGAGTGCGGAGACACGGCGCTTGTGGGTAATCTCCGAGAGAGGGTTGTTCTGGTCCATGAACTGGGACAGCTGGCTGGAACCGAAGAACTCTTTCACCGCTGCCGCTACCGGCTTGGCGTTGATCAGGTCTTGCGGCATCAGGCCTTCGCTTTCCGCCATCGACAGGCGTTCCTTGACCGCGCGCTCGACACGCACCAGGCCAACGCGGAACTGGTTCTCGGCCATCTCGCCGACGCAACGTACGCGACGGTTACCCAGGTGGTCGATGTCGTCGACGATGCCTTTGCCGTTACGGATATCGACCAGGGTCTTCAGAACCTCGACGATGTCTTCCTTGCTCAGCACGCCCGAACCCTCGATCTCGGTACGACCGATACGACGGTTGAACTTCATGCGGCCTACGGCGGACAGATCGTAACGCTCGGCACTGAAGAACAGGTTGTTGAACAGGGTCTCGGCTGCGTCCTTGGTTGGCGGCTCGCCTGGACGCATCATGCGGTAGATCTCGACCAGCGCTTCCAGTTGGTTGCTGGTGGTGTCGATCTTCAGAGTGTCAGAGATGAACGGACCGCAATCGATGTCGTTGGTGTACAGGGTCTCGATACGGACAACCTGCGCCTTGGCGACCTTGATCAGCAGCTCGGTAGTCATCTCGGTGTTGCATTCGGCGAGAATTTCGCCGGTAGCCGGATGCACGATAGCCTTGGCGGTAGTGCGGCCCAGGACGTATTCCATTGGAACGTCCAGTTGCTTGACGCCGGCCTTCTCGAGCTGGTTGATGTGGCGCGCGGTAATACGGCGGCCTTGCTCGACGATGACTTTGCCGGTTTCGTCATGGATGTCCATGACTGCAACTTCACCACGCAGACGCTGCGGTACCAGTTCCAGGCTGAGTTTTTCGCCGGAAATGTGGAACACGTTGGTGGTGTAGAAGGTGTTCAGCACTTCTTCAGTGCTGTAACCCAGGGCGCGCAGCAGCACCGAGGCCGGCAGTTTGCGGCGACGGTCGATACGCACGAACACGCAGTCCTTCGGGTCGAACTCGAAGTCCAGCCAGGAACCGCGGTAAGGGATGATGCGAGCGGAGTACAGCAGCTTGCCCGAGCTGTGGGTCTTGCCACGGTCGTGGTCGAAGAACACACCAGGCGAACGGTGCAGCTGGGAAACGATCACACGCTCGGTACCGTTGATAACGAAGGTACCGTTCTCAGTCATCAGGGGGATTTCACCCATGTAGACTTCTTGCTCTTTGATGTCCTTGATCGCTTTGTTCGACGATTCCTTGTCGAAGATGATCAGGCGCACCTTGACCCGCAGTGGGACCGCGAAGGTCACGCCACGCAGGACACATTCCTTCACATCGAAGGCGGGTTCGCCCAGGCGATAGCCTACGTACTCCAGGGCAGCATTGCCGGAGTAGCTGATGATCGGGAATACCGATTTGAAGGCCGCGTGCAGGCCGACGTCGCGGAAGTGATCCTTGGATGCTCCCGCTTGCAGGAATTCGCGATACGAATCCAGCTGGATGGCCAGGAGGTAAGGCACATCCATGACGTCCGGCAACTTGCTAAAGTCCTTGCGGATACGTTTTTTCTCAGTGTATGAGTAAGCCATCAGCGTTCCCCAGCTTGGTCACCTGCTTGTTTGGCTTCTCCCGGCGGGAGCAGCCAGAAAATCGTGCAAACCCCTTGGTTTGCGCCACCCACATGGGTGTCTTGCAGCTCGTTATCGGGACCGGCCTGACCGGCCACCAATAACGGAAAAAGGCCGGTGGCATAAGCCACCAGCCATCAGCCTTTCGCTCAACGCTCAGGCTGGCATCGCAAGGTCGAGATTACTTCAGCTCGACTTTAGCGCCTGCTTCTTCCAGCTTCTTCTTAGCGTCTTCAGCGGCTTCTTTCGAAACGCCTTCAGCTACAACCTGAGGAGCGCCATCGACTTTCTCTTTGGCTTCTTTCAGGCCCAGACCGGTCAGTTCGCGAACGGCCTTGATCACGTTCACTTTCTTGTCGCCGGCTTCAACCAGAACAACGTTGAACTCGGTCTGCTCTTCAACAACGGCAGCAGCAGCAGCTGGGCCAGCAGCGGCAACAGCAGCGGTAACGCCGAAGGTTTCTTCCATTGCTTTGATCAGCTCAACAACTTCCAGAACGGTTTTCTGGCCGATTGCTTCGATGATTTGTTCGTTAGTCAGAGACATGACTTAAATCCTGTATTGGGGTGACAGCCTACGCAGCCATCAAATTAAACGTATGATTTTGAAAGAATTCGCGCGCCTTAGGCGGCGGTAGCTTCTTTCTGGTCGCGAATGGCTGCCAGAGTACGAGCCAGCTTGCTGGTGGCGCCTTGAATAACGCTCATCAGTCGTGCAATAGCTTCGTCGCGGGTCGGCAGGGTAGCCAACACGTCGATCTGGTTCGCTGCAATGAAATTGCCGTCAAACGCAGCTGCCTTGATCTCGAACTTGTCCTGACCCTTGGCGAACTCTTTGAACAGACGAGCAGCAGCGCCCGGGTGTTCGTTGGAGAAAGCAATCAGGGTCGGGCCTTTGAACGCGTCGTTGAGGATCGAGAATTCGGTGCCTTCAACAGCGCGCTTGAGCAGGGTATTACGCACTACACGTACGTATACGCCAGCTTCGCGGGCCTCTTTACGGAGTCCGGTCATTGCGCTTACAGTCACACCACGGGCATCAGCCACGACAGCGGACAGAGCGACTTTGGCAGCCTCGTTGACTTCAGCGACGATGGCCTTCTTGTCTTCGAGTTTAATTGCCACGGGTTTACTCCTGGTTTTTACCGTTTCATCTGGCCGAGGCCGGATGTCGTTTTGGTGTCTGATTCGGTAACGAATCGGGAGCACCATCTGCGTGGGCTGATGTTTTAAGGCTTGCGCCGCCTACGGTCTTGGATAGCCCCCGCCAGGCAGGGACCCCAATTTTTGCTGGCGGCGCGACTGGTCGCGCCGCCATGTTCTTACACGTTCAGCGAGCTCTGATCGATGACCAGACCTGGGCCCATGGTGGTGCTCAGGGTAACGCGCTTAACGTAGATACCTTTCGAGGAAGCTGGCTTGATACGCTTCAGGTCAGCGATCAGGGCTTCAACGTTTTCCTTCAGCTTGTCAGCTTCAAAGCCGATCTTGCCAACGGAGGTGTGGATGATACCGTTTTTGTCGGTACGGTAGCGAACCTGACCAGCCTTGGCGTTTTTCACGGCAGTGGCTACGTCTGGGGTCACGGTACCAACTTTCGGGTTAGGCATCAGGCCGCGAGGACCCAGAACCTGACCCAGCTGACCTACAACGCGCATGGCATCAGGCGATGCGATAACGACGTCATAGTTCAGGTCGCCGCCTTTCATTTCGGCAGCCAGATCGTCCATACCTACGCGATCAGCGCCGGCAGCCAGAGCAGCTTCAGCTGCTGGACCCTGGGTGAAGACAGCAACGCGAACGGTCTTGCCAGTGCCGTGTGGCAGCACGGTAGCGCTACGTACGACCTGGTCGGATTTACGCGGGTCAACACCGAGGTTAACGGCGATGTCGTAGGACTCGACGAACTTGGCAGCAGGCAGCGAGGCCAGCAGAGTTGCCGCTTCTTCGAAGTTGTAGGCCTTGCCTGCTTCGATTTTCTCGGCGATTGCCTTTTGGCGCTTGGTCAGCTTAGCCATTACACACCCTCCACGTTCAGGCCCATGCTGCGGGCAGAGCCAGCGATGGTGCGTACAGCAGCGTCCAGGTCAGCGGCAGTCAGGTCAGCCTGTTTGGCTTTCGCGATGTCTTCCAGCTGAGCACGGGTAACGGTACCGACTTTAACGGTGTTCGGGCGAGCCGAACCACTGGTCAGGCCAGCAGCTTTCTTCAGCAGAACCGAGGCAGGGGTGCTCTTGGTCTCGAAGGTGAAGCTACGGTCGCTGTAGACAGTGATGATCACTGGAGTCGGCAGGCCGGCTTCTTGACCCTGGGTACGGGCGTTGAAGGCCTTGCAGAATTCCATGATGTTCACACCATGTTGACCCAGTGCTGGACCAACGGGTGGGCTTGGGTTGGCCTGGCCGGCCTTAACTTGCAGCTTGATGTAAGCCTGAATCTTCTTAGCCATGAGCTACTCCAAAATCGGGTACGAACGCCTGATGGCTCCCCGGATGACTTGCGTTTTATCCCAGTGACGACAAAACCCCGCAGCACACAGGGCTGCGGGGTATGGGATGCTTCGTCCGCCTAGACCTTTTCGACCTGGCTGAACTCGAGCTCCACCGGAGTAGAGCGACCGAAAATGAGCACCGCAACCTGCAGGCGACTCTTTTCGTAGTTAACTTCTTCGACACTACCATTGAAGTCAGCGAACGGACCATCAATGACTCGAACCACTTCACCTGGCTCGAACAGCGTCTTGGGCTTCGGCTTATCGCTACCGTCAGCAACGCGACGCAGGATGGCCTCAGCTTCTTTATCGGTAATCGGCGCAGGCTTGTCAGCAGTACCGCCAATAAAGCCCATCACGCGAGGGGTGTCCTTGACCAAGTGCCAAGTCCCTTCATTCATCTCCATCTGGACCAGTACATAGCCAGGGAAGAATTTACGCTCACTCTTGCGCTTCTGGCCGTTGCGCATTTCGACGACTTCTTCGGTCGGGACCAAGATCTCGCCGAAACCGTCTTCCATGCCAGCCAGCTTGACGCGCTCGATGAGGGAGCGCATTACATGCTTCTCGTAACCCGAGTAAGCATGCACAACATACCAACGCTTAGCCACGGGACACCTTTAGCCAACGATCAAGGAGACCGCCCAGCCGAGCAGGGAGTCGAGCCCCCACAGCAGCAGTGCCATAACCAGCACGACAGCCACGACAATCAGCGTGGTCTGGGTGGTTTCCTGGCGGGTCGGCCACACGACTTTACGAATCTCGGTACGAGCTTCCTTCGCCAGCGCAAAGAACGACTTGCCCTTCGCAGTCTGCAGAGCTACAAAGCCCGCGACAGCAGCAAGGACGAGAAGTACAAGAACGCGATACAGGATTGGAGAGCCGGAGTAATATTGATTACCCACAACACCAACAACCACCAAAGCCACTACAGCCAGCCACTTGAACAGATCAAAACGCGATTCTTGGGCTTCAGTTTTGGGGGTCATCGAGGAGGATCCTGTAAGAAGAAAGCCATCACACCGAGGTGAAATGGCAGGTCAGGAGGGAATCGAACCCCCAACCTACGGTTTTGGAGACCGTCGCTCTGCCAATTGAGCTACTGACCTGTAACGCTGTATCAGGCCGGCCATTATACCGGCCTGATCAAGTAAATCAACTACTTATTCAATAATTTTTGCTACGACGCCGGCGCCGACGGTACGACCGCCTTCACGGATAGCGAAGCGCAGACCGTCTTCCATTGCGATGGTCTTGATCAGGGTAACAGTCATCTGAATGTTGTCACCTGGCATTACCATTTCAACGCCTTCCGGCAGTTCGCAGTTACCGGTCACGTCAGTGGTACGGAAGTAGAACTGTGGACGGTAGCCTTTGAAGAACGGAGTGTGACGACCGCCTTCTTCCTTCGACAGGACGTAGACTTCTGCGGTGAACTTGGTGTGCGGCTTGACCGAACCTGGCTTGACCAGAACCTGGCCACGCTCAACGTCGTCACGCTTGGTACCACGCAGCAGAACGCCGCAGTTCTCGCCAGCACGACCTTCGTCCAGCAGCTTGCGGAACATCTCAACACCGGTGCAGGTGGTGGTGGTGGTGTCACGCAGACCAACGATTTCCAGCGGATCCTGAACGCGGACGATGCCACGCTCGATACGACCGGTAACAACGGTACCACGACCCGAGATCGAGAACACGTCTTCGATCGGCATCAGGAACGGCTGGTCGATAGCACGAACTGGCTCAGGAATGTAGCTGTCCAGAGTTTCTACCAGCTTCTTGACAGCGGTAGTGCCCATTTCGTTGTCGTCTTTGCCTTCCAGCGCCATACGAGCGGAACCGATGATGATCGGAGTGTCGTCGCCTGGGAAGTCGTAGGTGGACAGCAGGTCGCGAACCTCCATCTCGACCAGTTCCAGCAGCTCAGCGTCGTCTACCAGGTCAGCCTTGTTCAGGAAGACCACGATGTACGGAACGCCTACCTGACGGGACAGCAGGATGTGCTCACGGGTTTGTGGCATCGGACCATCGGCGGCCGAGCAAACCAGGATCGCGCCGTCCATCTGGGCAGCACCGGTGATCATGTTCTTCACGTAGTCAGCGTGACCTGGGCAGTCAACGTGAGCGTAGTGACGAATGGTCGAGTTGTACTCGACGTGAGCGGTGTTGATGGTGATACCGCGCGCTTTTTCTTCCGGAGCCGAGTCGATCTTGTCGAACTCAACGATTGCCGAACCGAAAACTTCGGAGCAAACGCGAGTCAGAGCTGCGGTCAGAGTGGTCTTACCGTGGTCAACGTGGCCGATAGTGCCGACGTTAACGTGGGGAAGGGAACGATCAAACTTTTCCTTAGCCATCGATACAATCCTCCGCAGAAGAAATAGTCTTGCACTGATAAAACAAAGGCAGATATTTTCATATCTGCCTTGTTTATATGGAGCTCTTGAGCGGACTTGAACCGCTGACCTCACCCTTACCAAGGGTGTGCTCTACCAACTGAGCTACAAGAGCGAAACACTTTGTGCAAAATCCGGCAAACTTGGAGCGGGTAGCGGGAATCGAACCCGCATCATCAGCTTGGAAGGCTGAGGTTCTACCACTAAACTATACCCGCGGAGCTTGCGGCTCTCGCTAAAACTGGTGGAGGGAGAAGGATTCGAACCTTCGAAGCTCTCGCAACGGATTTACAGTCCGTCCCCTTTGACCGCTCGGGAATCCCTCCAGATGTGGCCGGCATTCTATTTGTCTGCCGTCCTAGTGTCAAGCGTTTTTTCAAATTTTTTCAATCAAATCTGAAACTTAGCTGCTTTGACACCGCTTCCAGTTCTACCACCTGAGTGGTGTTCCCTGTGAAGCGGGCGCCATTCTATCAAGCTATTCGTCAGTTGCAATACCCTGGCAGAAAATAATTTTATGTTTTAAGTCTTTGAAATCATTGGAAAGAGCCAAGAGCACCGTTTGGTCCAGCAAACGCTCGCTTTCCGGAGCAACCTTGAGCCAGCGACCATCCGCCCCCGGCAGCTGTCCTGATACCGGCAAGGTGGCAATATCCAGACTCAGCAGGCGTTGACGCAGCGCATCCAACTGCTCCTGCCCCTTCACGCCACCGACCACCAGGCATTCATCACGACGCTTGGGCGGTGCCGACACACCTGTTTCACGCAACAGACGGATTTCTTGCTGATTCCCCTTGTACAGCGACAACGGGGCGACTTCCTTGACCTTCAGCGGGGCTTCCTGCTGATGCCATACGTAATAAAAGACGTTGAGCACCAGTAACAGCAGAAACAACCAGCGCATAGGCACCTCAATCCAATGGACAAGCCATTGCCAGGCCAACGAAAACCAGGTCAGGCACGACCCGCGCCTGTGGCAGGGCCGCCCTCACCAGTGGCGCATCACCGCCAGTGAGGAACACGGTGAACTCCTCACCCCATAGCACACGAGCCTGCTCAAGCTGGGTGTAGGCAAAGCCCTGGAGCATCAATACGCAACCGCGCTCTACCGCTTCGACAGTCGAGCGACCTGGTGACAAGCTGCTCAATGCGCGCTCCGCGGAGGCATCGTCATAGCGGATCCGACGGGTGTGAGTGCGCAGCTGGCTACGCATCAATGGCATACCTGGGCAGATGTAGCCCCCAAGATGCTCGCCATCTGCAGAAACGAAGTCCGCTTTTGCCGCGGTACCCAGGTCAATCACCAGGCACGCGCCCTTGGCCAGGTGAAATGCCCCCAACGCCGCCAGCCAACGATCCATACCCAGGCGCTGATAGTCGTCATAGCCATTGCGCACACCTGCCATTTCACGGACAGGGTGGGCAACCTTCGCCTGCACGGCAAATGCCTGAGCAATCAACGCGCAAAGCGCATCGGTCTCTTCTTCGCTGCGCACACTGACAATACGGCAACCCGTGAGACGCACTGAAGCGAGCGCAGCCACTTCCGCCACCAGCGCCTGATCGGAATCGACGATCCCACCACCTTCAATCACAGCATCGGCAACATGGATCACCCGCCACTTGATGAAGCTGTTACCGCAATCGAGCTCAAGAATCATCACGCAACCTCAAACTGAGCTCACCACCACTGAAGCTCTTTTCCATCCCGTCCACCTCAAGGCGCAAACCACCCTGCCCGTCGACGCCAAGAACCACGCCATCAATACGTGTACTACCAGCAACCAGCGATACATTGCGCCCCTGCCACAAGTGCGCCTGCTCCCACTCCTCCTGGAATGCGGCAAAGCCGTAGCGACGATGACGCGCCAATTCGTGCTGTAGCTGCTGACTGAGCAGCGCGACCAAGTGATTGCGATCTATGGCTGCACCAACCTCACGCCGCATAGAAGTCCACTGCTGATCGACCTGTTCGTTCACCTGCATGTTTACATTGATACCAATGCCTAGCACCACATGACAGACATCTGCAGGATCGCCTACCAATTCCAGGAGAATCCCGGTGATCTTCTGCCCACGTACCAACACATCGTTAGGCCATTTGAGCCCGACATCCTTTACACCGAACGCCTGCAAGGTGCGCATTACCGCCAACCCCACTACCAAGCTCAACCCCTCGAGCTGACGCATGCCTCCATCGACGCGCAGGACCAGGCTGTAATAGAGATTTTCAGCAAATGGGCTGACCCACTGCCGGCCGCGCCGACCGCGTCCGGCGCTCTGGCGCTCAGCCAGAACCAGGAATGGAGCCGCCTGCCCTTCACTGGCAAGGCGCAAGCCTTCGGCATTGGTCGAATCGATGGTTTCGTGGATGAATACCGGCCACTGTTCGCCCACGGCGAATCCGGCGATTGCCTGCGCCTCAAGCAACGCCAGTGGCGCGGCCAACTGGTAACCGCGCCCACGAACTTTGTGAATGGTGAGGTTCAGCTCACTTTCCAGATGCTGCAGCTGTTTCCAAACTGCGCTGCGACTCACCCCTAGGGCTGCCCCCAGAGCTTCTCCGGAATGGAACCGACCGTCCTTGAGGAGATTCAACAACTTCAGCATGCCAGTCTCGACTTGGAATAAGGCAGGCATGATAGCCATGGGCTGTTGGCTTGCATAGGAAAAGGGCCTGCAGGAGAGGCCGCGTATCGCAATCACAGGGAGGAGCATTGGCAAGGCCAGGATTTTTAAGCCCACAAAGACAAAACCCCTACCTGCGTGCGCAGATAGGGGTTTTGCGAAATGAATCTTGACGATGACCTACTCTCACATGGGGAAACCCCACACTACCATCGGCGATGCATCGTTTCACTACTGAGTTCGGGATGGGATCAGGTGGTTCCAATGCTCTATGGTCGTCAAGAAATTCTGTTGCCGGAATGTCCAGATGGACAGCCCAGCGAATTCGGATATGCGATATTTGCGAAGCTCTTGTGTAAAG